>NZ_JALQDH010000093.1:0-692 GCF_023631365.1 Caballeronia sp. INML2 | reverse complement strand
AGCAGCCATATGCCGCCGCTAATTTGACCGACAAAAAATGGACAGCAAACCGCCTAAGCCAGTAGTCAAGCGTGATCCCGAAGGGACTAGTCGCCGCATTCTCGAAGCGGCAAAAAGCCAGTTCGCCAAGTTCGGACTAGCCGGCGCGCGGACCGACGCAACCTCCGAAGTCGCGGGCTCCAACGAACGAATGCTCTACTACTACTTCGGCAGTAAGGAACTGCTGTATGTCGCTGTGCTGGAGGCCATGTACGCCGACTACGCGAAGAAGGAGAGCGAGCTGGACCTGAGCAGCCTGCAGCCTCGCGAGGCGATGGCAGCGCTGGCTACCTCCATCTGGGCGCATCTATGGGACAACCCCGAATGGATCGGGCTGATCAACAACGAGAACCTGCATCAGGGCCGGTACTTGAAGACTTCACAAAAACTCAGCGAGACGATCTCGCCAGTGGTTGAAGTCGTCAGGTCGATTCTTGCGCGCGGAGCCGATGCAGGACAGTTTCGTAGCGGAATCGATCCGCTGGATTTTTATGTCACGCTAGTTGGGATGGGCTACTACATCGCTTCCAATCGCTTCACTATCAGCGCGTTCACGGGCCGCGACTATGCGCGCCAGTCTGATCGGGCGAAAATCTGCGAATTGCATTTGGAGATACTGGACGCCTATCTGCGTTCTACAACGTAGCCGCAGG
>NZ_JALQDH010000092.1:0-1068 GCF_023631365.1 Caballeronia sp. INML2 | reverse complement strand
TGGCCGACAAGCGCCTCGCGGTCCGAACGTCAATGTCACGGCGTCAGCGATCGGCGTTCTGCCATTCGTGCGATTCATCGACGCGATCGCTCGGACCATTTTCGATGAAACCATCCTTAAAGGTCTGTCCGACCAAGTGATCGTAGTCCGCCGGCTCGCTATTCACGATGGCTCGGAACATCTGGATTAATGCGTTGCCATCTTGTAGATGTGCGACGACAACACGAGCGGTGCGCAAAGAAACAGACTCGCGGACGGGCGGAGCGGCACTTCCGTCGTGCAGTTCGAAAGCAAAGCGATGAATCTCCTGATGCCCGTCCGGCAGCCGTGTATGTCCCCAAATTGTCGCTTTCATCCTTTTCGCTCTGAAATGTCTTTCTTGAAATTGAAGCAAGGCGGATGCCACAGCGGACTCCTGGATCTTGGTGACGAGTCTCGCCTCAGCCCCATCCTGTTTTTGGTCTGGCGAACGCGAAAGCCGCGCTCAGGGCTCTTTTTTGCTCCTATGCTTAAAGCGGAGATCAGCAACACGGCGCGCTGTGTGCTCCCGCCGACCGTGTGGCTGGCGTCCTTGGGTCGGGCCAGCAACCCATTCAACGAAAGTAGTGAGCTCACGCGATTCGGAGATGGACGTCCAACTGCCGGAGGCGACATGTTTCTGTGTTACCTGATTGACCCCGACAGCCGGTCCATAACCAAGGTGAATGATGGTTTCGACCGTGCAGCGGAGCTTACGGGCAGTGAATGCCCTGAACTCGCCGAATTGTGGACCGACTTTGCGGGCTCGACGCTTGACGTTGCATGCTCGCCAGACGCAGATGAGCAGCCGTCGTTTCGCGTACGTCTTTCCTTTCGTGGGAAGACGATAGAGCAGGCGATCAGCGGAAAGGGCGTGTTAATCGCCTGTGGTGAAATCCCTGTCGAAATCGCGCGACAAATACAGACGGCGGAAGCGGTACATAAGATGGTCGAATTCTCATCCGCCCGCTATATAGCCGTTGATAGATGGCTCAAGGGTGGTTCCAGCGTGACGCGTGCGCCGGCTCGACGCGCGGAGTCGAACGGTCG
>NZ_JALQDH010000091.1:0-41993 GCF_023631365.1 Caballeronia sp. INML2 | reverse complement strand
ATAGCCGTTGATAGATGGCTCAAGGGTGGTTCCAGCGTGACGCGTGCGCCGGCTCGACGCGCGGAGTCGAACGGTCGTTTAGGCTCGCAGGAAGACCGTGACAAAGCATCTGGCAAGCGATGACGCGACGACGGTATTCCGATCAACGTACTGGTCCTGCTCGGACCAGGTGACAGGGGGCAAGCGCGTCGCGGCGTCCGATCCCCGATTGTGGCCGAGGCCGGCCCGCAAGGCACTAGGCTTGTGCGTCGGACGCCTCGCTCAGTATGAGAGTTTGGCGAAGGCGAGTCGCAGTGCGATGGCTCGACAGGCCCATAAGATTGCTCACTTGCTCATTGGTTTTGCCGGCGATGATCAGCCGACGACCGAACGTGTTTCTGAGCAAGCGTGGACTCTCGTCGGCCGCCGACAGGTCAGCGCGGCGTAGCGCTACGCGGACACATTTAAGCATCGTATCCGGCAGCATCGGCTTGCCGCCCGCAGTGGCTATGAAAAGCCATTGCGTCGGGGCCTGGATGCGGCTGCGCGCCTTGTGATATTCGCGCAGCACGTCGACCGCGAAAGATTCGATTGGCACCCGCCGTGCAATGCGAGGTCCATGCTTGTCAACGAAGACAGTGGGGCGCTCGCCATGCACATCGAGGTCGTCGACGCGCAACTGCCTAAGTTCGGTGGCCGTGACCCCTGACGCCAGGAAGAGCGCCACGATCGCCGTGTTTCGCAATTCCTTGAACGCCGCGCCCTCGGTTGCAACGCACACCGCTTGTAGCCGTGCATCGTCTTCCGATGAGAGATAGATCGGCGTCGGCTCGTCTTGTGGCCAGCTCTCATTGACCAACATCTGTGCCGCCGGATTGTCACCGCGCAGTTCGATGTTCACGAGGTGACGCGTGACCCGGTCGATGAGTTTCAGATAGCGCAGGCGTGTGGTCGTGCCGGGGGCGCAGTCCTGCGCCAGTTCGGCGAAGAATCCATCGATGTGGTCCGCGCCGAAGCTCGCGACCGTCGCACGGTGTGCGATCAGATAGTCGTTGAAGCGCGAGAACATCGAACGGTGCTGGACGATCGACTGGTCGGCGAACGCGCGGCGATCGGCGCCCGTCGCTTCTTCACGCTGCCATTGGGCATAGGCGTCTTCGGGTGCAACAAGCCAAGCATCATCAGGCATAGAAGTCGATATACTGAAATTCGCTCAACCCAAACCCTACAGCGAAGCTAACGCTTCGCCAACCCCGAGCCACCAACGCCTGCGGTACCTCCGTCGACATCGCGTCGCATGGCGTCGAGGCAAGCAGCCGGTCCGCCGACAACAACTTGCGCGGAGCACGCCAGCATCAGATTGACGCTCAGGCCAAAGTCCTCTATGAAGTAGCCTCCGGCACAAAAACCGCCTTCGGTCCCGATCGCCGCGGCCGTGACGCGCTCGACAAGCGACTCTTCGCTGGACCGATAGGCCCACACCGGCTTGCCGAGAGCTGTCGCGAAACCAACTTCAAAAGCCGTCCCGCTGTCTGGTTCACCGGCCCCGCGAAAGTCATCGAGGTTCGCCATCACGATATCGGCCGACCGGATCAGTTCGATGTTCGCGGCGTATATCCATCGGGCAGCGTCTTGCCGTTGAAGCGAGGAGGGCACTTGCCCGTCGAGTGGATAAAGACCAACGAAGCCGCGATCGCGGCAGAGCTGCTTGAGACGCTCGCCGTGTTCCTTCGCGTCGCGGCGGAAGACGTCGAAGCCCGCGAGGTAGATGCGGGGCTCGCTCGCGGCGCGCTCGATCGGCAGAGGTGAGGGGTCGATCCTTCCTTCTCGGACCCGTCGTTTTATCCGGTTGAGCTGCTTCTTCACAGCCAAGGCGCTCTTGCCGAGACTGTTTGCGATCTGCTCGACCGGTAAGCCCTGGTCGAGCAAGTCCATCACGGCGCGCTGTGACTTGGTCGGATTTCTTTTTTGCATCGCTTCGTGGCGTCGCTGTGCGGCTATTGGATGCCTAGGAGCTTACCAATAACGCCCTTAAGTCAAGTCAGCCATGCGAGAGGCGTAGGGCACGTGTGCGGTCATCGTTACCGGTCCGTCCCCGTCAGTGCCGCCGTAGAAAATTTCACTGGAGCGCGTGGGGTTTGGTGCCGATAGACACTGATCGCTTTTATCCCAGAAGCGCAAGGCACCGCGACCGCGCAATCGCACTGCCTTTACTGTTGAGCGCTAGAAGCAAGAACAATGAACAACCTGACGATTCGGGCGCGGCTTGCGCTCACCATGGCTTTCCTCGGCTTTCTGCTGGCGCTGTCAGTCGGCTTCGGGTTGTACGGCGTCAGTGCTACCTATTCATCGGCCAAAGACATCTCTGACAACTCGCTACCGGCGGTCAACGCCCTCGGCATATCAAACAACTACATCGCTCGTGCGCGGCTTGCGCTTGACCGCTATGCGATAAATCCGGCGGACAAAGACGCTGGCGGACTGATCGCACGCGCCAATGGATTCATGCGTCAATCAGACGAGTGGTACAGCAAGTATGACTCCCTGCCGCGCGGAGCCGATGAGGACCAACTCGCAAAGAGCGTTGCCGAGTCTCGCGCCGAGATGCGACAGGCACTCGACAGATTCGGCGCTGCGATAGAAGCGGGCGACAACGAGGCGGTCGGCCGCATTGCGTTCCAGGATATGCCGACGTCGTACACCCGTTGTATTGAAGCCTTCGAAAAGCTGCAGGATTTCCAGATTGCCGATGCGAAGCGTCAGACGGCCGAGAGCGACGCCCGCGTGAAAGGGCTGCGCACCCTTGGCGTGTTGGCCTTGCTCGTTGGCGTAGCTACCGCAGCGCTCGGCTGGTTCTTCTTGCGCCGGGCCATCATGACGCCACTTGCCGAGGCGCTGAAGCACTTCGAGCACATATCGGACGGCGACCTGACGCACGAGGTGGCGATCAAGACGCACAACGAGATGGGCCAATTGCTTGCCGGCGTCGCCGCCATGAAAGAGAAATTGGCCGCCACTGTCAGCACTGTTCGGCTGAGCAGTGAGGCGATAGCCAGCGCTAGCAAACAGATTGCTGCTGGCAACACGGACCTGTCATCGCGCACAGAGGAGCAAGCCGCTTCTCTTCAAGAAACGGCCGCGAGCATGGAAGAGCTAACCTCCACGGTCAAGCAGAATTCTGAGAACGCCAAGCAGGCGAGCGGGCTGGCGGACACCGCCAACGTCGTCGCCAACGAGGGCAGCGCGATCGTCGGTCAAGTCGTCGACACGATGGCGGGCATTGAGGAGAGTTCCGCGAAGATCGCTGAGATCATCGGGATGATCGAAGGCATCGCCTTCCAGACGAACATCTTGGCGCTGAACGCGGCAGTTGAAGCGGCGCGCGCAGGCGAGCAAGGCCGTGGATTTGCGGTAGTGGCAAGCGAGGTTCGAAGTCTCGCACAGCGCTCATCAGCCGCTGCGAAGGAGATCAAAGATCTAATCGAGAGGTCCGGCAACCGAGTGCAAGCCGGTACGGAACTTGTCGCGCGGGCAGGGGAAACCATGCAGCGGGTCGGCACTGCCATCCAACGCGTCACCGACATCATGGGCGAGATCGCCTCGGCTTCGAACGAGCAAAGCCGTGGCATTGAGCAAGTGAACCAAGCCATCTCACAGATGGACGAGGTGACGCAGCAGAACGCAGCGCTCGTTGAGGAGGCAGCGGCCGCGGCAGGTTCGATGGAGGACCAAGCGAAGCAACTCACCACCGCCGTAGGAGTGTTCCGCACCGGTCAGACGCTTGCCGTTCAGCCACTCAGTAACAGTGCTGCTCAGACGCCGCGCGCCGCACACGCGAAGAAGAGCGGCACGACGACGCGAGTGCTGAAGCCGTCGAGTGCACCGAAGCCGGCAGCTGTTGTGGCAGCGGCTGACGGCGACTGGTCGACGTTCTAAGCTTCCTCGAGAGGCACGGTGGAAAAAGGAAGAGTTCACAGATGGTAAATGCGAATACGCGTTTGTTGGTGGTCGATGACATGGCCACCATGCGTAATCTGATCCGAAAAATGCTGAGGGCTATCGGTTATACGACCATCGACGAGGCAGAGGACAGAGTTTCAGCGCTCGAGAAGCTGCGCGCGCAACAGTTCGATCTCGTCATAACTGACTGGAACATGCCGAACATGGACGGGCTGACCCTCCTGCAGGAGATTCGCAAGTCGGATCTGGCGGAACTACCGGTATTGATGGTGACCGCCGAAAAGAGGCGTGAAAACGTGCTCGCGGCGATCAGCGCCGGTGCCAGCGGCTATATCGTAAAGCCGTTCTCTGAGGCTGCCCTCGGAGACAAGCTCGCTCAAATTGCGCCGCTCTCGGCAAGCGCCGCACCAACAAATCACGGCGCATCCGTATTCGGCGCAATCTTCGATAGGACGATGTAACGTCGGTCCGACGCGTGTCAATCACGGAAACGCATGGGCGAGAGGGCACACTAACTCGGGCTCGTGGTGCGAGGACGACCCGTCCGTCACATGCTGGATAGCAGGATTTTCTCCGCTTCCGCAAGAAGCGCTCGCGCGTACTCGGATGCGAATATATCGTCGTTGTGGTCGGTGCGACCGAGAACTACTGGATGTACACGCCGCGCCTCACCAACAAACACCGAGCGGGCGGCGGCCGATACAAACGTGACATCCGCAACGATCCGCTCTGCAATGTCGTCGACTTCGCCGATTTTGACGCCTTCATCAGACACGATCGTCGCGGTCGCGTTGATGCCACGGCGGGTTTCGAGGAACGCTACGGACGAGGGATCGATACGAAAAGCCATCCAAATTCTCCATCGGTAGCGGCCGAGCAGGATGCTTGGCTCACTACCTAGGGTACCGACGCGACAGCATTGTCAAGGCAGCGCCTGACGCGTCTTGGATGATCAGTGGGAGGTGATTTTTCCGGCGGCGATGGCCTTCGCCAGTTCGTCGGCCAGGGCCGCTTGCACCGACGCATGCTTTTCTCGCACGGTCTCGGCGTCCTTAGTAAGTTCTGGAAGATCATGGACCAGAGATGCGATCTCTGCATCCCGTGCCGCGGCCAACTCTGCCAGATTCTCTGGCCGCAATGCGCGTTCGAGGACTCCCGCATCGATGCCGAAATGTTTGCCGATAGCGTCGCAAGCATGTACGAGCGCGAACGACACTTGTTTTTCCTCGTCCCAGCCTTTTGTCTTGGAGCAGAAGTAGCCGGCATACAAAACGTCGCCGATTGTCTCCGTTGCCACCCAGTCTGTGAGGTCTTCTTCGAACGCTCGCGTGTCGCTGCTGGCTGAGGCAAACATCCGCAGGGCTTCCGCCTTCGGTACCTCTCGCGAATAGATTTCAACGCGGCCGCCGCCGGCAATCGCGTCGACCCATACCAAGGCTCTGTCATCGTTCGGCATCTCGCCCTCTCTCGTTGGGATCAAAACAGTTCTTTCTGGGCGAGTGCAAGGCCTATCGCTTCATTTTGTTCTGGCGTCAGGTTTCTCGCTTCGATGCGCTCTCGTTGATGATAGATCATCGTTCCGTACACGTCCGCCAGTACTCTTCCTCGTGGGCAGACAGCGAAGTCATCTGTTGCCGCCTGCCGCGATCGCCAGTAGTTGATGGCGTTCTCAATATCAGCGATCGCGTACTCGTTCATCCTGCTAGCTGCCGTTGCTCTATCAATTGCGGATGATATTCCTCTTCGTCGGGTCTTGTCGCCCAGGCCTCGACGAGCGCATCGCTTTTTCCCGAATCGGCGTGAGGGCAACGGCTTTGGAAGAGGGCTGGGCGACACCGTGCTAGTGCCTTACTTCGCCTTTCAACTCGTTAGCCAGTTCCGCAGCCAACGCAGCCTGCACGTTTCCGTGTTTCTCGCGCAAGGCTTTGGCCCCGGCTAGAATTTCCGGATGGTCTTTAAGAAACGACGCCAGTTCCGCGTCTCTCGCGGAACTGAGCGCGGCCACGTTCCCGGGTTCTAGCGCGCGGTCCAACGTCTCGGCGTCGACGCCGAAATGCTCGCTGACAGCAGCGACCGCGTGCACAATCGGGAATGCCACATCCTCGTGCGCCTCTTTACCGCCCTCAACGAAGAAGTAGCCGGCGCAGAGCAGGTCGCCCTTAACCTCCGCTGCGACGCGCGAGGCAAGATCGTCCTCGATTGCTCGCCTGTCGTTGCTCGCGGATTCAAACATCCGCAGCGCCTCTTCCTTCGTCGCTTCACGCGACTAAAGTTCAACGCGGCCAATTCCGGCACGTTCTAGTTCGACATAAATCGTTGCGTCATCAAGTTCGGACATATGTTCCTCTGTATAAAAAAGCGAAAGATCGTCGCGCCACAGACGTCAGCCAGGACGTTCGCCACTGGGACAGACTGCGAACGCATCGGTTAGCGATTGTCGGAACTGCTAGTGGTTGATCGCCCTGCGCGATGTCGGTGCCGAAGTGCTCGTTCAAGCTGCTTGACGGGTCTTCAGTAGCTGTTTGATCCCGTCGCGAGTAAGACTAAGGTTTGCTGCCTTCGCCGACACGATCTCCGTCAGTTCGTCGTCCGAGTAGGCAGCGAGAACCGCGAGTTCGCTCGCACTGAAAAGCCCCTCCATCTCGGCTCGGTGGCGGGAGTCGACGAAGCGCTCGTAGACGCGCAGGTATTGGGCTGTGGTCGCCTCAGAGAAACCGTAGCACGTTCTGGAGAAGGCGAAAAACAGCCTCGCCCCTTTCTTCTCAGCTGCGGCCAAGCTCGACCCTTCAGACTTAGCGTTCTCAACGCACTGGTTGATCACTTTCTTCTTGGCCGCCAATAAGGCTTCGCCAGCGATAAAAACATTTACTTTTGGCTTCAACATGCCCTTGGTTTTCCCGTGATTGTTTTGTGTGGTGCGCGTTAATAGTGGGTCGATTAATGGCTGATGCCGACCCAACCGGTGGATAACGGCATCGCTGCACGGTTTCTAGTCCTGTGTGCTTTCGCCTTCCGACGTGTAAGCCTATCCAATGGTGTTTGAAGTCAAGCCTGTAAGACGAAAGAGGGACGCTTCGCAGGTGCATGTGTTGCTGCTGGCGAAGACGCATCTTCGCGAGCCCGTTGAGCAAGTCGGTTACACGCGCCTCGAGGGCGTGGATATAGCCCTGAACGCCCGTAGGTACGTGCTTGAGGTCGGGTGCATTCTTCATGCGCTCCAGGGTAGCGAAGCGCGGCGCGTCGTAGGTTTACCTAAATTCGTAAAAGGCGCACCTCCCGTTGTTTACGTGCAACGCACCGGGCTAGCTGGCGTGCTGGTAATGGCGCACAGGATGGCGGCAAAGCGCGTCGATGTCGATGCCATCGAGCAGCCAGTGAAGCTGCTGGGTCGTCAGTTCGATCACCTCCTGATGCCGTCGCGGCCACACGAAACGGTCTTCCTCAAGCCGACGCAGCAGCAGCCAGAATCCGGTGCGCTCGTACAGCAGGAGCTTGATGCGATCGCATTTGCGGTTGTGGAATGCATACACGGCGCGGGCCAGCGGGTCCATCTGCATCGAGTCCTCAACCAGGGCGGCAAGGGTATTGATGCCACAACGGAAGTCGATCGGCTCGCGGTAGAGGTAGACCCTCAGGTCATCGGCGAAGCGCAGCATCAGCGACTCCTCAACGCGCCGATCATCGCCGTGAGCAGCGCCGTATCCTGTTGGCCACATTCAAGTTCAAGACTCACTCCGTTGGGCAACTGCGCCACCAGGCGTGAGGGCAACGGCGGGCGGTGCGAGGGCCGCATTGCTTCACGTCGCGTTGACGCTGGCAAGGCTTCGGACGTCGCTGCCCCGGAAGGTGCGAGCTCTACGACCGGCACGAACGGCGGCACGTGGACGTCAAGAGGCTTCTCCGTGCGGTGGCACTCTGGTCCGCGCTCGCGCTGGACCCATTTGCGCAACTGGTTGGCGTTCACGCCAGCCTTGAGGGCCAGCCCGGACACCGACGCCCCTGGTCTTCGGCATGCCTCGATCAGCCGGCGCTTGTCCTCTGGATCAAAGCAGCGCCGGCCGCCTTCATCGATATGCGTGACTTTAAGAGGGAGGAAATCAAGTTCGTCTGGGGTCATGTTTGCGTCCGCAAGTTGTGATTGCGGACACAAGCTTGACCCTCCTCAGCGAGGCTTGCCAGATGCGGGGGAATTACCGCTTACGTCGATTCCATTGCAACGGTATCTATGCCAACCGAGACGAGCCAGCATGCCATCCGTTGAATATCGCCGGTGAACGCCTGGAATGTCTGCACTGGATCGTCACTCAAAGACGAAGGCACGCTGACCACATGGAAGCGTGATCCGATGTCAATGCCTGCGGCCCGGTCATGAATTACCGGCAGGCCCGCTGCTTTGATGAGCTTCCCTGACATTGCCACCTCCATGAGTCAATGGGCGCTGGCCAGGGATACGGATGAGATCAATTTCCTAAACGGGGTCACAAAATACGTGCCACCACAGCGGAGTCCGCACTTCCCCTGAGCCAGGTTTCAAATCGGGGACGGTGCCTCCAAAAAGCGAGCGGCCGCTGACCAGCGCTCTGGCAGTTTAGACTCACTCCGTGTTTCTGCCCATGAGGGTCGGGCAAGATGCCCGTGGGCGGTTTCGAAGGATCTAGATATCGAGTCTCGCACTGGCGAGTTCTTTCCGAAGTCGGCTGTTCTCCGCCTCCAGTTCGTTGAGCGGGCGCGTCGATCGCGTGCTCTTCACTTCGTGACCGTCGAGTTCGCCGACACTTTTAGCATTGCGACTGCGTCGACTCCAATTGCCCAAGGTTGCCACGGGCACTCCAAGCCGACGCGCGGCTTCGTGCTGCCCGACTGATTCGGCGAGCCTAATGGCCTCGACCTTGAACTCGTCCGTGTACTGCCGCTTTGGCACTAGCTTCTCTGACATTAGAACCTCCGTACAAACAGAAATTAGCAAATTTCTGCTGTACATGAAATCGAGGCATGGTCACTTCCCTGCGCCGACCAACGTCGGCGTCACGAAGTCAGCCGTGGCGTAGTGGCTGCTCAAGCAAGAGAGCGCCACCGTTGGAGCTGGGCATATAGTTGAAAGGGAGCTTGGGTGTGGCGGCGATGAAGAAGCCGACATAGCTAGATCGCTAAGCTGGTTCCATCCCGTGGATCCGCTTCGTGCTCGCACTTTTAGGCGACGCAATGTACGTGAGAAATGCTTTTGCTGCTTCCGGTGTTGTGCAGCCGGATGTGATGGCGGCACTAAAAACGGTGGTCAAACCGACCGGTGACGGCAGCGGCCAAAGAAGATCGATACCCTCAATGTCCTTCAATTCACTGAACTGCTGAAACCCGATATCAACCTCACCGCTTCCGACCAATGAGCCGACCGGCGTTCCTGGCTTCGCCTGCACGAGCCGTGGCCGGCGCACTTCGGCTGCCCCGTCGGCCACGCCCCAGCGGTGGAGTAATCGCAGCACATGTGCACCGCTGGGCCCGGTTGAATACCCAACGGAATTAGCGCACCGCACCGCATCGCGAAGCCCGGCTTCGCTGCTTACGTCAGGTGCGGAAGCACCGGCCTTCACGGCAACCGCCAACGACGAGCGGACCACTTCAACAAGGCTAGCGTGGTCGATTCGCCCGGCATCTGCGAGAGGCGACATAGCGTCCGATGCCAGAATGACGATGTCGAATGGTTCGCCGTTCAGCACGCGCTTCGCCGCTTCTATCCCGCCCACCGATTCGATCTCGACGCGCGATGCAGAACTTGCCCGATATTCGGCGGCGAGAGCATTAAGTAGATTGCGCGTCGCCATCGATGAGATGCAGGTGAGTGTCATTATCTTTCCGCCATCAGTCGATATAACGCAAGCCAGCCTTTTGCAGCGGCTCCCGCATCTTGTACATATCGAGGCCAAGCACGCCGCTCAATAGCTTCGCCCGCTTCTCTTCTTCGAGCGCCTCGCGCGCGATCGCGTTGTCGAGTACTTGCTTCGCCATCGCCGACGGCACCACGACGACGCCATCGTCATCGGCGACGATCACATCGCCCGGCGTGATCATCGCGCCCGCGCACACCACCGGAATGTTCACCGAGCCGAGCGTGGCTTTCACCGTTCCCTTCGCGGAGACGGCACGGCTCCAAACGGGAAAGTTCATCTCCGTCAGAACCCGCACGTCGCGCACGCCGCCATCGATGACGAGCGCCCGCGCGCCGCGCGCCTTGAAGCTCGTCGCGAGGAGGTCGCCGAAGAAGCCATCGGTGTTCTCGGTCGTGCAGGCGGCCACGACGATATCGCCCGGGCGAATCTGTTCGGCCGCAACATGCAGCATCCAGTTGTCGCCCGGTTGCAGCAGCACCGTGACGGCGGTGCCGCCGCCTGCGCCCCGCTAAAGATCGGCCGCATATACGTCTTCATCAGGCCCACGCGGCCCATTGCTTCATGCACAGTCGCCGATCCGAGCGCCCCGAGCCTCTGCGCGGCATGTGCATCCGCGCGATCGATGTTGCGATACACCACTCCAAGCTCGTACATATCAACGCCCCTTTGCTTTAAGCGCGGCATCCAGACGCGGATAGACACGACGGGCGTTGCCTTCGTAGATCTTGTAGCGCGCTTGCGGCTCGATGCTTGCCGCCTCGATATACCGCTTCGTATCGTCGAAATAATGTCCCGTTTCAGGATCGATGCCCCGCACCGCGCCGATCATCTCGCTCGCGAATAGAATGTTGTCGACCGGGATCACGCGTGTCAGCAGATCGATGCCGGGCTGGTGATAAACGCAAGTGTCAAAGAAAACGTTATTGAGCAAATAATCCTTCAGCAAAGGTTTTTTCAATTCTTGCGTAAGTCCGCGGAATCGGCCCCAGTGATAAGGTACTGCACCGCCTCCGTGTGGAATGACAAAGCGAAGTGTCGGGAAATCCTTAAAAAGTACCGATGTCAGACACTGCATGAATGCAGTCGTATCTGCGTTCAAATAATGAGCGCCGGTCGTATGAAAGCATGCATTGCAACTAGTACTTACATGGATCATCGCCGGTATGTCATATTCAACCATCTTCTCGTAGATCGGATACCAATAACGATCGGATAACGGAGGGCTTGTCCAGTGACCTCCAGACGGGTCCGGGTTCAAATTAACAGCGACGTTCCCGTATTGCTCGACACACTTCACCAGTTCGGGGATGCTTGTGTCGACGTCGACGCCCGGACTCTGGGGAAGCATTGCCGCCGGCGTAAAGTTTTCCGGAAACAGTTGACAGACGCGATAGCAGAGCTCATTGCAAATCGCAGCCCACGTACTGGAGACGTCGAAGTCTCCAATGTGATGTGCCATGAAGCTTGCTCGAGGACTAAAAACGATCATATCGAGGCCGCGCTCTTTCATCAACCGTAGCTGGTTGGTCTCGATTGACTCACGCAGTTCGTCGTCGCTGATTCTCAACTCAGATACTTTTGGCATTTCTGCCGGGTTTTTGATGCCGGCAATTTGCCGAGTGCGCCACAACTCTAACGCTTTGGGCGCGGTCGTGTAGTGCCCGTGAATGTCGATAATCATCGCTACTCCGCTTGAAGTGGATCGACCCATACATAAGGTGCCCGTTCGACTCCCCAGTAGGGCGACGGCATGGGCGACGGTGCCGCTTCGTCGACGAAGCGGCTTGCCTTGGCCAATCCCACTAACTTATTAAGTTTCGAACCCTCGTGCTCGGGCAACAGGCATCGAAGCAAAAGACAACATCGTCGATTGCGTTGCCTTAAATGTCGAGAGTTATGCCAGGCGATTTCGAACGTGAGATGCAGATTGCCATGCAGTCGCCTTGCGCTTTCTCGGCAGACGTCAAAAAGCAATCGCGGTGGTCAGGCACGCCGTCCAGTACCGTCGTGACGCAAGTACCGCATACACCCTGTTCGCACGAGGTTTCCACTTCAATTCCTCGCGCGCGGAGTGCGTCGATGATCGTTTCATCGGCCCCGACGTCGACCGTCATACCGCTTTGTGCCAGCGTCACTTGAAAGCTGCGATTTCCGACCATCGCTATCGCCTGCTCAGACGCGCCAAAGTACTCAAGGTGCACTGCGTCGACTGGCCAGCCTGATTGCGCGGCAACCTCTTGGACGGTATCCATGAACGGGCGCGGTCCACAAAGATAGAGGTGCGTGTCCCCGGACCGGACGGTAAGCGCGTCCCGCAGCGCTTCGGCTACCGCCTCCCGGTTTAGTCCAAGAAACATGCGGCATGACGTAGACAGCGCGCCACTCTCGAGTTCATCGCGAAACGCTACGTGCTCCGACGAACGGCAGAAATAAAGCAGTTCGAAAGACTGCCCCTGTGCGTTTAGCACACGCGCCATACTTATCAAAGGGGTTATGCCTATGCCGCCGGCCACAAGAATGCTGTGTCTCGCGTGCTCAGCCATCGGAAAATTGTTGCGCGGTAGAGAAATCTCTAGTTCGGTGCCGACATCTAGGTCTTCGTGCACCCACTTGGAGCCGCCACGCGATTCCGGCTCCCGCTTTACAGCAACCGAATAGCTGGCAGGATCGTCATGCGGTCCACAAAGCGAATATTGGCGAATCAAGCCCGGCCCAATATGCAGATCGATATGCGAGCCGGGTTGGTACGTGGGAAGCTGAGATCCATCAACCGCGCTCAGCGTGACTAGACGGATGTCTTGCGCGATCGGCGACACGGAAGTCACACGCACGAGGATTGTATTGGCCATCGCATTAGGGTCCGTTAGAAACGATGCTATCTGCTATTTACATTCGGGATATCGATCCCTGGCGCGAAGCTGCGCGGATGGCCCGCGCAATCACGAGAGGTCAGTGAGCGAGCGGGCACCTATGGCGCGCTATTCGGTGACACCCTTGTTGTTCAAAGCAAAGAGCGTTGCATCACTTGCATAACGTGCGCAGAACATCTCTTTTGTTTCAGTCGACTCAATCTCGCCTGTGACCACGACCAGGTCGGAGAACTGATTCTCGGATTCAGCGCGCACGACGCCTCTCGGATCCCGACCCTCCGCCACATCTTTTGCACCTTCGTCGAGCATGCGTCGGGCTCGCATGATGGCGATATCAGAGGAAGAAAGGTGCTCCCCCGTCTGATCGTGAATCGTTCCTTGCGATTGAGTGATCGCAATATCGTGGACAGAAAAGCACTCACCCAGGCCCAGATAGGCCTCCTTCTTCATCGAATCACGATCTTGCGAATACAAATCGCGTTTGTCCCTCCGCATGCGGTCGCCTTCAGCTTTCTCGGATGCGTATTGTTTAGCAAGCGCTGCCTTGTCAAGTTGGCCGCTTCGATGAAAGATAAATTCCCAGCGCCAGTGATGTTCGTCGTCGATTGGCACATCCCAGAGCATCGTGAGTCCGCCCTCGCCGAGGTAGCCCTCAAAGCCGCCCACAGCGCAAGCATTAGGCATTACAAAGTTTGTAATGCGAATTGATGAGCGATCGGTTCCATCAATCTTGCGGAGCGTGTAGAGCCTCACTCCGAAGCGTGTATCTTCGACGGCAAGTTCGGGCCGAGCCTGGTTGGCGAATACGCCCCAACGCGCTTGCATGTCGGAGCTAGTTAACTCCAACTGGTGCAAATAGGATGTGTGGACCGGGTCGATGTTGCCCTCGCTGGCTTGCATCCAGTTGCAGTCGCCAAACCAGCGCGTCGTGTAGCGAAATTCGTCGCCACCTGCGAGCGCCGGATAGTTTGGGAAAAGCGGCGCCTCGCCGGGACCCATATATGCCCAGAACGCTCCTCCGGCCTCATGAATCGGATACGACTTCATTCGGATGCGGTCTTTGGCTGTCGGCGACGCTTCGGCCGGTTGATCGAGGCACCGCCCGTTGACATCGAACAGCCAGCCATGATAGGGGCAGCGGATCCCGCCGTCTTCAATGCGCCCTAACGCGAGATCTGTGCAACGGTGAGCACACTTTCGGTCAATCAGACCAACTTTCCCTTTGTCGTCACGGAACAGTACGAGATCTTCGCCCATGATGCGGATCGGTTGTGGCGCTCCGTCTTTAGGCAATGAGTCGCTGGTCGCCACCGGCTGCCAATAACGCCTAAGCAGTTCACCTGCGGGAGTCCCGGCATTGGTCTGTGTCAGATACTGATAACGATCAGCGCCTCGGGGGCGCGGTTTTACTACGATCGGCTGCGTCGGGGTTTCCATGCAGTGTCTCCTATGTGGGTTTGCACTTCAGTCCGTATAGGCGGACGAATGCGTCAGTATTGGCTGTCGTCGGAAACTAGCCGTCGACGGTTTGCCAAGAAGGGGAAGGCAACGACAACGACAGCTGCTGCGCCGAGGTAACCGAGTGAAAGTCGCTTTACAAACGTGGCGGCCTCAAGGGCGTTCACGTCGGTATCAAAGATCGCGTTTAAAAAAGTGCCGACTAGGCAGGTTAAAAACGAACCAAGAAGACCTCTCCCGATGACAGCGTCGCTGTCCTGCCACACCTCAACTAAACGTCGCATGTCGTTACCGCCCTAAGTTCATGAGTGTTAAGATATATCGATACCAGACGGTTTAAAACCGGGAATTCGGCATAGCTGTTATGCATATAGCGGGGGTACATGGGCATGGAAATCAGGCAACTCCACAACTTCTCGCGCATCGCAGAAGTCGGAAATTTGACGCGGGCGGCCTCGCTCCTAGGGCTCACCCAGGCAGCGTTGAGCCGTCAGGTTGCGCAACTCGAGGCCGAGCTCGGGACTGTGCTATTCAAACGCAACGGCCGCGGCCTTGTGCTGACTGATGCTGGCCAGCGGCTCTTGGCGCATGTGCCGATCATTCTTCGGCAAATTGCTGCAGCAACTCGCGCCGTTAGGGGGGACGAAGGTCCGGTTCAGGGGACGCTGGTGCTTGGACTGCCGCCGAGCTTGGCGCGCACGTCGGTTGTTCCACTTATCGACGCCTTCCGAGAGCGGCTCCCCGCGGTAACCCTGCGTACTGTTGACGGCCTGTCGGCCAATCTGGTTGAGATGGTGGAAACTGGAAAACTCGACTGCTCGGTCGTATACAATCAGCCTCCCAGCGATCTGGTCGAAATGCGTCTGATTTGCGAGGAGGATCTCTACCTCGTGTCGGGACCGGCGGCGGGCGATAACGGAAAGGCGCCGCCCCGCACGCTTGCCCTTGCGGACATTGCCGGCTTGCCGCTCGTAACTGCAGGAAACACGAATGTTATACACGTGGCGCTAGCGACTGCAATGGCAGCAGTTGGCCTGGAGCCGCAAGTCGCGCACGAGATCGAAAATCTCTCCGCAATTCTCGATCTAGTTCAAAGAGGCTACGGAAGCTCAGTAATTCCTTTAAGCGGAGTTCACTCGTGCATTGGAAATCCCGAACTGACACTGCATCGCATAGGCAAACCCTCATCCCTGCGGTGCAGCCTCTCAGTCGTAAGACCCGTTCGTACGCTCGACGACGCGCTTATCGAACAAGGCACCTCGCTTATAAGCGAGGTTGTCCGTCAGCAGCTTGCTGTGTTCCACGCTAACGTTGAAAGAAGCATCGATGCTTGACCTAAAGCGGTCGATAACCGTAGCGCATCTTTATGCGATCCTGTTCTCGCCGTGCTTGTTGGCTGTTTTCGTTGGCGCCACGGATCTTGAGAGTGGCGTTGTAGGCCGCGGCCGAGATGCTCCGTTTCTCCGGATTTGATCGACATATGACCGGGGCTGTGCACGCTGCTCTGAGGCGGGCGGAGTTACGGGTTTGCCGTTCCGCCTGGGTGGCATGCCGACTTGGTCGCGTCGCCTATGCCCCTTCCTGCCACTCATCCGTAGATCATTGACCGTATTTGCAGTCCCGAAGTCCAAGCGGCAAACCGGTCCGCCGGGCAGCGCGGTGGGAGAGAAGCACGAACCTAGACAAGAAAGTGGGAACTACACGGCGCGCTGCCGCGACATCACCGCTTCCAACATCGAGCGGTCGAGTTCTTTCTCCCAGGCAGCGATCACGAGCGTGGCCACGCCGTTGCCAATCGTGTTCACAATTGCCAAGCCCGTACCCATGAAGCGATGAATGCCGAGGATCAGCACCATTCCCGACACGGGAATCACCGGAAACACGAGCAGGGTAGAGGTCAACATGACGAACGCCGCGCCCGCGATGCCGCTCGCACCCTTCGACGTGAGCATCGCGACGCCGACGAGCGTGAGTTGCTGCGCCAGAGTTAGTTGTACGTTGAACGCCTGCGCGATGAACAGCACGGCCATCGAGAGGTAGATATTGGTACCGTCAAGGTTGAACGAGTAACCTGCCGGAATCACGAGACCGACGACTGACTTCGAGCAGCCGATGCGTTCCAGTTTATTCAGCATTTGTGGCAGCGCCGCTTCAGACGAACTCGTGCCGAGCACGATGAGAATTTCCTCGCGGATATAGCCCATAAACCGCAAGATATTGACACCGAGCATGCGCGAGATCGCGCCCAGCACGACAAGCACGAACGCGGCGAGCGTCATATAGAACGCACCGATAAGCTTGAGCAAGGGGATCACGGCGTCGACCCCGAACGTGCCGATGGTAAAGGCGATCGAGCCGAACGCCCCAATCGCGGCCACCTTCATAATGATGTGCACGACGCCGAAGAAGGTATGCGCAGTCTTGTCGATTAGCTCAATCAACGGCTTACCTCGTTCCCCGAGCGCTGCCAGCGATGCCCCGAATAGCACGGAGATCAGCAGGATCTGCAGCACGTTGCCGGTTACAAACGCGCTGATGAAAGTGTCGGGAACCAGATGTAGCAGGAAGTCAACCGTGCTCTGCGCTTGCGCGGCTGTCGTATAAGCGCTCAACTCCTTGCTATCGATCATCGCCGGCTTCAGGTTGAAGCCGCTGCCCGGCTTAAACAGATGACCTGCGACAAGTCCGACAACAAGCGAGAACGTCGATACGATCTCGAAATACAGCAATGCCTTGCCGCCGACGCGCCCAACTTTCTTCATATCGCCCATGCCGGCTATGCCGACCACGACCGTACAGAAGATGATAGGTCCGATCACCATCTTGACCAGCTTAATGAAGGCATCGCCGAGCGGCTTCATTTTTACCGCGATCGACGGCGCAAAATGACCGAGTAAGATGCCTAGCACAATGGCCACGAGCACATGAAAATAGAGTGCGCGATAAAATGGCTTCTTCTGGCGTTGCGCCCCTGTCGTCACGGTGGCTGCATTATTCATGCTGTTCCTCCAAGCGGCACGTGTATGTTCCGAGGGTCTTCATCTCCCCCAGGCCGCCGAACTCCAAGGGCGCGCGCGCAAAAAAAGGAGGCGTCGAGAGCCGCCAAATAAGCACCTGTAGGCGAATGGACAGAAAAATTGCTTCATATCTCTTGCGCCCTCGGGTTTGCTTGAACCTAAAATTTCTCTTGTAGGCCCAAAAGCACGCCGGTTTGTTTGGCTCCGGCGACCGTGAAGTAGCCCGCACCAACGGAATAAGACGCGCGGCTGTTGTTCTGCATAAAGCCGAGCATGGTATAGACCGACGTTCGTTTTGATAAGAGGTAAGTCGCGCGCATGACGTAGAAGTTAGCGTTCTTTTGATCCGTCGTTGTGATTCTGGACACTTCACCGGCCAACTCAATGTCAGGTGCCGGCATATACGATGCGCCTCCGTAGAAAATGTTTGTCTGATAGTCGGTCGCAGTCGTAGTCATCCGGTGAATCATGCCTCCACGCAACGCGACAGCCGCGAGTTGCACGTACCCACTGACCATGTAACGAGTTGTCTTCTGATGCGAATTAGCGAGGAGTAGCGGCATTGATGGGTCGAATGAAACGCTTCCGGGCAACAAACCAGGTCCACCGCGCAGGTCGTCATATACGAACTGCAAACCAAACTGCGGGCCCCAGTAACCAGCGAGCGCCGTTATTTGCCTGCAGGACGTCGGACTACCTGCAATGTTACCCGGACAATTCGTTGCTCCGGGGTTATACGCCGCGCCTCCGTTGACCGCCGCACTTCCTGCGGCTACCGCCGCATCACGCCCCGAACTATACGTGCCCCCTAACACGAAATGGCGGAATTCAGCCAGATAACTCAGAGCGTTATCTGAACGCGCGCTCGGGAGATACGGGTCTAGCGACGCCAAAGAATATAGAGCCGGCCCGATAACTGTCGACCTTAACAAGGCAATGTACGTCATGTTAATTTGCCGACCCGCACGAAGGGTCCCATAGGGCGTTTCGAGTCCCACCCATGCGGATCGTCCAAACAGGCGATTTCCTTGTTGGAGGCCACCGGTATTTGGCGAGAAGCCATTTTCCAATTCGAAAATCGCGTTAAATCCTCCGCCAAGCTCTTCTTTGCCGCGCAATCCCCAACGTGACGGCAATGCAGCCGAGATTGATGTCATCCGAACGGCAGAACCAGACGCCGCAGTTTGCCCAGGCGAAGTCGCGGCTTTATTTTCCCAGTCCACGCCAACGTCAAAAACGCCATAGAGGGTCACCGAGCCTTCCGCGCGGGCGCAGAGCGACACTAGTAGCATGGCGACAGCTAGCGTCGCTCTTACAGTACTGTTCATTTCCTGAATCCTTTAGAGAGGAGCCGTCTTTCCGGGTCATCATTCTGCGTATGACCCAAGCAAACTTATCTGAACGTGGCGCGCAGGCGACCGCGTAGACCGGCCGAACCTGATTCAGCCGTGGGCCTTTGAAAAGACTACGCGCATGTCAGACCTCAATTGCACTGACGCACGCCGTTTTCTGCCATTTTCACTCGCAGAGGCAGTGGGCCGTGGGGCGTCGATAGCGAAGTGGCGGGTGCGGGTAATAGAACGTTGCACAATGTTGTCTCCATAATTTTAATTTGTCAGATTCACGTCGCTTACTGACTCCGGGGAACGAAAGTCTAAATTTTGGACGCACTGCGTTGTCAACGAGATAAATATTTTAGTTATACTGCCATCTCGATTTGCCGGCCTCATGTAAGCGTCTTTTCGAGCCTCTGTAGCACTCGATAACATGGCAGCACGCCCGCAGCGCTTGCGTTTGGCATTCGAGATTCTCGAATCGCACTGAAAAACTCACGATCTTGCCGCGCAATCCCACTTAGATCCGAATCCTCATGACCGAGCTCGATGTTGTTCCCGTCTCCGTCGGTCAAAGCGTCATTGCGCGCGATGAATGTAACGCCATCGCCAATATAACGAAACACGGACCCTTGCGGCCCAGCGTTGTTAAAACTCAGGGACAAAGTACACAACGCCCCACTCGTGCTTTTCAGCTGAATCGACATATCGAGCGCGATCTTTAGCGCTGGATCGATCGGTCCTTGCAGCAGGTTCGCTTCAATCACGTCCTCACCTGTCTGGTATTGAAACAGGTCAACGGTGTGAGCGGCGTGATGCCAGAGTAGATGATCTGTCCAGCTTCGCGGCTCCCCGAATATATTCGTATTCGAGCGACGCAGGAAATGCGTTTGCACGTCCAACTGACGGAGCGAGAATTGCCCGGCAACGATGCGGTCATGCAACCAGTTGTGGCCCGCATTGAACCGCCTGGTATGTGCACACATGGCGATCAGTCCAGTGCGCTGCTGCCATAACGCCACTGTTTCAGCGTCGGCTAGAGATTGTGCCAAGGGAATTTCGACCAGGACATGTTTTCCCGCTTGCAAGCATGCGACCGCTTGCTCTGCATGTCGCGGCGTTGGTGTACACAGTATCACCGCTTCCAACTCCGGAAGTTTTAAAACGTCATCTAACTCCCGGTCAATTTGTTTGATTGGATAACGGCTGGCAATAGCGCGCGTCTTTTCACTCTCGCTGTCCACCAATGATATTATTTCGACATCTGTGGATTTTGAAAGCGAATCGAGGTGCTGAATTCCGATAGCACCCGCGCCCACCACTGCGACCTTTAGCGGTTTCATCAGGCGTCCTCGAACACTAGCAGGCCAAAAGCGGTATTTGACGCCGGCACATGATAGAAGCGATAGACTTGACGGACCTGCTCACTGAGTGCACCGCGCATGACAAGCCACATGATAATCTCTAGGCCTTCCGATCCGGCTTCGCGTAACAGTTCGGTATGCCCAATCTTCGCGAGGGTTGAAGGGTCGTTGTACATCCCATCGAGCCACTTTTCGTCGTAGGCGCGATTGATCAGGCCGGCGCGTTCGCCTTGAAGCTGATGGGACATTCCGCCCGTTCCAAAAATGGCAACCTTAAGATCCGGCCCGTAGGAATCGATCGCCCGCCGCAGCGCCTGTCCAAGCTTCAGACAACGTAGTGCCGTGGGTTGAGGATACTGAATTACATTTACACATAACGGAATTACTTTGCAGGGCCATCGCTCGGTTTGGCCGAACATCAGCGATAGCGGCACAGTAAGACCGTGATCCACTGTCATGTCGCCAACCATCGCCACATCGAACTCATCGTTCAGTACGAGGGACTCGGTTATGTGCCATGCGAGGTCGGGATCCCCGTCGCAGGAAGGTACTGGCCGCGGCCCGTACCCTTCGTCATGCGGCGGGAACTGTTCTGCTACACCAATGGCAAACGTAGGAGTCAGGTCGAGCCCGAATCGCGACGCGTGATCGTTATAGACCACAATAACGACATCAGGTTGGACAGTACGGATCCATTCGCGTGCCGGCTCCACACCATCGAATAACGGCTTCCAGTACGGTTCCTGTGTTTTTCGATGATCAATTGCGGCGCCGATCGAGGGCACGTGTGAAGTCGCGATACCGCCGACGAATTTAGCCATGCTTCCATTCCTCCACACTGCGATTGCCCTGGATCTGACGGCCACCGGCAGTCATCATTGCGCGGAAATCTTCCACCGACATTCCATCGGCTGACATGGCGGCCCCTACATGCTGCATAGTCAGCCCATCAAAAATCGCGAGCTTAAACGTGTAATAAATGTTCCCGCCTAAGCGCAACATTTCTAGCCAATTTCTATCAAGCACAGCGCGGCGTTGGTCGTCGGTCAATTTATAGGTGTCGAGATACCCCGACTCGTCGGCGCGGAACGCTGCTCGATTTGATTCTTGGTCGAGCGACTTGCAGAACATGTTCAGTGCGTATCCTGCGCGGCAACGCGCCCCGTCAAACACGTAGGTGCCGGGGATTAACTGGTAATCGCGAGCGGTGTCTGGGTTCATTCGTTGCCCCAGTAAAGACGGGTGGGATTGTCGACGAGCAACTTACGCTGTAGCTCTGCTGTGGTAGCAATCTGTGGGATGTAGTCCACAAGCAGGCCATCATCAGGCATGTGATCTTTGAGATTTGGGTGGGGCCAGTCGGTGCCCCAGAGAACGCGGTCAGGGAACGTCTCGACGAGACGCTTAGCAAATGGAACCACATCCGAATAGGGATGCCGTTCCCGGCCCAATGCCGGCTTTCCAGACACAGAAAGCCTTTCCGGGCAGCTGACCTTCGTCCACACATTGGGACGTTCGTGCATAAACTTTACGAATAACTCGAACTCTTCCCCATCGACGGCTTTTGAAACGTTCGGACGCCCCATGTGGTCGACCACCACATCGGTTGGTAACCCGGTGAAGAAATCCCATAACTCAGGTAGATCCACCGCCTCGAAGTAGACAACGATGTGCCAGTTCAGCTTGGCAACGCGCTCCGCGATTGCCATCAAGTCGTCTCTAGGCGTGAAGTCAACCAGGCGCTTGACGAAGTTGAATCGGACGCCGCGTATCCCTGCGGCGTGTAGCTTTGCGAGTTCTTCGTCGCTGATGTGCCGTTCGACCGTTGCGACTCCGCGTGCCTTGCCTTCCGCAGCGACGCAGGCGTCAACGAGCGCACGATTATCTGACCCATGACAGGTCGCTTGGACAATCACATTGCGCGCAAAGCCCAAGTGATCACGCAAAGCGAAGAGTTGATCCGCAGTCGCCTCGCAAGGGGTGTATTTGCGCTGCGGAGCGTATGGGAAGCGATCTGGCGGACCGAATACATGACAGTGGGCATCGACCGCGCCCTCGGGCAACCGAAATTGGGGCCGGGACGGGTTGGCATGCCAGTCTAGCCACCCAGGAGTCTTCGTGAAATGGTCGCTCATTGTCGCCTCGTCATGTCATCTGGCTTGTATTCTTTGGCATTATCTGCCATTCTTCAATGACAACGCCGGCATATCAGATATGCACGAAACGCAATTCTAGGCGGGGAAGATATGGAACTGCGACAGCTTGAATTTTTTGTCCATGTAGCAGAGTTGGGCAGTTTCACTCGTGCTTCGAACTTCCTGTCGGTTGCGCAGCCAGTACTCAGCCGGAACGTACGGGCGCTAGAGGTGGAATTCAGGCAGGTGCTGCTTGAGCGCAATGGGCGGGGAGTGACCTTGACCGAGGCCGGCAAGCGGTTTTTGGAGCACGGCCGCAGCGTCCTCGCCCAGATCGAACGAGCGCGTCTAGACATGGAGGAAGGCCGCGGGGCATTCACCGGCCGGCTTGTGGTGGCGCTTCCGCCAAGCGTCAGTCATGCGCTCACGGCGCCGTTGGTTCGGGCTTTCCGCTCTCGCTTTCCAGGCGCGACGGTTTGTGTGCTAGAGGGTTTGTCTACGAACATCCTGGAGTGGCTGACTATCGGACGCGTTGACTGCGCGGTGGTCTACACGGTCCCTACATCAGTGGGCGTGGACCTTGTGCCTGTACTCAATGAGCAGCTGCATTTGGTATCTCGGCGGAGTGACCGAGACTGTCCAGAGCGCTCTGTTTCCAACGACATTAGCCTGGCGGAAGTGGCCAGAAAGACTCTTGTGATGCCAAGCAGACCGCATTCCATTCGCATGCTAGTCGAAGGAACAATGGCCCAAGCATCGCTTAAACCACAAATCGAACTTGAGATTGAGAGCATTCCCGCGATCCTAACGCTTGTATGTAGCGAGGAACTGCATGCGATCCTTTCGTTGAAAGCGGTTCACTTGAGCGGGCGGATAGACGACTTCACAGTTCGTCCAATTCGGTCGCCGACTTTGGAAACAATGCTATGGATCGCCACGTCGGCTCAACGGCCCCGTGGACCGTTGTTGAACCAGGTCGTACCCATGCTGCAAGATCTTTTACTCGATCTTTGGAGTATCAAACAATCGGTCTAGTTCATGCGGACCATTTTTCCATCAGAAAAAAATGCATGAGCCGGCCCGACCGAGGTGGCCTCGGTAGTTCGGACAGTTTTTGAGAATTTCTAATTGGAGCGTCTGAGCGAGGCCGACCAGAACTTGATGGGTGCGGCTCTATCGGGACCGACTCGAGTCCTTCGTGGCCGGTACACAGGTGATGATGCAGATGGTACGTTGGGCATCGCGAGACGGTGTCCACGTCCGTCGAGTATGCTTGCGCACCTCGCTCAATGCCGCCGACGGCAAATTCGTCGCGCTGAAATCCAAGTTCCTTCGTCCAGCACGGTGAGCCCCCAAAAAAAAGGCGACACTTTCGCGTCGGCGAAAAGGCTCTGGAGAGCCCCTGAGAGACTGGATTCCCCTTTGGCGGGATTTCATACTTCGTTGCTTGTTGGTCAGGACACAACGCCCATCGTCGACGATGACGATATTGTTTGGTAGCTCTGGGGTCCGCACAATCTCGGTATCGGACTAGCCGCCATGCGTATTTCGATGCGCCACAGTTGGTACACCTACTTATTCGACGCCCATTTCGGCGATGATCATGCCAGCCGGCGCCAAAGAATGCGACCCTCCGTTAACGATCATTGCCCCGACGATGCCCGGGCGCTCGGAGGTAGAGCGGCTGTCGTAGGGAACGGCTTCTTTGGGAAGACGCCGACGCTGATCTTACCCTCGACGGCAGACTGCATCAGCACAGTACGCAAAGCGCTAAAGGCAGTCCGCGCAGTTGAGTATTTCGCCTTTCCCGTTTTCGTTTTCGCAGTCCGCGTCAGCAGCCATGAGACGTAACCTTCGAGGATTTCCTGACTGATATCTTCTAGTCGGTTAATCGGAATCGGCGCTGGCGCGCTCGTATCCAGGTAGGAAAACCAATTCTGCAGAGTGCGAAATATCCAAACGATGGTGTTCGGGGCGAGGGTGAATGTTAGCTGGCGCAGCGAGGCTGCCATCGATCTCAGGAGGCGATCGCGTTTTGTATGAATTACAACTTCAAACGCTGGCGATCTTATCCGGGCAGTCCAAGGTCGTGCCGTCGACAGATACGGTCCACGAGTTCTTGTTAGCCGGCGTAGGTAGGGCCGTCTGCGATACCGCCACGGCCATGCGGTAGTCCTTGCCCACAGTCACGATTCCTCGTTCGCAATAAGTCGGTCGATGTGCTGCTGATATTCGTTAAGGTACTGCTGGCCGAGCATGTCAAGGCAGTGGACGTAAATGCTTGTAGTTACAATTGAAGAATGCCCGAGCCGGTCTCTTACCCATGCCCCGCGTTACGCCGCCATTCGCGATTTAGGGTCGAAACGTCATTAGTTTCACGGGAAACGTTTGCTTCGGCGACGAACGATCGGAAAGATTCCAGCGCTTCATGCCGCGATCACTTGCAATGTGAGAAGTGTGATACATATAGAAATCATCACAATCCTAATTTGAGGACGAACATGGCCAAAGCGCAATCGGCGGATCGGAAGGGTGCGGCCGCCGCGCACATTGCGTCAGTATCGCCGCTGGGGAATACCACCCAGGCGGTCGCCAGCGATGTCGGTCGCTACGTGATGGCGCTCGACGCCACTCGAGCGGCTGCGACAATGCTAATCGACAAGATCCAGACAGCGGATTTCACGCCGGCAGCGAAGGTTGAGATGACACGCCAGGTCCGCCTAAGCGTCAGTGAGCAGGAAGGGCTTGTGTTGCAGGGGCTTATCGACGCGTCTCCGGTCACGCTGTTGACTGACTCGCGGGCAGAATTGGAAGCGAAGTCGGTGAAAGCGGTACTCAACGGGACGACGTGGTTGACTGCACAAAGGGTCGGCGAGCGGCAAAATCCTGACGCGACGAATCAGCATGCAGTGACGAGCAGGTGGAAGCGGGAGGGCAAGATTTTTTCGATTGAACGCGCAGGCCAGACGCTTTATCCCAAGTATGCCTTTGACGAGCTCGGCAACCCGATCCCCGAAGTTGCGGAGATCCTCAGAATTTTCGCGGGCTACCGGCCGTTTCGAATCGCTTCTTGGTTCGAGTCGACGAACAGTATGCTGCGCGGCAAGCGCCCGCGTGAGGTGCTCGCAACGAATCCGCAAGCGGTGATCGAAGCGGCGAAGGACCACGTTGTGGGGGCGGTGCATGGGTAGTCTGGTGTTTCCGCCGCCTGCGTCTGCGCTCACGCTCGGCAAGGTTTCTTCTGGTACGTGGTTCCGTGTTCATCCGCTCGACTCTGCGACAGGCAACTACGCGCCGGACGCTTTCAACGATTCCGGTCTGGGCAACGCTCGTTTCAGTCCTCTACATCGACCGGACAACGGGCAAGTCATCCCGACAATCTACGCCGCCGCATCTGAGCGAGGGGCGATCATGGAAGTGGTTCTGCATGACGTGCCAACGCCGTCTGCCGGCTATCAGCACGACCTCGAGCGGGATCTTGCTTCGTCTTTGCATCTAAGCCAGATCGGGTTAGCCGACCTGAAACTGGCCAATCTGACCGCGACGGGATTGCGTGGACCGGGCCTGGCGCCATCGGATCTGTTCGATGGCGACAAGACCGACTATCCACGCACGCGTGAATGGGCGCTATGGGTATGGCAGAACATGCCCGATGCGCAAGGGCTGATGTGGATGTCAAAGCAGGACAACCAGTCAATGGCTGTGATGCTATTCGGCGACCGGGTGTCAGCGCCGATCGTCGATTTGAAGCGGACCCGGCACATCGAGCACTACGAGCATCTGATCGTCGAGTTGCTGGCCGAGATGGGCGCCACCGTCACGCCGACACTTTAGAATGGGAAAGGCTAGCGAAGCAAGGTACGAGTTAGTCATTTACTAAAAAACCGATAATACTATTTATGTCAATATAGTCTGCAGTTAAAGCGTGTTTTCGCCGGTCAACGCAGTTGACCATGTCGATTGTTCGCAATCTGTTCTCGCCTGCGCGCGAGCCGAGCCTTCTCCTGACTTGCGCCGTACTCCGCTTCGGCAGCGGAGACAACGCCAGTGATTGCGCCGGTAAGATCCACGCGTATATTGCCTTCGACGAGACAGGTCCAATAGCGTTGGCCGCGACACCAGAGCTTGACGCCATTACGAGCGTCTCGCTCGCTAAGCCCAAGCCACGCCGCTCGGGCAAGCACATCCTTGAGAATCCCAACCTTGAGAGGAACCTTTGGTGCGGGACTGTGCGGAAAGGCGTGCGGAAAATGTCGTTGCAGCGTAGTGACTGCGCGCGTGGCCGCGTCAGCAGATGTTCGCGGACGCTTCGGTGGCTGCTTAATTTCCCTTTCGACGCCTACTGGCGCCGACGTCCGGCGCGATGCGGCCTTTTTGCCCTTCGCGTCCTGGTTCAGCTGCGCCTTAAGCGCAACGAGCTGTTCGAATCCCATGGTGCATGCCTGCAATCAGTCGCCACATTTTACCAGTCGCCTTCAAACGTCGCCGTTCAGCGCCCGTGACGATTCTCCAAGGCGGCAGTGCCGAACGCGGCCGCAACTCTAGCTCAAGCCCGTTTGCGAAAAACAAAATGAATGCCGGTCGCGCGGCGACGACACGTTGTCACGCGTCGCTTCGAGCGGCGCGTCGCAACAACCGCGGGTCAGTTTCCCATTCATCGCGCGCCCCAAGCGCGATTTGCGCGAAGTCTGGGTGACTGGGGTTGAGCAGATAGTTAGTTTCGGCAGGGACGACCGCGCTCGGCACCGCAAGCACCGCGCTCGTTCGCTTCTGCGCCCACGTAGCACCAATCTGTTGCAGCTCGGTCCGTGCACTGAGCTCTCTCCAGTCGGGCGGCAAATTCGCAGCGTCGACGCGCTCGATCAGGGTCTCAGGAATTCGCGCCGGGATCATCACATACCGAGCCCGCAGCGGTGAGTCCTGTACGAGCATCTCGAGGAGCGCAAGCGACTGTGTCTGCGCTGTATATACGAGCGCGACCCCTTTCGGGTTCCACCGCCCGCCATAGAGGCGCGCACCTTCGCCGGAAAAGGCGCTATCGGCATACCGCTCTGTCACTACCCGCCATGCCATCAAGGTCATGCAAAAACACCATGCTCGATGCGCCCGAGCGTATCCATCACGCTATCGGCACCAATGTCCGTATCGAGAAGACTGAGCGGAGTAGCATCGCCTAGTGCCGCTGCCGGTGCCTTGAGCCACCCGACCGCGAGATCGAGATCTTCAAATACTTCCGCCGCGCGCGCCGCGACACGCGCGAGTCGTAGCAACTTGGCAGACTCCTCGCGGCTGAAAACGCCTTCTCGCTTGCGCCGCGCCAAGGTGCGCTCAGGAATATCGAGCGCCTGCGCCAGTTCTGACTGCGAAATCGCGATGGATTTGAGCATTGAGTCGAGCGCCTGGGAGGAGATGCCGTGACGAACGATATCCACCCATTCGAGGGCCGACCGCGGTGCGCGGCGCAAGACCGAGCGTCCGCCCAACAACGAATCCGCCGAAATTTTGTCGATGACGGTCATAGCACCTCCTGCCATTTGGCATCTATATTACACCAAATTGGCAGCGCCGGCCGCTGGCGTACTTTCGCCGCTCAGAACGAGTTGACCGAGGCCGCGTGCAATCCGTAGGTATGGCGGTTGCGTGGCAGCCCTCGCTGAGCCGACAACTTTTGGGAGACTGGAAATGGACACGACCGAGGCGAAAGGAATGTTGAAGGAGGCGACAGGCAAGGTACAGGAGGCCTTCGGCAGCGGTGCCGGCGACGCGATGAGTCAAATCAAAGGTAGGGTCGGGCAAGTCGCCGGGACCACTCAAGAGTTCGCGGGCCGCACGGTGGACATGGTTCGAGATCAGACCGGCGAAAATCCGCTGGCCGTGCTGGGCATCGTTGCGGTCTCGAGCTTTTTGCTAGGTCTGTTGATCGGCAGTGCAGGCGCGTCGAAACAATTATTTCGGTGAGGGCCCTCGCTCACCCATTGATTGAGTCAAAGGGGTCGCGCGGCGCTCGCCGCGCGAGTACAGTCCGCATGCTCGCTGATTGAACTATCCCATGCAACCGAACGGCCTATGCGCGACGCAGTTTGGGTCATCAAACGATCGTGACCGTCCGTGAGGCTCCTCTGTGGTCGCCGAACCCGAAGATGCACCAATTGGCTGTTGCTAGAGGAAACATCTAGGACGCCCCTCTCTTCTCATTCCAGTTTGCTTGTCGGTTTCTCGGAACACCACTAGCCTGCCAATCCGATCGCGTCCGCATGTTACGTTTTGGAATGCGAACGATCATGTTACCTATTGTCAAATCATTCGTTATCCTAATCGTTTGCGCCGCTGACCTCTCCGAGAACGGAAAGGAGTTCCTCAAGTTTCTCAGGCTGCAACTTCAACAGGAGACGAAACAGATCGAAAAGCTCCTGAATCAGCGGTAGAGCACCTTGCTGGCCCGAAGGGCTCGTGAGCCTACCGCGTCATGCGCCATTTCGAAACCTATTTCCGCTGATTAGCTCAAGGAGACGGTCGGCCCGCAGCGCCGATCGGTAAGAGCGGAAAAGACAACTGCGCGCTAAGCCAAGCTTGCGCATTCGCCTTTATGAGTCGCCGCTCACCGTCGCAAACTTCTCGACAAGAAGATCGATCAGTAGTCTGACCTTTCGGGGGATGTGCTGGCTTGGCGGGCGCACGACAAAGATACCGACGTCCGGCAATCTGAAGCGCGTCATGATGGGCACGAGCTTGCCTGCCTCGACATAAGGTCCCGCGATCATCTCGCCCATCGCAACGACTCCCAGATCGGCCGCTGCCGCCTCCGCGAGGACATAGGCGTTGTCCGCCTTGAACCGGCCTTGCGGATGCACCGTGAAGTTCTGATCCCCGTCGCTGAACACCCAGCTGTTGGTTCCGGCCGTGATCGCCGAGTGCTTGAGGATATCGCCTGGATACTCCGGCGCCCCGTTCTCCTTGATGTAGCCCGGGCTGGCGTATAGCTGCATCGGCAGAGAGCCGATTTTGCGCGCGATCAAGCTTGAATCGGGCATGTAGCCCACGCGAATCGCACAATCGAAACCTTCAGCAGCGAGATCGACATACTGATCCGAGAATCGCGTATGCACCTGCAGTGCCGGGTGCCTCCTGGCAAAGTCTGCAAGCGCTGGTGCGAAGAGCGTTCCGACCGATGCGGGTCCGGCGATCCTCAATAATCCTGTGATATCACCGTTGGGAGACATTTCCTCCCGGACCGCATCGATCTTGGCGCAAATGTCCGCCGCCTGATCGCGGAACGATATCCCCGCCTCGGTCAGAATTGCGCCGCGCGTCGTGCGTGCGAAAAGCTCCGCCCCAAGTTCCTGTTCCAGCCGAAGCAGCCGACGGCTGACGACCGACTTTGCGAGCCCAAGCCGTCGTGCGGCAGAGTTGATTCCGCCGGCATCGGCCACTTCGACAAACATCTTCAGATCTTCGATTTCCAACCTATTCTCCTGCTCCAGACGTAAGCCTCTGTGCCCCAACTGTTCCGATATCGGCGACACAAGGTAGCTCATTCGCTGTCTAGTGACGAGCGATCCCTTGTCTTACTCTTTGTCGGCAATGAACCAACCCATAACCCCCCCCCGACGCACAGGAGATTACTTATGACAAGCACCCGCTACGTCCCATTGATTGGCCGACTATTGATTGGTCTGCCGTTCATCCTTTTTGGTCTAGGAAAAGCTACGACTTATGATGCAACCGTCGCCATGATTGCAGCTGTGGGCCTTCCCCTGCCTCCGCTCGCCTTTATCGGCGCGGTGACCTTGGAAATCGTCGGCGGTACCCTGCTGGTCGCAGGCTATAAAGTTCGTCCGATTGCCCTCGTTCTTGCGATCTTTTGCATGGTCACCGCCGTCTACTTCCACAGGAATTTGGCGGACCAAAACACGTTCGTCCACTTCTTCAAGAACGTGATGATGACCGGAGGTCTCCTTCAAATCGCAGCTTTCGGCGCTGGTGCCTTAAGCCTGGATTCGTACGTGAACAGCCGCCGCGAGCGATCATCGGACGGTCTCGCCACAGCGCAGTAACCCATTCCGATACACCTGCTTTGTAGGCCGGATGCTCAACTGCGCCCGGCTTCTTTGTTCGCGCCAATAATGGCTTAAGTGTTCCACATTTTGCAACCCCGCGGAACGATCTGGATGGCTAGTGCCACCGCCGGAACTCCACTAACTTCGTAATTAAGCCAGGAAGTGCTCCCGGACTCTCTCCAAACCAACGCGAGGAAAAACATATGCCGACGATCACCGCCAAACCCAAAATCGCACTCGTTATCGGTTCGACACGCGCTGCGCGTTTCGCCGATGTTCCTGCCCAGTGGATGCTTAAACAGGCTAAAGCGCGCGAAGACATGGAAGTCGAACTGCTCGATCTGCGCGATTTCAACCTTCCGTTTTTTGATGAAGTCGCATCGAACGCCTTTGTACCGAGCGAGAGTCCCGAAGCTGTGCGCTGGCAGCAGACGCTTGCCCGCTTCGACGGTTTCATCTTCGTGGTCGCTGAATACAACCACTCACTGACCGGTGCGCTCAAAAACGCACTCGACCATGCTTATAAGGAGTGGGGCCGTAAGCCATTCACCGCCATCGGTTATGGAGGCGTCGGCGCAGCCCGCGCCATCGAGCAGTTGCGCCTGATCGGCATCGAGCTGCAAATGGTCTCGACGCATGCTGCGGTACACATCGGCGGTAGCGATTTTTTCACAATTTTCCCGGCGGTCGGAAATCAGCCGATGGAGACGATCGAAAAAAACCTTCTTCCTTCGGTCAAAACATCGCTCGACGAGCTCGTATGGTGGGCCAAGGCGACGATGGCCGCCCGCGCTGAAGCGGCCTAAAAGCGCTCTATTTCATTCCCAAACCACACTTTTGACGGGGTTGGCCACGATGTCACCTCGATGGAGAAGAATCGTGTCAATTCCTAACGTCACTCAGTCCAGCCAAAACACCAATCCAGTAAGCCAGTCGTTCGCTGGCCGCGCTGTCATCCACCGCACGCGCGGGCGCGGCCATGGCGAAGTGGTCCGTCTCATAAGCCCGAGCGACCTCGGGGAGCATCTCAAACCCTTCGTGTTCCTCGATAGCTTTGGAGGGGTCATGAGTGAGTTTGCGGCCGCCGGTGGGATGCATCCTCATTCGGGCATCGGCACCGTGACTGTCTTCACCCGCGGTGACGTGCAGTTCGACGATCCCGAGGCAGGCCAAGGCTATATCGGCTACGGCGGGGTCGAATGGATGCGAGCTGGCAGCGGCGTATGGCACGGCAAGGAGCTCTCCTCAGGCCGGTCGGAACGTATTCACGGCTTCCAGCTTTGGTTGGCCCTTCCGGCGGATTTGGAGTTGTCGGAGGTTCAAAGCCAGTATTTCGAGGCTGCGGAAATGCGCCAAGCCGGTCCCGCTTACGTCATCGTCGGCACATATGACGGCGTTACCAGTCCTGTCAATGCCCCGCCCGGTGTGAACTACCTGCTTGTGACGCTCGCGCCCGGCCAGCACTGGAATTATGAGCCGCCCGTCGGACACACCGTTGGTTGGCTCGCTTTGTCCAAGGGCAGCCTGTCCGGGCCGGCCTATGCATCGAACGGCGAATTGCTCATCTTTTCGGAAGATGACGGCGTTATCTCCCTGGAAGGCGGTCCGGACGGGGCGACATTCGTTCTTGGCTCGGCAATCCCACATCCGCATGACCTGCACCTTGGCTATTACTCTGTGCACGCAACGGCCGAGGGCCTGGTGAAGGGCGAGCAAAATATTCAGAAGCTGCGGGAAAAACTTTTCTCGCTTGGCGACCGCCAGCGGAAGTCCGGGTCCACGCCCATTTACCGTGGGTGACAATTCGAGGGCTTTGCAATTAGGACTGCGTTATTTCTGCGCACATCAATCAACAGTTTGGAGATAAAAACATGACTTCAATCGGAATCATCGGAGCCGGCCATATCGGCGGGGCTATCGCCATGCGCCTCGGCGCGAAGGGCATTCCCGCGACGGTTGCAAACAGCCGCGGGCCCGACACTCTTGCCGACCTCGTTGCCAAAGCCGGTCTATCTATCACTGCGGGCACGCGCGAAGAAGCCGCCTCGAAAGACATCGTTTTCCTGTCAGTGAACTGGCCGAAGGTTCAAGGTGCGCTGGCCGGTTTGCCTGATTGGAATGGCCGCATTCTCATAGACACAAATAATCCGATGCAGCGGCCGCCCCTGCCTCCCATCGACGTGGGCGGCCGCGCATCCACTTCGATCGTTGAGGAGTGGGCGCCGGGCGCGCGCGTAGTGAAAGCGTTCAATCACCATTATTTCGTCAACTTGGAGAAGGCGCCCGACGCCGAGGGCGGGAGGCGGGTTCTGTTTTATGCCGGCGACGACGAAGCGGCGAAGCGGGAAGTCTCGCAGTTGATTGATCAGCTTGGTTTTTTCGGGCTGGATCTTGGCGATGTTGAACACGGCAGTCGCCTATTTCAGTCGCCCGGCGGACCCTTGATCGCCCATGACTTTGTGAAATTCGGGTGAGGCCTGTTCATGTCCAAAACCATCGACATCCACTCACCATTCACGCTTGGCCGAATCCGCCTGCAAAATCGCTTCGTTATGGCTCCGATGACCCGTGCCCGAGCCAACGCGGACGGGACACCAGGACCACTCGCGGCCACGTATTATGGCCAGCGTGCCGGTGTGGGCCTTACCGTTACGGAAGGCACGCAGCCGTCCGAAGACGCGCAGGGCTACCCCATGACCCCCGGCATCTACACCGATGCTCATGTTGCAGGCTGGCGCGCAGTCAATGACGCAATCCATGCCCGCGGCGGTCATGTCTTTTACCAGCTCATGCATGCCGGGCGAATGTCCCACCCCGACAACACACCGCATCACCGGCAAGGCGTAGCGCCATCAGCTATCGCCCCTGGCGAGCAGATCTACACGCTGCACGGCATGAAAGACATTCCCGTGCCGCGGGCTTTGAGCATCGGGGAGATTCAGGCCACTGTTGAAGATTACGCTCACGCGGCGAAGCGCGCGATTGAGTCGGGCGCGGATGGAGTTGAAATTCATGGCGTCGCCTATCTGATCCATCAGTTCCTCGCCGTCAGTGCCAATCTGCGCACCGATCGCTATGGCGGGTCGCTCGAAAACCGCGCGCGCTTCGCGATTGAAGTTTCCGAGGCCGTCGTCGCCGCGATCGGCGCCGAGCGTACAGGCATCCGGCTATCGCCCGGGTTCACGGGTATGGGTCTCAGCCATGGTTCCGAGGGGCCTGATTTGTTCCGTTACCTTGTCGGCAAACTGGACAAGCTTAGCCTCGCCTATATTCACATCGTCCATTATGGCGAAGATGACATCCTGCACGACTTCCGCAGGATCTGGCATCGAGCGATCATCCTCAACCGCCCAGCGCGTCCCCGCGCGGATATCGGCAAGGACATCGCATCGGGCCTTGCCGACCTTGAATCCTATGGCGCGCACGTGCTCGCCAATCCGGACTTTATCGAACGCGTCGTCGCGAACGCGCCGCTTAACACGGCCGACCACAGCGTCTATTTCGGACACCAGCCCGAGGGTCCCGAAGCGGGATACACCGACTTCCCGACCCTGAAGGCCGAACCACACTTGTGGACCTGGGGTACTTGTCCCACGACGGTAAGTTTTTTTCACCGCTGCCTCGGATGCTGCGGCTGGGCGGCGCATATCTCAGTACGTCGTCGGTTGCGCAGATCGCGCAGCCGCTGCTCGCGGCTGCGCGCGACGAGCTCCAGGAGTCGGTATCTCTCGCCGTACTCGATGACGGTCAATCAGTGTTTGTCGGACGCGCCGAGGCAATCCGCATCGTATCGACCGGGGCGAAGCTTGGCGGCCGCCTCCCTGCTTATTGTTCTGCGACAGGTCGAGTATTGCTCTCCCAGAAGACGAACGAAGAGATTGAGCGCGCCATCTTGGCGTTGCCTATGACAAAGCTCACTTCCCGGACGATCAATGAGCCTGAGCAGGTGCTCGATTCTATCCGCCGCGTTAATTCAGACGGCTACGCCATCAGCGACGAGGAACTCGAACTGGGGATGCGAGCGATCGCCGTGCCGGTTCGGAATCGAGAAGGGACCATCGAGGCAGCTTTGAGTGTGAGCGTGTCGTCAGCGCGCGTAAGCGCAAATGAATTGACCGGCCGTTTCCTAACGGTCTTGCTTCGTGTGGCAGAAAGGATTGAGAAAGCGCTATGATCGCATTCAATGCCCCACTCACGGTCCGTGAATTTCAGGTGGTCGTAATGGAAATGCAACTCCGCCGAATTGTCATCGGCGGGTAATTTTATACACGCAACACGACGCCCTATTCCGCAGTCGCTTTCGCTCGGAGTGCCGATTGTTCCAGCACCGGACAAAGAGCCCGAGACAACAATGTTGCCTCATTGGCGCTTGAGCACACCTCCCTAGATAACGTGCATGTGCTAGTCAGTTTCGCGGCAAGCCAGAACGACAACAGGCTCGGGTGCCGGTCGAGGAACGTCTTCAGCTTGGGTATGACGTGCATGCGCGCGAAGGTCACGGCGGCGCTGATACGCAGCACACCGGAGAGCCCGGTAGACGCGTCGCGCACCACGTGCTCAGCGAGGTCCACTTCCTCGATTGCTGCGCCTCGCATGTTCGTAAAACTGAAGCAGGCGAAGTTTGAGCCCGCAGACCGACGAAATACCGCCGTTGGCGGCATCTCCGAGGGGAGGCAGAACCGCAGTTCGATCAGCGATTTCGTCGTTAGCCTGAGCGACGTTCCGGCCGCTCCGCGCGCGCGGCGGCGACGCCTTGCTCTACCTTCCGACTCGTGCAATAAGCGTTGCGTGCGCTCCAGAAGATCGCGTCCCTTCGGCGTCAGCGTCAGTGAGCGAGCGGTCCGGCTGAACAGGCTGAGTCCGAAATGCTGCTCCAGCCGCTGGATGCTCTTGCTGATAGCCGATGGCGAAACGGACAGCGAACGCGCGGCAGCCGTATAGCTGCCAAGCGATGCGGCACGCGCGAAAGCAATCAGCCCCGTCAGTCTTTCGACAACGATTTGTTCCATGATGGCATCATTAAACGAACGACAGCCCAATTATCAGCCCTGGTTTCCGTTGCGCGCGCGATGGCAATAGTCAGTACTATAAAGTAAAGCGAGTCGTGATGCGCGGCGAAGACCCCTCGCCGATGCAAATCCACGAAACTCACGGTCCGCCGCCGCTGCCCTCCCCGCCATCGCTCGGAAACTCAGGCCACGTCCTCGCCGCCGCGCATGCAGCGCCGATACTCATTTGACGCTGCCGGGACATGTCCATAGACTTCCCGTTCTCGATACCGACGCAATATTTATGATCATTCATCCGGAAACATCCAATCCGGACGGCTCAGCGCTGGACATACCTGTGCCGCCACGCGACTTCGGCACGACGCGCCGCATGCTTATCGCGACATTGGTCGCTTCGATCGTCACGCCCCTGCTTTTTCTGGCTGTGTATGGCTATTTCGGCTTTCAAAGTCGGTTTTCCGACTCGTCGGAAGGCATCGACCGACTTTCGCGGGTGGCCGAAGAACAGGCGGTGAAGGTCTTCGATGTCAGTCAGGAGGTGTCGCTTCGCGTGCTGACCATGGTGGGCGGCGACGGCGATGCGGAAATACGCGCGCGACAAAAGTCGCTTCACGACTTTCTTGCGGATACCGCACAGCGGCTGCCGTCGGTCGCCGCGATCACGTTATTCGGGCGCAACCGCAATCTTTTAGCAAGCAGCAGCGCCTACCCGGTCGGACTGCAATCCATCGACGAACGCCTCATCAGTTTCTTCGACAGGCCCGTGGGCGGCGCAAAGATGGCCGTTTCGCAACCCGAACGGACTCCGGCCCCGGTCATCGACGTCTTCAACCTTACGTTTCCCCGTTACGACGCCGCAGGTCATTATCTCGGCGCTTTGGTCATTTCGCTTCGGCGGGACTATTTCCTGTCTTTCTATCAGCGGCTGACCATCCATGACAGCGCGCTGACCGTCGGCCTGTTTCGGGGCGACGGTACGACGCTCGTGCGATTTCCCGCTCCGCGCGCACGAAGACCGCCCACGAACAATCAGCCTCTGATGGAAGCCGTGCACGTTAACGGCAAGAGCGGACGCCTCAGAATTTTTTCGACGCTCGATGGCGTGCAGAAATTGCTCGTCTATCGGCAAGTGGGAGACTATCCGCTCTATGTGACGAGCGGGATTCCCGTTTCCGTCGTGATGTCGAGGTGGCTGAAGCACGACGGTCTCATCGCCATCGCAACGCTGGTGCCTTGTGTCGGCATCTGGCTGCTGGTCGCGTTCAGCCTGACACGCCTCAGACGCGAGCGAACGGCATGGGAAAGATGGAAAGCGGAATTTGGCATGCGTCTTTCGGCGGAGGAGACGACGCGTCAGATGAAGCGCATGGGCGCGCTGGGCAATCTCGTGGCGAACGTCGCGCACGACTTCAACAATCTGTTGATGGTCGTGAAAGCCAATATGGAACTGGCGCGGCGCAAGGGCTTCAATGGGCTCGAGAAGGAAGTCATAGCGGTCGAACGCGCCTCGGTGACGGCCGAGGGCCTGGCGAGGCGGCTGCTCAGCGTGGCGCGCAAGCAGCCCCTGCGTCAGGAAGTCGTCGATGTCGGCGCATGGCTCGAACAGGACGCATCGCTGATTCGCATGTCGCTCAGCGACCGTATCAGCTTGCATATCGACGCTCCGGAGAGCACTTGGTCGATTTACGTCGATCCGTCCGAACTGCAGTCGGCATTGATCAACCTCGCGGTCAACGCCAAGGATGCGATGCCTCACGGCGGAAAATTCGTCGTGCGCTGCGAGAACAGCATCGTCGAAACGGGCAGCGGCAATCTCAAGCCCGGCGAGTATGTACTGGTCTCCTGTTCCGATACGGGCGTCGGCATGGCGCCCACGGTCGTGCAGCGCGCATTCGAGCCGCTCTACACGACGAAAGCCGCGAATGCGGGCACCGGACTCGGTCTCGCGCAGGTCATCGCGATGTGCGAGCAGGCAGGCGGGACGGCGCGTATCGAGAGCATCGTTGGGGAAGGCACCACCGTATCGCTCATCCTTCCGCGTTCGACAGAAAGCGTCGGCACAAATCCCGTCGCATCGCCTCTTGCACCCGCGCCCACGACAGCGCCGGTAAAAGGCTCGATTCTGCTCGTCGAGGATAACGAAGAGGTCGCAGCCGGACTGTCGGCGGTTCTGGAAGTGTTCGGCTGGCACTCGCGGCACGAACTGACCGGCGATGCAGCGCTCAGTCTACTCGAGGATGGCGCGACCTTCGACCTGATTCTTTCCGATGTGCAGATGCCGGGCTTGAATAGCGGGATCGACGTCGCGGAGAAAGTTCGCCGGAAGTGGCCACAACAGACCATCGCGCTCATGACGGGCTATGCCGATGAACTTGAACGCGCGAAACATGTCGGCGTGACGATTCTTTCCAAGCCGTTCAATATCGACGACTTGCAGGCGCTGCTGCAGAGCGTGAAACTGTCGCGGCCGGCGGGTGCATAGCGTTGCGATCGTCCGTTATGGAATGCTGTGCTCGGAACCACATGGCTACAGGAAGCGAATATGGACTTTGCAGAACGCATACAGCACGCTGGCCAACAGGTCGACCTTGCGCGATGCCATTTTGTTGCCAAGCAATCGATTGGCCGCCTCCCTCGTCACAACAGGTAGCTTAAACCACAGCCGAACGCAGTCGATAACCTCGATTCGATCGCTGCACCAGCAGTTGCCGAGGATTCAAAGCGATGTGCGCATCGAATGAAGCGCATCAACGGCTCGACAAGCATCGGCAGGCCGTTAAGGTAGTAATTCAAATCGGCAGGATTGCGGCGCGAGTAGACTATTGGATTGTCTCCTAGCGCAAATGCGGCATCCTTTTGCGCATCCGGACCCGGCGGTTACCCTCGCGATGGTAACGCGAACGATGTCGAACTTGACACGATTGGGCAAACGCATGCGAAGCAACGGTTACCGATGGCGGTGTGCAAACAGGTTGTCCGTCGGTCACCGGTCTGTGCGTGTCCGAAGTGCCATTATTATTCTGCCAGTCGCGAGTCCACCCCCGCGCCGGGCGGTATCAGAGCCCCTCCGGTGATACACGACCAATCTGCGTAAAAAGGTTCCTAATCAGGCGACATTTCGTCGCCTGATATGAACCTCCAGCTTAGCGTTAGAAAAATCGACCTCGCCGCCCGCTCATTCCGTGGCGGCAAGCGGCTGCATAAGCGTCGGGGAAGAGTCTTCTAACCACAACCCATCTTCGAATGTGGCCGTTTCAAATTTCCTGGAGTGCCTCCTTATAACGCACAGCCTTGGACTCGTAGTCCTTCGCGTTGGTAAGAACCGCCTGAATCTCCGCGCCCGTAAGTTGGCGTACAGCTTTCGCGGGCGAACCGATGATTAGCGAACGAGGCGGAAACACCTTGCCCTCAGTAATCAACGCGTTGGCGCCAACGATACAGCCTTCTGGAATATATGCATCGTTCAGAATCGTCGCGTGGATGCCAATCAGGGTGCCGCTCCCCACTCGACACCCGTGCAACACGCACGCATGGCCCACGCTTACATTGTTGCCGATGTCGACGGGATGGCCGGGGTCGGCATGCACGACCGCTCCGTCTTGGATATTACTGCCGTCGCCAATCGAGATTGCATCGTTATCACCGCGTAGCACGGCTTGCGGCCAGACGCTGCTGCCGCTACCGATGCGCACGTCACCGATCAGGACGGTATTGGGCGCAATGTAAGCATCGGACGAAACTCGGGGTCGCTCATCGGCGAGAGAAAAGAGAGTCATATGAAAGGGTCCTATTCGACGTTGTTTGTAATGGGTGCCACCTGACGTTTGTCTGCCGCTTTTGGAAAAAGTCGATCAAGCGCCATCACGATCGGCGGCGCTGCCAACGCAATGTAGATATTGTCGATGCCATATGGATCGCCCATCGCGTACCACGCTGTGGTCGCAAGGACTGCGCACAGCAGCCCCAATGTTGCGCCCCGGCTACTGCTGAATAACGGCAGGTAGAAACCGAGCACTGCCACCACCGCTATTGACAAGCGAATCGCGCGCGTGAAGAAGGACAGGTGCAGCACCTCGGGAAAGAAGAACACAAACGCGAGCGGTACGAAACCAATTGGAATCGCCAGCAATCGAGACATCCGAAATTCCTGGTCAGGCGAAGGGTGACGCATCGGGCTATAAAAATCTTTTACGATCAATGACGAGATGGCAAGACATACGCTGCAAACACCGACGAAAACGGATGCGGCCAGTGATATTGCAACTATTGCGGCGAGTAACGGCGACATATATGTCATGAAGACCGGAAAGGCGTAAAGGCTCTTCATTCCGGGAAACAGATACTTCGCGGCCACACCAATTAGCCCGAGAGCAATACTGACGGGTATGCACAATGCACCCGCGATATATGTCGAAGTACGCGCGCTGTTCGCACTTCTCAACGACGACACAGCCTGAATGATGTACTGCGTCGAAAAGATCGCGCCGATGTTCGCGATAGACCAAGCAAAGATGGTCGGAAAGCCAATTTTACCTGTGGCGCTGAAGTTGAATTGCGGCATGTGTTCCAGCATTGGTCGAATGCCGCCGGACAAAGTCAGCGCGACGCCCAGCACAACGGCAACGCCCACACACTTCACGACCGTGTGAACCACGGATACGTATGCGACGCTCTTCATCCCGCCAATCGCGCAATAGAAGGTACTGACCACCGCGGTGACGATCGCCGCAGGCCCGAGCGGGATGTTAAGAATCGTCGATAGAGCGGCAGCGCCGCTCACGTAGTAGCCGACGTTGACCAGGAGCAGCGCATATATCATGATGAGTGACACTGTGATCTGCGTCGATCTGCCATAGCGCTTCGCGACGGCGCCCGAAATCGTGAACTCCCCAGACGTATAGAGTTTTTTCGCCAAAAAGATGCCAAATAAGGGGAAGCCGATCGCCGCGCTAAGTACTGCCCACATCGCAGCGGAGCCGGACTCGAACGCGGCCTGTGCCGTACCGATGGTCGATTTCGCGCCCACAAATTCTGACATCATCAAAATGCCAACGACAATCGCCGGCATGGAACGCGCGGCGACCATGAAGTCGCTTGAATCCCTGCTTCGCAATTTGACGGTTAGCAACGCGGTTGCCGCAATGTAAGCGATGAGTGCTCCGATGATAATGTAGGTTACAGTCGGGTCGATCTGATGCATGTCTCGTCTCCACCATTCTCAGTACTACAAAATTTGTTCAGAGCCGATATCCAAATAGTTGTTGTCGTGTGGATAAGGCGCGAGGCCAAACTTGCTACTGGCGCGACCCGGAGCCGATTCTCCGCAGCCGCGTCGTCGGTGAAGCATTGTCAGTGCTGCGCCGATTTGAAACCTATCCTTCGTCGTCGCTTTGCAAGGCCCCAAGTCAGCTGGGAACAGGTGTCCGCAGATTACTTGCCCCGATTACGCCGGATTCTCTGAGGCCCGCGATTGCTGCGTCAGAAAGACCCGCCGCTGTCAGCACCTCGTCGGTGTGTTCGCCCAGAGCGGGCGGCGGACGGTCATATTGGACCGGCGAGCGAGAGAACTTGATCGGATTGGCAATCTGCGGCACCTCCGAACCCATTGCATGCGGTAGGGAAAACGTCATGCCCCGTTCGAGAACATGTGGATCCGCGAGCGCCTGTGCAACAGAATTGATCGGACCCGCCGGCACTCCCGCTGCTTCTAGTTCGGCGAGCCATCGTTCACGCGTACCGCTGGCCAGCGCGCGCTGGATCTGCTGGACCAAAAGTTCACGATTAGCCAGACGGCCGCTGTTCGATGCGAATTCGGGCAACGACGCAATCTGGTCCAGTCCAAGCACCCGGCAAAGAGACTGAAATTGCCGGTCATTACCGACGGCGACGATCATGGCACCATTGCTTGCATCGAACGACTGATAAGGACAGAGATTTGGATGAGCGTTACCCCAACGTCTAGGGTTGTCGCCCGAGACGAGATAGTTGAGCCCGTGATTGGCAAGCCAGCCAATCTGCGTGTCCAGCAGGCTCATGTCGATATGCTGGCCGAGCCCGCTCACGTGGCGTTCGTTAAGCGCTCCAAGGATCGCCACAGTCGCATACATGCCGGTCATCAAATCGGAAATTGGCACGCCGCACTTCTGGGGGCCGCCCCCGGGCAGATCGTCGCGCTCGCCAGTGACGCTCATTAAGCCGCCCATCGCCTGGATCACGAAATCATAGCCGGCACGTTCCCGATACGGGCCGCTCTGTCCGAACCCCGTGATCGAGCAATAGACAAGCTTCGGATTCACCGCGTGCAACGTCGAATAGTCCAGTCCATAACGGCGCATGTCACCGAATTTGAAGTTCTCTATTACGACGTCGACATTGGCTGCGAGTTTTCGCACTACATCTTGCCCGGCCGCTACGCTAAAGTCGATCGCTATCGAGCGCTTGCCGCGATTCGCTGCAAGGAAATAAGCAGACTCACGGCTCGGCGCCCCGTCGGGGCCAGGCGCGAACGGGGGCCCCCACGCGCGGGTATCGTCGCCACTGCCCGGGCGCTCGACTTTGACGACGTCGGCGCCGAGATCAGCGAGGAGCTGGGTACACCACGGTCCGGCAAGAATTCGGCTGAGATCAAGCACCCGGATACCGGAAAGCACTCCTTTCATTGATATCTCCAGTTTTGACGCATCGTTGTTGTGGCCCTTTACGACGGATCGAAGAGAATTCCGGGGTTCAAGATTGCACGAGGATCGAGGGTTTGCTTTGCCGCGCGCAGCGCTGAGCAGAATAACTCTGGACGCTCCTTGTCGTACCAGGGGCGATGATCTCGTCCGAGCGCGTGATGGTGCGTAACGGTACCGCCTGCATCTACCATCGACTGTTCGGCGATCTGCTTGATGGCCATGTATTGTTCAGGAATGCGGCGCTTATC
>NZ_JALQDH010000090.1:0-66843 GCF_023631365.1 Caballeronia sp. INML2 | reverse complement strand
ATGACCTGATACCCAACGACAACCACCCCGTTGACCGGCCAAAATAGTTGTCGCTGACCGGCCGCGCTGCTTGACGCTCTCTAGCAGCTCGCCGGATTGCACCTTGTCGTCCCGCTGTCAGCCGACCAGGGTTGGGCCGACGTGAAGGCATTCTCGAAGGCGCTCACGCGGCATATGGCCAAGGTAATTCCCTCGCGGTTCTCGGCCGTGGCTGGACAAAAAAATCGGGTTGGCAAGATCTTTTTCGACTATCTGAGAAACGGGAATGGCGCCACGTCAGTCGCTGCGTTATCGGTTCGCGCGCGGCCGGGGATGCCTGTGGCTCGGACTGACACGTCGAGGAGTGGCGCATTCAGTCTCAAGCGTTGCGCGCATAAGCGGTACACTTTCACGCCGCTCGGTTCACGGCGGCGGGTTTTCTACGTAACCCCGAGCAGAGCGCAAATAGAGAAAATGGTGAGGCTGATCACTAGTAAAAAATGAACATCGAAACAAAAACTTATTTCATCGATACAGACGCGACGTCGAACGACGGGGTGAGCTACCACGACCAATGGCTGGAGCGGGGGATTGCGGTGCTGAGCGGCGGACCAAAGTACGAGAGGAAGATCGAACGGCTCAAGCGCGGCGACACGCTTTTGTTGTGGGCAAGCGGCTCCGGGGTCGTTGCCTGTGGACTGGTCGTTGACGATGAACCCCTGAAGGTTACAAGCCCTTCTGAGATTGTCAGTCCCCGCGAACCCGAGGAATACCATCGAAAGGTCAGCTGGACCGCCGATTTGAGAAAGCGACCAATCACCGCAAAAGAAATTATTGCGTACCGAGGCGCGAATCCACGCGGTTCGATTCAGGCGTTGGAAACGGGCAGAGCGGAGATCATGGCGTTGGTTCTGGCGCGTGTGGAGGAAATTGATATCGCACAGATTGGAGAACCGACAAAGGATCGAGCTACGGAAGTCGAGGCGCTTCGCCAAGCACGCAGAGGGCAGGGTAAGTATCGCGACGATTTGCTAGACCTTTGGAATCGAAGGTGTGCTGTCACTGGTTGCGACCTAGAACAAGTTTTGCGGGCGTCGCATGCGCTGCCCTGGGCGGCGTCAACGGACGAGCAACGTCTCGATCCTAATAACGGGCTTCCTCTGTTAGCCACACTGGACGCGTTATTCGACTCCGGGCTGATTGGCTTCGCAGACGATGGAACCATGTTGTGTTCCCCGGTGATCCAGGCTGAGCATGCTGTGCTATTCGGGGTTCCGGCGACTCTGCGCCAACCGCTGAACACAGCGCAAAAAGAGTACTTAGCGGCTCACCGTCGGATGTTCGCTCTTACGCACTGAGATCATGCACTTCGAAACTCTGATATCCGAGCTTACACAGCCGCTAGCGGGCCAGTATCCGCGTCCTTGGATGACTGAAATGCGCACGCCGCGGTCAGCGAAAGTGTTCATTGTTGGCGCGAATCAAGCAAAGCACTTCCCGGTGACTGCTGTTGATCACAATCGACATTTGGACGCGCTGTTTAACCGCAACGGGGAAACCTGCAGGGGGCTCTATGACGAACTGTATCCGCGCCCCTCTAAGACACGACCTAACCTTGACGACTTCGAAAATCGCCTCGCCGCTGCGGGCGTGACGGCGGTTCTTCAAACGAACGTCGTCTGTTATTCAACTCGAATGTCAGCGGATCTGCGTCAGAAGCAACATCTGGCGGGGCGCAAAATGGGAGGTCGGATCTTCGAGGAACTTCTAAAAGCAATTTGTCCGAAGGTCGTGATTCTTCACGGCGTTGGGACATGCGACGCGTTCGAGAAGCAATTCAATGTGCTAGTCCCTCGCCCAGCGGCAAACGAAGAAGATGGAATTCGCAGTTCGAGAGTCGCGGTGAATGACATTACGTTCGAAGTCATCGTCATTCCATCCCTCGCGCCGCCTGCATTCAACCGGTGGTCCGCGTGGGCCGACCGACACCTGGACGCCGTGAGCGCGCACGTCGCCGCACGGCTTCGAAACTGATCCGACTAGCTTCCTGCGGGAATCACCAGACCCGGTCTGCACCGTCGATTAGGCGGGTCAGCGGCCGCTCCAGTCGTTCAGCTTACGGAGGTACCAGCCCGGGCGTCGTGCTTGCCTTGACTACGCGAGCGCACCAATATGTTCGACCGAACACTGAATCGACCGCCTCACACGAGAGGATGCGCTCAAGATGCTCGATCTCAACGCCGAGGCTCTCGGCATTGCGCCGGTTACGGCCGTGACGCCGGTCGACTGGCCGGGCATAGACCTGCGGGGCTGCACGCTGCGATTGTGGAATGGCGTATGCGGAACCCCGTCGCCAGCAAGTTGGACCAATCAGTCGATCCATGCACGTCGCGTGAACGATATCTCGATTCCTTGCCTCCGTTCCGGAACAACCATTTACCAGTCAAGCGGTTTGATTCGGATCCTGTCGTGTCATAGCTCATGACGTCGTCGAGCACACGAGACCGCGCCTCGTGCAAGCTGAAGAATTCCCTGTGACGTGCTTCCGTCGACGGCCCTGAGAATGGAGTGAACAGTACGGAGGTACTGTAAGGCGGCGGTCTACTGGGTGACGGCAAGGCTAATGCACGCAAATGCCTGTGTCGCTCAGACCGACCGGTTTCGTTCAACTACCCACTGCCGCCGGTCAAGCCGTCCGGGAGCCAACAGCCCGTAACAGAGTACTGCAGCCGTCAAAATGGCAAGTTTCCCCACTCTCGGAACGGCGGGTTGTCACCGATCCCAATCCAGGACAGCGCTGTCGCCCCCGGCCCGCAACTGAGCGCTGTCGAGCAGCGTAGACCCCACCCGGTCGTTGGACCCTCGTAAGTCGAACGTCAATTTACGAAGTTGCAGGGCCAATCGCGCAACCACCATCGACGCATCATCACCTTCTTTGGCATTCTTCTCTGCCTGAACAATGTACCCGTGCCTGTCAAAGCTCAATTCGATTGAGGTCTACACGCAAGCTATACCTCGGCCTCTACGATGGCTCGTGAACTATCCGTTAAGCCGGAACGGACGTGACGAAGTTATTCAGTTCAATATAGTTTAGGTGGTAACGCACTAAACTAGGGAATCCACCTAGAGTGAAGCAACGAGAGGCACCGCGGAAACCTGCCTACAAACCTGTCGCAAGCGACGTCTCCGACGAGTTACAAATCGCGGGAGAGCTGTACGGGGTCCGGTCGATTGTAAGAGCAAGCAAACGCTTCAGGAAGCAAATACCAACCTGCAAGGACTCGTCCATTTCAAAGAGGGGCGACTCGCACTATTGCTTGTTTGCCAGCGCTTTCGATAGGCTCGTTTTTCCTACTCCTACGGAGAGCGCCATGCTTCAAAAGACAACTCTAGACTACGACCTTGATGAACACCGCCACCGGTTCGCGGTGTGGGCAGCCGCACGTGCTTACTCTCGCGGGGGCAGCGGGGGTGGATATACGTACGAGGCCGCAAGGCTGATGCTGGAAACGGCAGGTGTGCGGGGCATTCTCAGCGTTGAAGATCTCCCTGATCCGGACCAAATTGACGCCTACATCGATGGACTCATTCAGGAAATAATGGCGGCCGCACCACCAACCTATCCTGCCATCGAGAAAGTCGCAGACGGTAGCTCGCGCAAGAAGAGGGAGGTCGAATTGAGGTTCACCTGTACGTACGGCCGCGCACAAAAACTCGCTAACGTCTATCTAAAATCTAAACTGATTTGTGGCAGCACTTGCCACGTCGACATTCGCATTTCGAAACTTCACCCGCCGCTGGACAGGGAGTTACTTGAAGCGCTGAATCGCCTATTGCGAAGGAAGCCGACGGAATCGCTGCCTTATTCATTTAGGACGCTCTGGGCCGTTGCCCGTGCGAAAGGAAGCGCCTGGACCGAATTCGACAAACCGACCTACACCGCCTACATAGAGGCAATAAAAGCTCTCCAGGCCGATCGGCCACTTTGGGCGGTCGAAGAGTACTGGAAGGATTGAGAGTAGTCGCCGTTTTTTCAGATTGCGTGTTCGCGAAAATCCCAACGGCGATGCACGGGCGCCAGCCTTTGGCCGAAAAGGGGCGCGTCGCGCATCGGGCACGTGTTGGAGCGGACCAGCCGTTCAAGTTTACACTGCGCGGCTCAAGCGAAGGGCAGAAAATGGCCGAGCCCTGCCGGATGACGGTGGTGCGAGCTTCGGCCATAGCCGACGCTCGCCGTTCAGCTACCGTGCGGCGGGAGTCCACCGCGTTGCCGTCATTCGCGAATCTGTGCAGTCGAATGTCGGCTTCCGAAGACGGCGAACAAGTCACGACTCGGCTTCGGTTCCTCCCAGCGTTACCGGCAGTTCTCAGTGTGCTTTGGCAATCGGTGCGGTTTCCCCATTCTGTCTTAATTCAACACCATTTACGATGCCCTGTCTTTGCTCATAGCCCTCGACCATATTGACACACTGGCACCACATCAGGAGTCAGACCTTTCGCACTCAACGGAAGAGACATTTCACTTGAGCAATTGAAATATTGGCTAAGCGTCTATGTTCGAGCGGAAACCCAAGCTACGGGGCCGCTTCATCAAAACACGGCAGCTTATCCACGTCGTCGGCATTGCGGCTTGCAAGAAGCGGCGGGCGGAATTTGAAAAGGCGATAAAATCGTTTCTAGTACGACAACTCTACGGCTCACACTTCCGATGACGATCATTATTACCGCAGCGAATTGTGATTACCTGATGCAGTTTTCAGATCGACGTCTTTCGATGGCTGGAATCGCGAAGACTGAGCAATCAAATAAGGCGACGGTGCTCTCTCTAGCCAACGGACGCTTTGCCATCGGTTTCACAGGCCTGGCACGAGTGGGCTCGTTTGAGTTTCAGCCATGGCTGGTCGAAGCTCTCTACAGGTCGGCTCCTCCCGACTACGGAATCATGGAAACGGCCGAGCGGTTGGCCGGAGAGCTGAACTCACTGTTCGCGAACCGCCGCCAGATAAGCCGTCTTTCCCCGCAGGTCAAGCGACTCACTGTCATGTTGTCCGGCTACCTCTACTCGCGCGACCGAGTATACATTGGCACGATCTGGCTAACTAACTTTCAAGATTTCGTTCGAGGCGTTGACCATCCGGAAGCTGCAGATTCCTTCGACATCGCCGAAGAGCTGGAACCGGAAGATTCAGCACCATTAAAAAGTTATATCCAGCGAGTCGGAGCTTGGGATGCCATGGTTGACGAGGACGAGCGCATTCTCCGCACGGTACTTGAGTCGTTCCCATCGCGAGAAACTATCGTGAACGCGGGAATCAATATTGTTCGCCGCATCGCCGATCGAGCTCGTTCTTGGAACAGCGTCGGTAAGAATGTGGCCGTCGTTACCATCCCAAGGGATCGCAACTTACCCATCTCGACGCTCGTCCGCCTCGGGACTGGTAGAAATGATCTCCTCTTAGTGGATGTAGTTGAAGCAGCTTATCCTTCGACAGGAGAGGCAAACTTGATTTCAGTAAGCAATCTAAAGATGGAAATTCAAGAGCCTCCCCCAGGAGCGACTGCGTTCTCGGCAGTGCTCGGTCCCAACGAGCCCTGCTGGTGCAATAGCAAGCTGCGATTCAAGCATTGCCACGGCCGCGCGCGACGTCCATCCCTGTGACGACTAAGTGAAGGTATTGCGTCGTCGTTAGCCTTCACGCTGCAACAGTCCGTGAATGCAGGGATAACCGTAGCGGCACTTTTGCGCTGCGATAGTTACCATCCGCCCCGTCAGCGCCTGGTCATTGGCACTTCGACGCGGGTCATATCGAAATGGCGACCGAGAAATCCCAACCAGCTCTCAAGCCCGTGTGACACACATCGCGTCCTCCGGTCATCAACGTCCCGACCACCTCGCGTCTGGCTTGCGAGCTTAGAACTTTGGAGGCGCGAGATCCTTCACGGCGAAATTGTCGAGCATCGGCTCAGCAAGCAGACCCTTCTTCGCTGAATCGCTTCCTCATTGGAGTTCCTCTGTGAAACCAACTCTACGCCGTCACCGTATAAAATGCGGGGGTCCGAATCGGCCTTAGCTGACATTAAAGCCGTCAGCCTTCAACGGCAGCAGTTCGGCGGGATGCTGCCGTCGACGCCCTGCCGAAGGAGGACTGCATCTCCTACGTCAGCGACTCACACTCCCGACCCACAGCAGCCGGTCACTTTCTGCGGAAGCGGACATTCGAAAGCCCGAGGCATGCGTATTTCGACGCGGTCTCAAATCTCATCGTGCCGGTCGTGATATGAGCCTGGATTTCTCCGGAGTTGCTCCTATCAAGGGCTCACTTGGCTATCTCAGCCCCATCGAGTACCGAGAAAGCCTCATGCTAACGACTCAAATCAGTCTAGGAAATTGTCCGCATTCCCCGGCCGAACCTGACGATCCCGCCAGAAAAAAATCCGGTTATGAACCGCCTTTGCATCCGCAGTGTTAAAGCTCCCCTCGACGGTCCTCTTGCCGCGAGTAAACGGGCGGTTCCGGCGAAGGCAGCGAACTGCGATATTCCGTTGAAATGCTCAAGTTGGTCGAAATCAAACGTACTCGCGATACTCAAACGCCGCGCAAAGCACAGCCGTAAGAGAGCATGTGGTCTGGGCGGCGGACGGTAGGCAGCAGCAAAAGTTTGGCGGAAACTATCACCGCTGTACGCTATCTCTTTGCCAGAGCCGCCTTTCCCAAAGACGCGCCGCGCATTCTCACAGCCCGAAGCGCCTTTCGCTGTTCGTCCGTAAGTGTATTAGCCGGCTCGCGTTCCGCCGGGTTGCCAGCGAACATACCCACATCTAACGCCCATCCCATTTGATCGGCGAGGCATTTGGCGAAGGCTCGCGCCATCGGGGGCGGCACGGCGTTGCCGACTTGTCGATATTGCTGCAACCGGGGGATACGGTCGGGCCACAGGAAGTCGTCTGAAAATCCCTGCAATCGCGCGCTTTCCCGTACGGTGATGACGCGATGATGCTTGTAATGCACCGGTCGCAGAGGGCTGAAATTGCCCGATCCCGCGCGCAGCGTGTACGATGGGCGTTCGGGGTGTAGCCGATCATGGAATGATCCCCGCTCGCGCTTCCCCGGTTCTAATGTGCTTAGGCGTGCGATCATGTCCGCAGAATGCGCCGTCGGTTCATGATTGAAGACGCCGGTTTCGCCAAACTCGCCCGCGTCCGGTAGATCATCGATCGCGTCCGCCGAAGATAAGAAAGGCTGTTTGGCCGTGCCGTGGGTCGGAGACGGGAAGCGCACGGCCTTCTTTCCCTTCAATCCAAGTATGACGAGCCGCTTGCGGTTTTGCGGCACGCCAAAATCCGCTGCAGACACGACCTTATGATCGACGGCATAACCTAGCGTGCGAAGCTCTGCCTTTACATCGTCCAGAAACTCGCCGTTATCGAACGATGCGAGGTTCGGGACGTTTTCGAGCATGAAAGCAGATGGCTTCAACTCGTCCACGATGCGAATGAAATGTCCGATCAGGTCGGCTCGAATGTCGCGCTTGCCTTGCCGCTTCCCCGCGATGGAGAACGGCTGACACGGCGGGCCGCCGATTACGAAATCGGCGCGCTTGATCCCGGCTTGCTTCAACAACTCCGCACCGGACGCGACGTTAAGATCCGTCACAAAACCCCGGCTTCCGCGATATTGGTGATTGTAATTGTACGCGTCCACGGCGCGCTCATCAATTTCGAAGCCGGCGGCGATGTTCAGTCCAGCGTCGAGAAATCCAGTCGACAGTCCGCCGCAGCCGGCAAACAGTTCGATCCCTATGGGCAGCTTCGCTGTCATTGCTTGGGTACATTCGTTGCGCGGATCATGGCGATTTGAGCCTCCGACGTGTTTATGATGTAGCTAGCGGAATGGATTATCCGAAGGTCGCCGGGTCGTGCCGCAACGTTAAATTCCATGATATGAACAGCCGATTGGTAGTCGACCTTCAACGCCAATGGCCGGACCTTTAGACCGGGAAAATAATGCGCCGCGTATTGTATCATGTTGAAAATCTGGACGCGATTCAGTTCGTCCGAAACGGCCTTGGCCTCGATCGGGAAGATGACGGGTACATCGTCGTCACCGGACGCAATCCCTACGTCGATTGCGTCGAGTTCGGCTTGGCCGATCCCTGGTACGCTCTTTCGGACATGCGAGCGCAGCCGATAAATCTTCATGCCAGTAAAGTGGTCGAGAAGCTGGCAATAGCCGACGACGGACAATAAGGCCTGTTCGTCCATTTCGGCGACCGTTTCCGGCAACAGTCGACGGACGGGCATGGGCGTTTGGTCGATTGCTGGCGTGAGCTCGCGAACTGGCACTTCCATGATGCCGCTCGACGCCTTTTCGAACTGATACAGTCCGCGTCCGATAGCGCGTAGGACGTGAAAGCCCTTTGATAGAATCTCGTCCGGCAGCACCGTACGTGATCGCATACGATAAACCACGTCGGCGGCGTTCCGGGCCGATATGGCGTCGGGATTATTGGATATAGCCCGAACAGCCTCTACAGCCGTACGCACATCATCGAGCGAGAAAACGACGGTTGCCGCGCCCGGCCGCCAACGATCCTGGAACAGCTTTAGGATGACCGGAACATACACCTTCGAATTTTTGCCGTGGCTTTGAAGGCTTTTGCTTCTGGGCTTCGCGACAGCTGGCGTAACCGAATCAGCCTTAACGGCGCGGCGGCGCTTCGGCGCGGTCGCATCAAGATCCGTTTCGTCAGTCATTGGTCCCTGTAACGTATATAGAACAAAAAGAGGCTAGCATCACACTATTTTCGCACAGGAATGAGGACGCCGCCCCGGCGTCAATACCTAGCTAATCGATGCACATGCCGACCAAGCAAGGAAATATCATTGCCGCGCTGATCACGCTATGGGAGGCTGCTGACCGCATTTGCGGCAAACGCCTGGAGGCGCTCATCCCGACGCTGATCGACTCGATGACACGGCATGGTCATCTGTCGCTGCCGAAGGATCTGCGTCAGCGGCTCAAGCAGATTAGCGCCGCGACCATTGGTCGGCTGCTGCGGGATGTGCACGAGCAAGCCTTCTGCGGCCAGCGCCGGCGAGCTGGCGGAATCGGCAATGCGATTCGCCGCGCGGTGCCGACAGGACCTTCACTGACTAGAACGACCCGCTACCCGGTTATCTCGAGGTAGATTCCGTTGGGCATTGCGGTGGTACGAAGATCGACGGCGACGTTGTACACAGCTTCGTGATGACGGATATCGCAACGGGTTGGACCGAGTGCCTCGCCATGCCGTTTCGCAGCGGCGCATTCGTTCTGGAGCATATCGAGCAGGTCCGCCGTGCGTTGCCGTTTCCGCTGCGCGGTCTGGATTGCGACAACGATAGCGCCTTCATGAACGAGACGGTATTCGACTTCTGCAAAGCCACGGGCATCGAGCTGACGCGCTCGCGTGCCTATGAGAAGAACGATCAAGCGTGGGTCGAGCAAAAAAATGGCGCCATCGTCCGCCGCCTTGTGGGCTACGGCAGGCTACGAGGTCTTGAAGCCACAGAAACGCTTGCTTCTCTCCGTCAAGTTTCAAGGCTGTACATCAACTTCTTCCAGCCATCGTTTAAACTGAAATCGAAGACTCGTCGCGGCACCAAGGTGACGAAGCATTATGAAGCTCCGGTGACGCCGCTTGAGCGCTCATGCGGTCCCCATCTATTCCGGAGGCGAGCCAAACGTAACCTTCGCATCCGGTTCCGTAGGCTCGATCCATTGAATCTGCTTTATCGAATGCGCGAAGCACAACAGCGCGTTGCACAAAGCAGCGCTTCTGGCGGTCCGCCAGCGTCAACGAAGACAGCAACTGAGGTCCACTCTCCGATTTCCTGTCCAGTCTCGGGACAGCGTGGCAGGCCGGCAAGATTCGACCGACGCATCAGCGCAAAGCGCGCGCCCCACATGACTGGCACTCTCGCGAAGATCCGTTCGAACATACCTGGCCGAAGATACTGGAGTGGCTCGAAACCGAGCCCGGGATTATGGCAAAGCAAATATACGAGCGCCTCACCGCGATGGCTCCCGCGATCGAATCGAGCGAGGGAACTTGTGACCCGGATACTCATCGGCGCCGACGCCGAAGTGTTGAAGGCCGACGCTGCTACGCAGCGCCAGCCTTCAACACGAAACGACTCGTCGGTGACTACTAGCCGGGAGTAACATCATTCCGTGAGGCAACACGACTGGTCAAAACAATTGTCGCTGCCCATTCGCCCTCGCGCGGCTTCCCCGTCAGCTTCCACGGTTTATCGGTGGTCCAGTTCTCAAGCCGCTCGGCAAGTCGCTACCCACAACCGTTTATACTGGCTGGCCCTCTTTCGGGCGTGGAAAGACATTTCTGTCTTCGGCATGCGTCGTCTATAGCGGCGTGGCGGAAGATGCGTACTGCGCCGACTCGCACTCACGGGGGCAACTAAAAAAGTCGCGCGTAAGTGATTAGGCCGTCACACACGTAGGCGAAATAGCTGTCGTCGATGGATAAAACCTGTCCAAGCGTTGCCGAACGGATGTGGCTAGGTAGCGATGTAACACCGGCAACAGACACGTAGCGCTGCTGTGCTACTCCCTGATGATGCACCAGCATATTCCGACGCTCCCGCACTTCGTCAGCCATTTCTGTTTCCGGCGAAGTTGGGAGGGAATATCCTTGCTTCGCCCGCGTCATGAGCTGGCCAAGTGTCCCATCGGTCGATAGAGTTTTTGCGGCCAATGCGGCGGAAAGGAAAGACTCGAAGTACGAGATCACCGCGAAAAAGAAGTCCGTGACGGCCCTCCCGTTCTTGATATAGCTCTCAATCTCACTTAGTGCTGCGCTAACTGGCACTTGTTGCGGTGGCAGAACTTGCGTCGTGTGAGGCAGGTTACCGAACTCTAGTGGAAGGGTCCTCCACGGTCCAGATTGAGTGAAATGCATCATTGCGGCGTTCGCGGCTCTAATCTGCCAATATGAATGCAAGCAGAGCTGCGTATTTTTTTGAAAGTCACTCAGTGCGGTTGTTAGCGGCATGAATTCGCAACCTTACATACCCGCGCATCAACGGGTGTGAAAAAGAATAGAAGGTTTTCCTCGGCCCCATTGTTCGAGCCGAAATGATGCTTTGTCGACTGTCAGAGATCAGCTCTTTCAAAGCGGTACCCGCCACCTGTGCGCTTATGTTTTTGCCATGCGCAAAACTTGATGCTACTTCCGCGATCTGTCCGACAGCGCCCTCTATGCGCCCATCCAACGATGCCAGTCCCCACAGGATGTACTTGTAGACGTCACTCCGCGAGGAGAGGATTGCGGAATCATACGCGTCACGCAGCGTTTCATCCGCGTCTTGTGCCGCGTCCTCAGCACCTTTTGTAACGTGCTCCTTTGTGACTGTATTCGAGCCTTCGATCATCGCCACACGAGCGGACGTGATTCCGAGTAACTGGACATAGAACGGCAGGCGGTCAGATGCGATGATGATATCGGAGACGGCTGATGGGGAAAATTTGAGCCCTAGAATGCCACCTCCTTTTTCGAGAATAGCTTTGATGTCAGGGTCTCGCTCAAACCTTCCTAGCCCCACAGATTTGATGTTTCGGAAGACGGACTCGTGACCGCGTAGCAGATCGGTTACTGTAGTGCCAACTCCGACAAATACCAGAGTCGAGTTACCGAGGTCAGTGGCTGCATTCTTTGCAAATTCGCCAAGACTCGCGAGCGTATTTGCCGGAAGTCGATCAACCTCATCGAAGATGATCACGAGCGTCTCGTTGGGCAGTAGCGATTTCAGGCTGTTCCCATCCAAATTGTCAATTGAACGCATAACCCCTTCGATCGATACTCGGTCGGTCGCGGCGTCATAAACCAGCTTGGTCGGAAATGTCTTCTGATACTTAAGGATGACGTCACGTGCAAGCTTTGAGAAAGATGAATCGCTTTCGCAGAAAACGTCAATTCGAGGGCTGCCGATCGTGCTCACCCGCGCTAACGACGTTTTGCCGGCTCCTCTCTCACCATAAATAACGACGTGTTGCCCAGGGCTGTGCAGTGCCTGAATCACGCGCTGCTGTTCCTGCTCGCGACCGAAGAAGCTTTCTCGATCTTCGATCGGATAATGCGGCCGAAATGCAACGTTTAATAGTTTTTCGCGTTCGCTATTGTCCATACGAGACTTTCTTCCGTTCTGCCGTTTTAGTGTAATTTCTAACCGCGTGCCTTTCTTTTGTCTTACACGCATCCGCAAACTTCCTGTGAGTGACGCGACAGGCACAAGCCGATCATCCTTCCGACGGCCGTCTGTCCTGCGACGCAAATTTTACACAGCTTGAAAACTGTTCGCTGTATACCTTCCGACTGGGTTAGATCGAAGCGTGATAGGGTGCCTACGGAGACGTCTGGGGAATCGCACCTTGCCACGATGGGTGCGCTCGCCAAGAATATTTCCGCCTGCACGATGGTGAACTGTTGGTTCAGGAGCGGGCACGAGTCCGAAGGGAGTTCGGAAAGGCCGATGACGTGTCCTTCAAGCGATGGCACGGATTGACCGTTCCACTCCGATGCCTGCCCCTAGAACGGCGAGTACTCGACCGGCTGCAACGGGTCGTGGAAACACGTTCGCAGTTGCCGGAAACCCACATCCAACCTTTACGCGTCGCCAACGACCGCAAAGCGACGAGCAGCAGCCGCACGTCGGCTAAGCAATGAACGTCAGCAAAGGCCGAACTACTCGCCTCGCCAGGTCGGCAGGGCTCGGTCATGAAGAGTGATTCGCGTGCATTGCCGGAACGAGCATTCATAGGTCTGGTTCCCCGCAACGACGGCTGTTTTATATCGCGCAACGATGGCAATCTCCGAGCCGCGCACGCTTCGTCCCTCAGTCACATGTAGGTGCGAGAGGGTGTCGAGCTCGACCGTTCCTTGCTCCCCAAATGAGTCGGTCATGCCGCTAGGCTCCTGCAACACATGCATGCAGGCAGGCGTTCCGTCGCCACGAAAGCGGTGCGGGGTAGGCGCGCTCACGATCATCCCGGCCAGGGTTCGCGAAAGGCGGCATCAGAGTCGACTCCGGCACGCACGACGCGACCAATCTGGAATCTCAACGGCGATGGGTCGCTGGTCGCGCGGGAGGAAGTCGGCGGCGCCAGTGGCGTTTCTGATGTCGGATGACGCGAAGCCCATCGCAGGGTCCAGCCAGATCGTCGATATGAGATGAACGGTGTTTTCGCCCGGGGTGACATTCGATCGATTCGGCGGCTCACAGAAGCGTTCGAATTGAACGACGAATAGATGCTTGATGAAGCGGCGCTCGAGGGGCGGGCGAAACGCCACGACCAGTTCCGACGCCGGAAGCTTCAAGTGAGTCCATAAGGATATCTGCCTACCACCCACGACGCGGAATCACCCGGACGTTCCAACCCGCCGTCGCTGCATCGCGCGGCTCGACATATCGCGTCTTCTCAACGAGATCGAACGTGTACATACAGTCCGGATACAGCGCGCCCAGGCGGCCGAACACACGCTTGAACTGCGCCAGCGGAAGAGACCGGACAGACGCGAAATCCGTCTCCATCTTCGCGAGCACCACCGCCAGTTCAGGCGTTTCAGCCTGAAATTCGAGGCGGTTCTCGTAGCCGATGACGGTTGCAAGCGGTTTGGCTCGCCCCTTAGCTCCATCCGCAAGCATACAGGCTGGCTTGCCTACGCCGCTCTTCAGATAGCGGTCCACCGCATCGTTTGCGCGCTCGACGCTGCCGACTTTTTGAATCAGCCGATTCGCCGATCGCAATTGATCGGCAGGGGCCATCCGCGTGAGCTCGTCGGTCAGTTCCGTCAAAGTCGATTTGCCGAAGTGCTGTTCCAGCCGGTGGGCCGCGTCTTCGCTTGCCAGCGCGCGCTTCATCGACTCAGCGTCGCTCGGCATTGCGTCGACGACCGCCTGTACTTGCGCCGGCGTTTCGTCCTTGAATTTTTCCTGCAGGGCGAGCGCCGCCGATTTCCAGTCCGTGTTTTCCGTGGCAATTGAAATGGCGTAGGCGAACAGACCGAAAAAGATGATCTGGAAAAGAAAATCGACGAGCGTCAGAAGAAAGACATTTTCTTGTTGCGTGGGCGATTTCATCACGTCGCTCGGGCTTGACGATCAGGCCGCATTGGCCTGAGCCGTGTACGGCTTGGTCTGGATGCCCGCTCCCACGCCGGACGGCGTCGCCGCGAGCGCTGGATGCCGCTCGACGCGTGACGCCGTTCGATCAAGCGCAGCAATTAGTCGGTCGATGTGACTGCTGAGCGCGTCGATCTGCTGCTTCGTCTCGATCTGCGCACTCCTGCTGACCGATGCGATGCCCTTCGCCGCTTCTTCTGTGAGGCGCGCGGAGGCATCGTGGAACTGCGCCAGTGCCTTGACTTCCGCTTCGCCTATCGTTCGCACTAGCCGATCCGCGAAATTCTCGACGACCGGTTCGAGCGCGGCCGCGCTGTCTCGTGCATGCGCCACCGCAAGCTTCTCTTCGAGTTCGCCGAATCTGCGCGTGAAAGCAGAGACCGTTCGCGACAGCGCCAGTAGATCGGTCTTCACGGCGGACGTATCGACGCTCAGGTCGACTTCGGCGAGTACGGCGAGTGCTTTGCGCATCGATTCCTGGCTCGCCTGCGCCATGGTGTTCAGGCTGTCGGCATGCCATTTGCTCGATGCATCGAGCGCCTGTTTCGTGGTGCGCAGTGCTTCATCGGTAGTGCGGCGGCCGTACTGCGACACTTCCGCGGCGAACGCCTTCAGTCCCGCGGCCAACCCGGCGACCTGCTGGTCGAAATGCTCGACGTGCGACGCCGTCGCCACCGATTCGACGACTTCGCCGAATCGCGTGACAGACAGGCTCGTCTGCTCCGAAATCTTCGTGATCGATTCGGAGAACAACGTGGTGACGGAGCGCATGCTCGTCGTGCATTCATCGACGGTCGATTCGACCACCGCGCGCGTGCGATCCTGCAACGATTGCGACAGCCCTTCGAAGCTCGCCGCCGACACTTCGACTTTCGCGACGACGCCATCGATGCGCTGAACATACTCCGCGATCATTTCACTCAGATCCTTCGCATTGAGCGACTCGACGCGCGCGGTTAGCACCAGACGAAACACCAGCGCGAGACCGGTCGCGAGCAGCCCGACGCCGAATTGCGCGATTAAGCCGCTCATGTCCTTCTCGATGCCGAAGAGCCAGACGCGCATCACGCTGCCGGCAAGCGAAAGAATTGTAACGATGAAGCCGAAGTAATAGACGCTGTCGATCGCCGTATGGCTGAGTCCTGTGCCGCCGATGCGATAAAGCACCGAGAAGTACATGCAGAGCGGAATGAGTTCGATGGCGAGCACGAACGGGACTGGCAAGTGCATTACGACGGAAGCCAGCGCGCCGGCCGCCGCCAGCGTCATCATGACGATGAACACGCGGTTGATGTTAAGTTGCATGATTTATCCCGGCAGGTTGGAAGGCACCAGCTTCGCACCCGGACCGTCGTCGTCGCCGAAGAACCAGGCCCAGAAAGTGTCGCGGCATCGTCCGACGCCGGTTGCGATATCGCGGCGCGGCACGATGTTCAGTTCGACGCTGACGTTGTGGAACGTCGGCCGCGCTACGTTTGCGCCGCGCGACTCCTTGAACGACCTGATGGCCTGAACGCCGTTCGCGCAGTGATAAAGCGAGAACCGATCGGTGTATTCCATCAGATCGGAGAAGATGATTAGGTTCGTGTTGCCTTTCGAGCGAATGTAATCGGACAAGGATAAGTCGATCAGCGACTGCGCGATTGGCGATTCCTTCGAGCCTTTGATCGGCGCCTGTACGACCGCCTGCAGCGGCTTCTCGAACTTCGTCACATAGTGGCGTTCGAGCATGCGCGTGCTTTCCTTCAATTCGTTGCCGACACGGCGCGGCTTGCAGTAGGCGAACGCCGGCACGAGATTTTTCTTCGACAGATCGCTCACCGTGAAAACCGAGACGAGATCGCCGTCGCGCACGTCGTGCTCGACCGTATGTTTCACGCGTTCAATGATTTCATCTCGCGTTTGCGCCGCCACTTCATCGCTCGTATCGAGCACGATCACGGTCTTGCCTTGCACCTCCTGTCCGCATCCGAGGGCATCGACAGGAGCGGGCTTGTTGAGATGCGCCGCGCCGAGAATCCCGACTAGCGCGACGCCGCTCAGCGCCGCGGCGATGTAGGCAGTGGCGGTCTTGTTCATGCTTGCGCAGTCACGATCGCCGCTTTCGGCATGTTCCGACTGCGCTCATCGATGTTCTTCTGCGCCTCACGCGTAATGTCGGCGATGAACTCGTTATGCACGCGGCCCTGCTGATCACGCCCTTCGTTTTCCAGATCACGCATGCCGTCGTTCAGGGCCGACAAATACATACTCTTGTACACCTCATGCTGTTCCGCGGAGGTTTCGACCTGCGACATGAGGACGCTACAGTCTTCGTGTTCGTATTGAGCGATCAGATCGGGCGTATGCGCGAAATATTCGGGCGCGGGCGTCGGCCGGATCGAGACATTGTTCTGGCGATACGTATTGAGTACCAGTGCGAAATCACGTTGCAGTTGAATGAGATTGCCCTTCAGCGATCCAACATCAACGGGAAGACTGTTCCTGATCTGATCAAGGCGCACTTTCGTGCTCAGCATCTGATTCTGCGCGCCCGCCATGCCGGTGATGCGCCGCTGAATCTCGCCGACGACTTTCAGCCGGACGACGTCGAGTGCGGCATCAAACTTTTTGGTCGCTTCGGCGAAAAGGCGATCGCGTCGGCCGTATCCGGGATGACGATCGTCGCAAGCGTAGCCTTTCCAGAACGCTATCGCGCTCAGCACGAGGCCGAGGAAAAACAGCACAAAGCTCATCAGGTCGTTAGATGGCAGACGGCCGATGAACACGTAGCTCGCCACGCTCATCGCGCGTTTGAATGCGGCGCCGGCTTCGACGACGTCCGACGGATCGAGCAGCAGTTGATATTCGCTGCGATACGCGGAGAAAATTGCGTTGAAGTAGATCGCGACGAAAACCGCGAGGACCAGCGCATTCCAGCCCCCCACCTTGCACGGACCGGAGGAAAGGTTTTTGTAGCGAAACGCCATGCCCATGCCGAACGCGATCGATAGATTCAAGATGGACACGAGAAACGCCACGAACGCACCGCCGAGCAGCCCTTGTGCATTCTCGTAGAGAACCGCGTTGCAGATCGTTTCGCCGAGGATGAACGGCACCAACCAGAGAAACGGCAACATGAGATTCTCGGGATAGCTCGCCTTCTCGGAGATGCGGTTCAGGGCACGATAAGCCTTCAGTTCAGCCTCGCGCTCCAGTTGATCCTCTCGCAGCTTGACTAGCACGGGCCGTTGCTGCTCGCGCGTGTGCGACACCGTTTCGGCGAGCGGCCGATCGTGCAGCAAGCTCTCGCAGATCAAAGACGTGTTGCTCAACGCGTCGTTGACTTCACCGAGCGCCTTCATCTTCGATGCCTGTTTCCGAGTGAAATCGGCGTGATCGCTGGCCGCGATGCGCTGCGCATCGGCCTGGAGTTGCGTCTCAAAGGTATCGAGCGATTGCGCTGAGGTCGGCGGCAAGGCCTTCTCGCCTTGTTGAATCCCTTTTTTAGCGTAATAGTCCTGCTTATCGGTCAACTGCCGTGCATTTGCCATATCCCCGCCGTCACTTTGTTATAAGTTACTTAATGTAAGTATTTGTGAGGCATGTTAGGGCGAACCGTCAGGCGTGAAAGCGGCCTAGCCTACATTCCTAAGCCGATTTTCGAGCGTTGCGCGCTGCATTGTGAGCCGCATCAAGTTCGAGCGCAGTCAGATCGAAAGGCAGAGCGCGATGGGGTGATTAGCGACGAGCGCGAGCGCTCGAGGCCTTGGAGCCCCAGGTTAAAGGGTCGCGTTGGGCTAAGGAGATCCTGGACGCAGCAAGCGAGTTCTTTGCCCGCGCGGAGATCGACCGCCCAATTCGAGTCCTGAATGCGTCCGTCGATTACCGGAGGATGATGCGTTTTCGGGCCGCCTATCCGACCAACCGCTCTTTAAGGCCGCCTGTCAGGTGGCTGCTTGAACTATTTAGATCTGCGTCCAGCTCGTCCGCCTAAGATCATTCGACGCGTAACCGGGCAGCTACGACGTCGAAGTGTGTCTGCACAATGACGATCTATCGCCGTCGCGCAATCGATGACCGAAGTTGCATACAGCCGACGTTGAAGACTCAGGCTATCGAACGGCTGCGAAGCGTCGAATGTGCTAGTCGGATGATGTAAACCGTCGACGTCTGCAGCCCGACATATCGCTGACGTAGAGGCGAACCTCGCCGAACGTCCGCAAAGGCCGACTCGTGCGCGTGACTCCTCCTCAAACTTCGGATCCGTTCAAACAACAGTGGTACCGCGAAACAGCCACTGTCGCCAGCGGATTCCTTCGAAGGGCTTCCTTAAGCAAAGGAGGTGGACGCGCGCATGCAGCGAGATCCGACCATTCGACATCAATGCTCAGATCGGCAACAATCAGCGTTCTAATTCTACAACGTCGGCCAAACGGAGAGAACCATATGGCGAACGGGGATTTAGTCAAACTTGCGGTGCTGATTGATGCCGACAATGCCTCGGCAGCGGTTGTACGAGAGCTGTTGGAAGAGGTAGCGAAGTACGGAACCGCAACGGTTAAGCGCGCCTATGGAGACTGGACGACACAGAATTTGGCAGGATGGAAGGACCAGTTGCATCGATACGCGATCCAACCTATTCAGCAATTTGCATACACAAAGGGCAAAAATTCAACGGACTCCGCGTTTATCATTGACGCGATGGATCTTCTATATGCAGGTCACGTTGATGGATTCTGCATTGTTTCAAGTGACAGCGACTTCACGAGGCTTGCGACGCGCCTTCGTGAAGCCGGGAAGCTCGTCTACGGACTCGGCGAGCGGAAGACGCCCGAGCCGTTCATTGCCGCTTGCGACAAGTTCGTTTTCTTTGAAGTCTTGAAGAAGACTGGCGACAAAGCGGAGTCGATAAGTGTGGCCGACGTGCCAGATTTGAAAAGGCTGTTGATCCACGCAATCAATGAAACGTCTCGCGACGGTGGATGGGCGCCGCTTTCAACGGTCGGCTCATTCATAAGCAAAAACAACACGTCATTCGATCCTCGAAACTATGGATTTACGAAGCTCGGCGAGCTGGTACGTAAGCAAGATTATCTCGAGTGTAAAGGTACGCCAGACGCATCTGGCGTTGTAACACAACTACACGTTAAGCTCAGGGTGCAGGATAAATAACCCGACCGAGGTGAAGCTGAGGCGCTGGCAGTCTCAGGCTTGAGAGCTGCCGATCCGATGCGACCGCGTGGAAGATCGATATGTCCGCCCTTTCTTCGACAGATCTGCGTCCCACAACGGCCGCTCAACCCGAGTTCCACCAGCGTCCGCCATCGTCGTCAAGACTCGTTCGCCGTTCCCGGAAGCCGAGGTTCGACCACGCCGCATCGCGAATGTCAGCAAAGCGGCGCGCTGCAGCCGCACGGCGGATGAACGGCGAGGGTCGGCTAAGGCCGAGTTTCAGTCCAGACCGAACTGAATGTGAGCCACACGCCGATGCGCGTGGGGTCCGTGCGACTGACGCAGCTATGGATTTTGCGCCACACGGTCCGTGGGACAGGAGTGCTGTTCATCGCCAGACGCCGCCGGATGGCCGACGTGCGCTTCGTTCAAAAATTGCTTCGTCACGGAAAACGGCCTTTCAAGTTTTGGCATCGAGCCGTGTCACGGGCGCAAGAACGGTCCATGAGCGCGATGCTTCTCGGACGGGCTTCGGTCGAGAAGTCCTTCGACGATCACCAGTAATATGTGGCCTTTACGCCGAATGTACGCGGCGCCGCGAACGCGTAGCGATACGAGTCGTCGAACGTGTATTCCTCGGCGGCCGTAAAGATACGCTGGTTGGTCACGTTGCGCGCGTACGCCATCAGCTCCACGTTCTTGCGGTTCGGCATCCAGGTCGCCGACAGGTCAGCGGTCAGATACGGCTTCTGATAATCGTCGCCATAGTTGTAGATCGTGAAGTGCTGGCCCGTTTGAAACTTCGCGTTCACGCGGCCGATGACCTTTCCTGCGTCCGTGGTCCACGCATGTTCGAGCCCGAACCCGATGGTGAAAACTGGGCTTTGCGGCGGCGCGTTGCCGGCCAGCTGCACGTTCTGGCCGCTGCCATCATCGACGGCGAAATCGGTGAAGCGCGCATGCAGCCACGCCACCGACAACGTCACTAGCCCGACCGGATCGATTAGCGCGCGAATATCCGCATCCGCGCCGTAGATGCGCGTGCGTCCAGCATTGACGATCTTCGTGCCCACGCGCCCGTCGGCGAACGGTACGAGCTGGGCGATCTGCTGGCGCGAGTAGTCGTAGTCGAACACGCTCGCGTTGATCTGCACGCGCTGCGCGTTCCACATCGACTTCGTGCCGATCTCAATGCCTCTCAACGTCTCCGGCGCATATGATCCCGACGATGAGAAGCCGCCCGACTTGTAGCCGGTGTCGTAGCGCACGTAGTTCATCAACGCCGAGGTCGGCGCGTACTCGACCGCGAGGTGGACGGTCGGCTTCGACCACGAGCCCGAGTCGTTCTGCGGCACGTGCGTATAGTCGAATGGCGGCTCGCTCGAGTTCGCGAAGAAGTATTCGCCGTCGCGGCTCTTTTCATCGTGCGTGACGCGCATGCCGGCGGTCAGCTTGATCCTGTCCGTCACCCAGTACGACGACTGGCCATACGCCGCCGTCGAGGTCGTGCGAATGCCGTAGGCGAACGCGAGCGTGGGCAGAAAGACGCCGCCATCGAACGGCGACTCGTTCGCGCTGTACAGCGACGAAGACTCGTGGAAGTACGACACGCCCGCCTGCCACGACCATCTTCCATCGCCCAGCGAACTCACGCGCACTTCGTGCGTCTGCGTCTTCGGAAACTCGTTCTGGCGATACGAAACCGGGTCGGCGAAGCTCGGGCTGCTGTCGGCGGCATGACGCCAGCTGAGGTTGTCGTAGCTGCCGGTGTAGCTGACTTCGACGCCCCGGAAGTCGTACGCGATGCTCCAGCGCGCGACCGTATCTTCGATGCTCTGCGATTGTGCGGTCGCATAGGTGAAGGTGTGCGGATCGACGGGGAAGGGCGGCTTGTCGTGCGAGAGATTGCCGTTCGCGTCGTAGAGATAGGGAATGTCGAGCGAAACCGGCCCGACGCCCTTCAATGTCGTCTGCTGCGCGGTGAACAGCATGCGCAGATGCGAAGCCGGTTCGAGCGCGACGGACAGACGTCCCGAGCGCGTGTCTTCGTCGTCGCCGTCGGCCTGCGGCGCGTTGTTCACGTAGCCGTCATGCCGGCGCGAGATCGCGGCCACGCGAAACTGGAGCACGTCGTTCACGGGGACGTTCACTATCGCTTCCAGATTGCGCGCGGCGTAGTTGCCGACATCGATTGATGCGCGGCCCTCGAATGCCCTCGAAGGCTTCGCAGTCACGATATCGACGATGCCGCCCACCGCGTTGCGCCCGTACAGCGTGCCTTGCGGACCGCGCAGCACGGAGATGTGATCGAGATCGTAGAGCGTGCCGCTCAGCGCATACGGCCGATTGTTCGAGCTTCCGTCCGTCACGACGACCACCGACGGATCGCCGATCTCGGTCGTGTCGCGGCTCGAGATGCCGCGAATCGTGAGCACCGGCACGACGGTCTGCACCTGCGCATAGTTGAGGTCGGGCGCGATCGTGGCGAGGGACTTGATATCGGTGACGCCGGTGCTTTCGATGAAGGCATCGCCATAGACGCTCATGGCGATCGGCGTGCGCTGCTCGGGGGCGGGCTGCCTTTCCGCCTTGACGATGATCGGGGTGAGCTGTTTCGCGGCCGGATCGCTTTCGGCGGCCCACGCGCTCAACGATGGAAGGACGCAAGCCCCGAACGCGCCAACGAAAACGAAACGAACACGACGCGCGGCCGTCGAAGCACGACGGCAGGATGCGACCTCGAAGCGCGGGAAGGACATGACAATCGCAGACTGGGTGCAGCACAACGCCTGCGATTGCGACGGAGGCTGTCGGACACTGCCGGCCGTCCCCGCTCTCCGGTGGGAATACGACCTGGTGGAAAAATTTACTGCGCCATGGCGCGGGAAAGCGACGAATTATAACGTTCGTTGCCGATGTTCGTGATATGGCGTCCCGCGACGTTCAACGCTTCTTGGCCTCTTCGAGACACGCCGCCAGCTTTTCAAAGTAGTCGAGCGCCTTGCGCGTGGGCACCACGGTCTTGACGCGCAGATCGTCGCTGCTCTCGTCGACGGACACGAGACCCTGGTTCCTCAGGTTCGTCAGCTTGCGATGCACGGTGGCGGGCGCGCCCGCCACTGAAAGGGCCATCGTCTCCGTGACCGTCAGCGTATGACCCGCATGCCAGGACGCTGTGAGTGCTTCCAGCAAGCGTTCCTCGGCGGCATCGAGCTTCGGTACGGAGGGCAAAGCCTGGACAGCCTGAGCCAGATTCAGGAAGCGAAAATAAGCATCGAAGACGCGCTTTTTGGCCATGAAGAATCGATTGAATGAGAACGGCGTTCATCATAGCATCGGCGAAAATCGAATTATGAGAGCGGCCCAAGTATTTATCAGGGTGATAAGTAAGTGCTAAGATAGTTCACACAGCGAAGGCCTGGCGAAGACATCGATCTTTCTCTTGCCCGAGCCGCTATCGGGGGCACGAGCGTGGTTCAACGACGCGATATCACTTACATCACACCGACTTTCATCGAGCAGGAAATCGATCATCTGGCGAGGATGATCCGTTCGCGCCACTGGCATCGAAGCGCCGCATGGCCGGTGTCGTACTGGCGCGAGCGCATCGAGGAGTTGCGGCATGCCCCGGCCGTCGCGCCGCTCCAGCAGGAAGGACTGCGCTCGCTGCTCGCTGAGCTGGAGCGAATCGCCGCACAGCTCGATCCCGCTGCGAGCTACGGCGAGCTTCCGCAACGCGACGCGCACGCGGACAGCGGGGCTCTTGGAAAGGCGCGGCGCTAACGTACGCTGCCGGCTCGCCTCTGAGGCCGGAGTCGGATGGGCGCTGCGGTAAGATACGTCCGCCGCTTACTGGCTCGTCACGCCAATGTCTTCGTTTCTGCTTCGTTTATGTTCCGTCGTCGGAACGGCGCTCCTTTTCGTCGGTTCGCTCTGGCTCAATCAGGAAATCTTCGTTCACTCCGAGTTCGTGCGCGGGGTGAACTGGGTCTATCTTCCCGCCGGCATCCGGCTGCTCAGCACGCTTCTGCTCGGCGCGGACGGCGCGCTCGGACTGCTGCTCGCGAGCTGGGTCGTCGACTTCTTCTATTTCTTTCCCAATGACCCGGTGCGGTCCTTCGTCGGCGGCATCATCGCGACGGCCGCCCCCTATGCAGTCTATCGCCTGGCGCGCGAGACCTACGGGCTGAACGCATCGCTGTCGAATCTGACGGCGGACAGGCTGATGATCCTCACGGTCGCGTATGCAATCGCCGGTTCGTTGCTGCACAACATCTGGTTCTATCTTCAGGGCGACGCGCAGAACATCACGTCGAGATTTTTCGCGATGTTCGTCGGCGATCTGGCGGGAACCGTCATCGTCATTTACACGCTCAAGGCGCTGCTGCATTTTCTGCCGGTGCCGCGGCCCGGAAAAGGGTAGCCGGCCAGATCATTGATGAACCCCGTCGTCCCAGGGGCGTCGCTCGTTTCAAGATTCAGGATGATTATCCACGTGATGTTCGTACATTAGATTATCAATTTGATAAGATATAGCAAAGAGAGCGATACGCCGGGAGGCCGCCCGGCAGAATAACGACACCACGATGATTGCCGAACCTACCCTGAGCGGAGCAAGCACCTCGACAACGAATGCGTGGGAGACCGACGACCGCTATGCGCAGCGGCATACGCTGCAGATCGCGGTATGCCTGCGGGCGTCGCTTGCGCGCCGCGATTTCCTAATAGTCGAGTTCGGCGACACGCAGTTCGTCACGCAACTGCTCGACGTCGATTCGAGCCGCGCGCGTTTTCTCTTCGATTTCGGCAGCACGGCGCGGGACAACCGCGCGCTGGTCGATGCGGACGAGCTCACGTTCCGCAGCCAGCCTTCGGGCATCCGGACGCATTTCGTGACGGGCGGCGCCGTGGTCGTGACGTTCGAAGGGCGTCCGGCATTCGAAGTGCCGTTTCCCGCGCTGCTTCATTACGTGCAGCGCCGGGATTTCCATCGCGTCGATACGCCCATGTTCGACCCGTTCGTCGCGAGCGGAGTCGACGGAGCGGGCGCCGCGTTCCGGTTCGAACTGCACGACCTTTCGCTCGGCGGCATGGCGCTGCGTGCGCGGGACGCACGCTTCGAAAGGCTCGCGGCGGGGACCGTCTGGAACGACGTAAAACTTCAGGTGGGCGGGCTCGGCGTCGTGTTAGTCGATCTGGAGGTCGTCGCAACCCGGAAGATGGTCACTCCAACGGGCGAGCATCGGACCATTCTGGGCTGCCGGTTCCTCAACCTGAAGGCGAGTGCGGAGCGCGTGCTCCAGCGTGCTATCACGGTGCTGGAGACGCGCCGCAAGGAGCGCGCGGCGCGCGATTGATACGGCATGCGCCGCGCTTTAGTCTCAATCGCACCAATTCGTTATCAGCGTCGCGAAACGACGCAAGTCGCGGTGGATGGCTCGCTGCTTGTTTTTTCGGGTGAGGCCGAGTGAAGCGGCGACATTGGAGATGCCGTGACGAAGAACGGCCACGCCTCGCGGCTAACATCGGAGGATCTCGGGCCAAACGCGGGACGATCGATCGTGCCGGAAGATATTTCCTTACCGTTATCAAAATGATAAATATATTTGCTAAACGTCATACCGCGACGCACCGGGCGCTGCTATTCTCGTCAATCACCATTTTTCTTTTGTACGGGACGAGCATGGCAACAGGGACTGTGAAGTGGTTTAACGACGCAAAGGGTTATGGGTTTATCACGCCGGACGACGGAGGCGATGACCTGTTCGCGCACTTCTCCGAGATTCGGACCGAAGGTTTTAAGTCACTGGCGGAAAACCAGAAGGTGACCTTCGAGATTAAACAAGGACCGAAAGGCAAGCAGGCGGCAAATATCCAGCCGCAGTGAGCTAACGCCCACACAACGGCGGGCACCAGCACGGCTGTTCCAGCGGTACGACGGGACGTTGTTCGGGGCCCCGTCGCAAGGATGAACCTGAGAGATCTATAACAATATGACACCAGCATTTCGCGCACTGACCAGCTTCACGCCTAGAAGTCTCGACTCCGAAATCGAGCATCTCGAGCGCGTTCTCACCGCAGACGCGGCAAACTCCTTATTCGGTCGAACCTATTGGCGCAATCGCGTCGTCAAGGCGCGCGCGACGCCAGGACTAGTACCCTCACAACGTTCACGACTCGAGCGGCTGTTGTCCCGCTTGGCTGATCACGCAACTTGCGCGGGCTAGTACGCCCCGCCCCGTGAATATGCTAAAGCCGGCGAGCACTTCATGCCGCTGTCGGCTCATGATTCGCGACGACGACTGCAGCAAAGCCTTGCGCCTCAGCTTTAGCACTAGCGTTGGCCAATCATGCAGTTGTTATCCGACAAGTACGGTCCAGGAAAGTACGACGACGAGGTGAAGGACGAGCGGTGCCTCTATCGCCGAGGCGCGATTTCAAGGTGACCTCCGGTTCGTGAAGTACGTAGTGGTGTCAGCATAGATCGTCGACGCAGGATGTCTCGAATTCGCTGGTCGACTATCGAATCCATCGGTGCCCACCGAGCCTTAAAGGCCCTTACCGAGGCTAATGCCGTACAGTTAGTGCGACATGAAAGTCGCGTAGAGGATTGTTCCGTCTGGTTTCGGCCAGAAGAGGAACAGATTGTTCCGTCAATCGTAACCTACCGGTGCATGCCGAGTTGGTAACGATTTGGTGTGAAGCCACTGGAACAACGTAACCCGTTCTTGGAACGGCGCTTCACTCGCGAGAGTGTGGTGCTTTCTGCCAGCGTCGAGGCGGATGGGGTGCGGGCCAGCCACCGTGGTTATGACACCCGTGTCACGATCGACCCTTCGAACGACTCTTGCATTACCTGAATCGCCAACGAAGACGTTACCGGCGCGGTCAAGCGCGACCCCTGTCGGATAGTCGAGCAGGGCCTGCGTGGCCGGTCCGCCGTCTCCGCTATAGCCTGCCTGCCCGGTGTCGGCAATGATCGTCACCGTGCCGTTTCTGTGGTCAATGCGCCGAACAACGTGATGTGTCGGTTCGGCTGTATAGATGTTCCCCCATCGGTCCGCCGCGATGGCTTCGGCCTGTATTCCCTGCGCGCCGACGCCGCCTGCGAAGGTAGTGATGGTCTGCGCTTGGGCGGGGGTGCGCGATCGCGACTAGCAGCAACCCGTAAAAGGCTCGCAACATGACAGCGAGGCTTCGCCCTACCCGTGTTGTGTGCCACATACGTCCTCCCTTCGGCGTCATCGAATTGCACGACCATTCAAAAAGTCGATGTCGCGGAATGTAAAGCAAGCCCAAAGCGTCCAGACCGCCCGACATTTTATTCTAGTAGGCGGCGCCCACATTTGCATTCGCTTAACGGGCGCCCGCGCTCGCGTAGCCTCGATTTCGGTATCTTACTATCTCACGCGCGAAAATTTCGGCCGCTGCGCTAACGACAGCCGCGCTTCGACGATATATGTTCCGCGTTATTCGGTGCGGAGGTGCCGCGGACTGCGTATTCAGAGCCGCCGATTATGGTGGGAGCGACTCGACGTCCGATTCGGTCGACTACACCCGACCGAATCGGGCAAGGAGTGGGGAGGATTATTTGGATTCGCGGCCAAGCGTTCGCAACCGTGCTGCGCCTGATGAGAGCCTGAGTCGACGGCTGCAGCGTTAGGCCGCCCCCCTGTCTTGTACCGCGCGTACTAGTGCCAACGCTGACCTAGCACCGACCTCGGCATTGTGTTTCACGAGCGCGATGTTGGTCGCTAGGCTGCGTCGACCCTTCAGTTCGTGGATGAATTCCCTGCGCCGTTGCCTCGCCGAGCACCTGCTGAGTCAGCGCGTCGACTTCTTCCGCGATCATCGCAGACGTTTCTGGGACTGGAGCGCTCAACAACATGCCGCCGGCTAGACCCAGGTCCCAATTGGTTCGAATGAGGCGTGCTTGCTCCGCCGCGTGTCGTCCAGCCTCAAGTCCGCGCGAAATCCACTATCGCGCATGTAGAACGCAGCGAAGTTGTCTTGCTCGCCACTGAGCACCGGTGCGCCATGTGTTTCGAGGTATTCCAATGTGAGCCCGATCGAGGATCGATTTCGCGCCAGCACAGACCACTGCCACCGACGTTCTCGCTAGGTCCTGCAGATCAGCTGAAATGTCGAAGGTTTCCTGCGCACCCCGATGCACACCGCAAATGCCGCCGGTAACGAATACCTCAATGTCGGCCAGTGCGGCACATATCATCGTGCCGTCCACTGTCGTGGCGCCGAGTCTCCCGCTAGCTAGGACAGCCGGCAGGTCGCGGCGGCTGACCTTTTGCACCTTGTTGGACCTGCCAAGCAGTTCGGGCTCCTCATCCGCAAGGCCGACGCGGATTCGTCCATCGATTAGTGCGATCGTCGCGGGCTTGGCTCCCGCGTCCCTGATCAAGTCTTCTACTTCGCGCGCGGTGCGAACGAATCCTTACCCGCCTGTCACCGGATGACTGGGCTATCGGAAACCGAACACCGAGACTTTTTTCCCCTCAAAGCTTTCTTGCACGCCTTGCTGGCAATTGGGCGGACACTTTACGGCGCCATCTGCGCTAGAGCCCGCCACAGTCACCGCTCGGTAGACTACCGATTCGATGAGCGTGCCGTCCGATGCGACAACGATGTTCAGATCGGTCTCGACACCGGCTGGCACGGCTCCGCCGGCGGTATAGATGATCTTCATGGATCCGGTGCAGTCGTGGTGCACCGTATATGCGCCCATTTGGTACGGGTTGAACGTGGTCTGCCCACCCTTCGGCAGGCCGCCGATAACGCCGAAGTCCGTGCGCGTGAAATGTCCCACACCGTCGAATGTCACTAAAGCGACGTCATCGAGGATTGACGGCGTCGCATACGGATGCACCGTACCGTCATCACCTATCAACCCAAGAATCGTTCCGTGGCCGATAAACCCAAACGCTCCCCTTAGCGTTGCGTTCGAACAATGACCACCGTCGTGGTCACCGTCGGCATGCGCCGCACCACTGAGCGAGAAAAGCGCAACGGCTGCTGCCGAAGCGATGGTTGAATGCTTTGTCTTCACGGTCATCTCCTTGCGAGCGAATCGGGGGCTTAAGATCGCAACGCGGAGGCATATTGCCGGGCCGGTCTCGGCGCCCCGTTCAAAGTGAATTAAGCAATCCCGCAGTGCATCCTGGCTACCGCCGTTCACGGAGGAGGCGATCAGAGAACGAATGGCCGATCAGCGGCCGGATGTTCCGAAGGTGAGGAGAGGAGCCGGGGGTGCGGGCCTAGGAATTTAAGACGAAACAACTCAACGAGCTCAGATTCACTCGGCGCAGGCGGACACGTGCGCAAGCGATGTACGAAAGTCCGCGCTAGTGTGACTTTGTGAGTCATGCCATGCCTGAAGGCGCATAGCATGAACAGTGTAATCCACGATGTTCGGAGGTTCTAGATAGTTTTCGGTATGCTATAGATGTCTATCAAGTCGCGTGATTGTCCAATGTATGGAGTACTGATGACGTGACGGATTCCATATCCATCCCGGAAGGACGAGTCTGACCGCGGCCGCTCAGTGAAATGATATGCGCAGACAATATAGTGTGGAGTCGCCGCTCTGACGATTGAGCGTGAGCAGACTACTAGGGAAATAACTGCTCGCCATCGGACTACCTGAAATGAGCGATTCTGAGCTGGTAGATTTTTCCTCGCCGCGAATCGGCGCCAAAGTCGCGGCGTTGACGAGAGTCGTCGCCACGCTTCACAACGCGAACACTTCCGCCGATACGAGCCCCGTGCGCCGAGCGTCGGCCACTGTCCGTTGCGCTTCCATTAACGCTTGAGCCACTCATGCCGCGATTCGGAATCTCGATCGCTATCCAGAGCAACTGCATCCTTCATTGACGGCAGGGTGCGTGCGCTGATCCGTGCAGTCCGAGTCATGGGACGCATGAACAATTTGTTTCCCGCTGGTCGCTCGAATACGAAAAGCAGCAAACGTTTTCTTACGCGAGTCTATTAAAACGTCAGCAAAGCGCTTTCTTTTGCTCCTTCGTTCCTTTCACGTTTCGACGTTCGAATGTGGGGCGGACAACATTGCGATTACAAGTTATTACGGAAAATCCGTTCCGTCGTACAAATAAAAAAACGAAGCGCTTAAGACAGGACGTCCGAAGACCACACCATAGCGGTCATGGACATACGGGGAAGTCATGCAGCGAGAAAAAAACAATCTGCGCTTGAAAGGGTGTGTCATTGCGGTGTGCATCGGGGCGTCTGTTGTGACTACGCGTTCAGTTGCGCAGGATGCGGAAGCGCTGCCGGATGCACGCATCAATGCGACGCCCCAGGCACAACCGCTTATTTCGCTGCCCAGCACGCCGACGCCCAGTCCCGTCGGCAACACCACGGCGCAGCCTGCCCCCGGTGGCGCGCCGCTCACGCCGCGCGGCACGGTGAACGCAGCGTCGTCGCTCGATAAGAGCGCCACGTTGTCCGGCACGCCGGGCGCCCGCACCGCGGACATCGAAGGCAAGCAGCCGCTCGCCGACGAACTCGGCGGCGTCGTGACGACCGATACGGTGACGCTCGCGGGGCAGGACTTCTACACCTGGTTCGCGCAGGCGTGGGGCACGATTCCCCTGTCCGACCGTTACATCGTCTCGGTTCACGAGCGTCCTTCCGCGCGCTACGGCAGCCTCGTGTGGGTCGAATACAACCAGCGCCGCGTATTTCAGGCGTTCCTGCCGATTGCCCGCTCGAACGTGAAGCCGGTGGCGGAAGGCGCGGCGCAGATCGCTTTTCAGAATGTCATGCAGGCGGATCTGACCCGTCTGCTATTCCGTGACGCCGACATGGCCACGGACGAACTATAAGAACGCATCGCAAAAAAAAAGCAGTAAGGCCAAAAACCTACGGGGAATCACGATGAAAACGAATGCGCTCCTGCAACGCGCGCTGCTCGCTTGCGCGCTGACGATACCGCTCGCCGCGAGCGCCACCTCGCTCGTCTATGAGCCGGTGAATCCGAACTTCGGCGGCAATCCGCTGAACGGCCCGAATCTGCTGAACGAGGCAAATGCGCAGAACAAGTATAAGGATCCGTCGACCGCCAGTCTCGGCACGGGCAGCCAGTCGACGCTCGATCAGTTCAACACGCAATTGCAGCAGGCGATCCTGTCGCGCGTCGCGTCGTCGATTTCGAGTTCGATCGTCGGCACGGACGGCACGCTGCATCCGGGCACGATCAACACGGGCAACTTCTCGATCGCAATCTCGCAAGTCACGGGCGGCAATCTGCAAGTGACGACGACCGACAAGACCACAGGCGCATCCACGACCTTCATCGTCGGCAACGGCCAGTAACGCGAGAGCACACACGCAATGAACAAGAACGCTTTCAGGACCGCTGCGATGGGCGCTGTCATCGTCGCGTCGGCGCTGCTCACCGGTTGCGTCACCACGCCGATGCCTTCTGCTGGCAACGCCACGCTCACACCGCCGACGCGTGTCACGCGCGACCTCACGCATCTGCCGTCGCCCAAGGGAAGGATCGTCGCGGCGGTGTATGGCTTTCGTGATCTGACCGGCCAGTACAAGCCGTCGCCGGACAGCTCGTTTTCGTCGCAGGTAACGCAGGGCGGTGCATCGTTTCTCGTCAAGGCGATGCGCGATTCCGGCTGGTTCACGCCGGTCGAGCGCGAGAATCTTCAGGACCTGCTGACCGAGCGCAAGATCATGCGCGCGCTGGAAACGCCCGACGACAAGAAGAACGCGATTCCCCAGATCGGCGCACTGGCGCCCGCGAGCATCGTGCTCGAAGGCGGCATCGTCGGGTATGACACGAACATCCGCACCGGCGGCGCGGGCGTCGCATATCTGGGGATCTCGGCGTCGCAGCAATATCGCGTCGATCAGGTAACGGTGAACCTGCGCGCGGTCGATATCCGCAACGGCACGATTCTGAACAGCGTGTCGACGACCAAGACCATCTATTCGATTCAGATCGATACAGGCGTGTACCGCTTCATCGGCTTCAAGGATCTGTTGCAGGCCGAAGCCGGCATGACGCGCAATGAGCCGCAGCAGCTTTGCGTGAACGAGGCGATCGAATCGGCGCTCGTGCATCTGATCGTGCAAGGCGTGGCGAACCAGACCTGGGCGCTCAAGGACATGAAGGACTGGTACGACCCGACGATGCAGCGCTACTTGCAGGAAAACCAGGGCTACGCGCAGACGATGGAAGACGTGAATCCGCCGTATAGCCCGATGAAGATCGATCCGCCGAAGACCATGGGCAGTTGAATCGGCGGCCAAGCGAAACTTGAACAGGAGGAGACCAGCATGAAATCACTGCGCGCCTCGAAAGCCGCGCTGTGTGCAGCGCTCAGCGCGGCCGTGTCGCTCGCCGTGTATGCCGCTGATCTGTCGTCGATCTCGGACTTCGGTCCGCCCGAGCCGGGCTTCGGTGGTGCGACGCAGGTGGCGCGTGTATCGCAGCGCGGCGATGGTAATCGTCTCAGCGCAGTTCAGGCAGGACAGAACGGCCTGATGGCGAATCAGATGGGCATCGCCAATGCGGCGGCGACTGCGCAGGCGGGCAACGACAACTGGACGGTGCTGCAGCAAAGCGGCGTCGCCAACCAGTACGCCGGTTATCAGGCGGGACAGTACAACCGTTCGATCGCGGTGCAGAACGGCAGCGGTAACGAAGCAACGGTTACGCAGATCGGAAACTCGATGTCGTCGCAGGTGACGCAGCTCGGCGCCAACAATGAGATTTCCATCCTGCAGAACCGTAGTGGCTCGGGACTGTCGGTCACGCAGACCGGCGGTGCGAGGGCGGCAGTCCTCATGAAGTAGGCAGTGATCCTTCCCGGTGATATGCCGGGGCGAGGGGACCAGAAAGTTTGATTTCAGTGTGAATGTGGTGGGTATGGTGGAATCGGTCGTCGGCGGGGGCTGGCGACCTTTAGGGTTACGAATTGCTGTAAATAAAACATCAATCAACGAGGCATAAAAATGAAAGTCAAGGCAATCACTATCGCTATGGGTCTGGCAGCACTGGCTTCGACGTCGGCATTCGCTGATTCGAGCTTCGAAGGCGCAACGGTCAACCAGTTCGGCAATGGCAACACCGCAGGTGTGACGCAGACGAATTCGCACAACGACAAGGTGAACGTGCTGCAAACCGCGGACGGCGCGAACGCCAGCGTCAGCTCGGACGCGGGCGGCTACAACGTCACCGATATCAAGCAGACCGCGAACGGCAAGGGTGCGTCGAAGCTGAACGCGACCGTCACGCAAAAGCAGACGGTCGGCGAGAACACGACGGTCCGCCGAAACGGCAACAGCCTCACCGCGACGATCTCGCAAACGTCGTCGATGTACGACACCGATACCGTCAGGCAAGCCGGCAAGAACGCGACGGCTTCGATCACCCGCAACGGCTCGGCCTACAACACGGTCAACATCGATCAGGGCACGGGCATGACCTCGGGCCAGACCGACGGCGCCAAGGCGACGGTCACGCAGACCAACACGGTCGCCAACACGGTCGACATCCTGCAAGGCAACAAGGCGGGCATCGCGACGATCGAGCAGCGTGACGGCGGATACAACCACGCGCGCGTCGAGCAGACGGGCGGCGGCACGGACGCCACGATCGAGCAATGGTCGGAAGTGGGCGATCACGCGTCGATCAAGGAAAGCGACGCGGCACGTTCGCGCATCCACTCGGAATACGGCGGCAATAACACTAACACGATCGTACAGAGCGGCGCCAACGCACCGCACTACGCTCAGATCAACCAGAGCTACGCCACCAACGATACGACGACGATCATCCAGACCGGCTCGCAATACAACGAAGGCTACGTCGATCAGATCCGTTCGTCGAACGACACGGCACTCCTGATCCAGGACGGCGACACCAACAAGGCAGCGGCGCGCCAGAACTACGGAAGCGGCAACACCGTCATCGCGGCGCAAGTCGGCGCGCACAACAAGATGGATCTGACGCAGCAGGCCGCGTTCGAGTCCACGCTGCTGGCCGGTCAGCTCGGCGGCTACAACGACATCAAGGCATCGCAGTCGGGCGCGAAGGAAGATCTGACCATCGCGCAGGTGGGCGACCTCAACAGCGCGAACGCTTCGCAAGCGGGTTCGTACAACACGGCGTTGATCACGCAAGTCGGCTTCGCCAACACGGCTACGACGGCACAAAGCGGTGTGGGCAACGCGACGGTCGTCAATCAGGCCGGTGCGTTCAACAAGGCGAACATCGTTCAAAAGTAAGAACGACGACGGTTTGAGCTATTTGCGGGCGGCGAGCGGCTTTCGAGGCTGCTCCCCGCCTGCCTTTTCGTTGGCGGGAACCTTCGGGTTATGACGGCGAAACGCGACACTGAGATCGCAATCAGAAATCGATCTGCGCGAATACGCGCTCATCGATGAGCCGGCGCGGCGATTGTTAGGATATGCACCGACCGAAAGCCTGTGGGCTTCGCTGAAGGTCGCACAACTGCACGGTCGGCACTTCGCGACGCGGCGTGATGCGACGGATGAAATTATCGACTGGCTCGGCTTCTACAATGCCCGCCGTGCATTCGACATTGAACTACGTCAGCCCTATGACGTTCGAGAAGAATTGGCCGCCGCTCAGCGAGGGCAAGCGGCCTGACGTCTTAAGCTACGGGATTCGTGAAACAGGGGCAAGGTCAGTCTCGGTCGATACGTCTGGTGCAGTAGCCGTGGCATGTTCGATTGCACGCAACGCGAACACTTCTTCGCCGTCGATGCTGAGCGTCAACACCGCCAGCGCAGGTTGCTGCGCGCGCAACCCGCTTCCGAGCGTCAGGCGAACGCCGTTGCGAGCGACGGCGTGGTCATCAATCAGCAACAGCCGGATACCGGGTTCAGGCTGCATGGATTGCTTCGAGCGGCAAACACAAGCTGAACGTGGTACTTGCGCCGGGCTTGCGATATCGACGAGCCGTACGCGTTGCTGCTCCGGTAGGGTCACGAGGTCGGTCGCCACCTGCGCACACTCACGGAGCCTATGGCATGCAGGCGCTGTATTGCAGGCCGAACCAGAGGCTGCGCGACGCAAAGCACATGATCGGCCTTACTTGCTGCGCGGTCGACGCGTGCCCATGGCGGCATGTTCGCACCAGCTTGTATGGCGGTCTGTACTTTGTTATATAATTCGCAGTACTATTAACAGATATTATTGCAGTAGCGTTTTGGTGGTAAAGTTGAAGAATGTCAATCTACTATAGAGAGCAGGGCTGTGGCGCAAGGTGCAGACGACTTTGACGACGACGAGGCATTCGAGTCGTTTCCCGACCCGGAAGTCGCGCGCATCGTGCTTGAACTCGACCGGACCATCACGCGGCGCCGCCGTGCGGGCGCGATAGCTCACATCGTCGAAGGGCGCGCCGTGCCCTTGCCCGTCAAACCCAGCCATATTGAATTGCGGGTTATGACCGTTCTCGCGCAGACCTATGGCCCGTTGCTCTTCGGCAAAGAATTCGAGCCCGCGCTCGAGCACATCGCGAAATGCGGTGCCGTGGTCCTGGTACAGCGGGTCTTGTGGGGCGACTTGCCGGAAGACCATGGTCTCGCCGCGCCCCTGCTCGATGCGCGGATCCCGTTCGAGATCCTGTGCGGCACCTGGCCTGATGTGTTCATGGCGCAGGCGCATGCCGAGCTGCAGGGTTTCCGGCCAGGGCCCCCCGATCCGCGCATGGAATCGGATGATGGGAAGCGCGACGATGGCTGAAGTTCGATTTGTTTGAACCGCCGCTGCGCCGGCAGCGCTGACGCATAGTCATTCGGCGAACAAATCGGGACCGAAGACTTCGTAGTGGATTTTCGACTCGCGGATATCTAGCGCTTTCAAGGCATCATGCTGCGCTCTCATGAACGGAATGGGACCGCAGATGTAGTAGTCGGCCGCGGGAAGCAGAATCTTGTCGCGCAGGTCACTCAAATTGATGAAGCCTGGCCTGTCGTAGTCTTTTCCAGGCACGTCACCCGGCAAGGGCGAGTCATAGTAGATCACGGCGGTAAAGTTTGGGTAAGTCGCTGCGGCTTGCCGAAGGCGGTCACGCATTGCGTGAACGGCGCTATTTCTTGCGCCATGCACGAAAACGACCTGTCTGTCTGGATTCTGAATCGCGCGTTTCAGCATGCTTACCATTGGCGTAAGGCCCACGCCACCGCTGATCAAGACGATAGGCGTTTTCGCGTTGACGTCGATATGAAAGGTGCCATACGGAGCGGCTACCTTCACTTCGTCGCCCACCTTCAGATCTTCATGGAGCAGGGATGACACGTAGCCGGCAGGCCGCGCTCCGTCGCCTTCCTCGCGTTTGATCGAGATACGGTAGCTGTGGCCGTTCGGCATGTCCGACAGACTGTATTGCCGAATCTGCTGAAGTTGAAGTGTCGGTACGTCTACTGCGATGCTGACATATTGACCAGGCTCGAAATTGATGACCGGTTGACCGTCAGCAGGTTCCAGCACGAAGGAGGTAATGACGCTGCTTTCAGGCTGTTTGTCCTTCACGACGAACGTTCGCCAGCCGTTCCAACCGCCGAGCTGGCTCGCCGACTTTTCGCGCAACTGCGCTTCCATGCCCATGAGCGCGTCTGCAAGGTTGCCGTAGGCCTGAGCCCAAGCAGCGATAATGTCATCGGTAGCCGCATCGCCGAGCACCTCCTTGATCGCGCCAAGGAGATGCTCACCAACGATGGGATAGTGTTCAGGCCGGACGTCGAGGCTGGCATGTTTGTGAGCGATATTGTTGAGCACGGAAGCAAGGCTGCTCGGGTTTTCAATATTCTCCGCGTAAGCGTATACGGCTCGAGCAAGCGCTTGTTGCTGCTGCCCCTGATCCTGATGCGCCATGTTGAACACATTCTTGAGCTCTGGTTGGGCGTCAAAGAGTCGCGAATAAAAGCGTCGGATGATGGTGTAGCCGTGCTGCGCGAGGACCGGCGCCGTGGCCTTAACGATATCCTTCGTTCGCTGAGTCAGCATGTGGGTTGCTCCTGGATTTAAGTCGTACAAGTGCCGCGCCGAAGCTCAGCTAGTCGACATCACGACGGAGGGCGGCACTTTTCTCGGATTCCACACCCGCAGTCACATCTCTGGTGACCGCAACCGAGCCGCATACGCCGCCATCTGGATCCAAGACCAATGCGAAGGTCATCTCGACGTAAAGCTTGCGACCGTCTTTATGAGTCGCCCGGGTGAGGGTCGCTCGTCCATTCAGTCTAGTCGCGCCCGCGGTCACCGCCTTCTCAAAACTGCGCCAATGTGCATCCCGCAGGCGGGGCGGAATAATCAAGTTAAGGCTTTGCCCCAACGCTTCTGCGCCGGCGTATCCGAATAGAGCGACTGCGCTGCAGTTCCAGCGCACGATCGTTCCAAGTCGGTCTGCAAAGATGACTGCGTCGGCTATCTGGTTCAGAATCCAATCTCCGGCCACGGTCGAGTCTTCCATGATGTCATCTGTCGAGTTCGGCAAGTCAATGATAGAGTGATCGATGCGCGCGCAACACATGAGAGTCATGTCGCGTCGTGCTGATCTTGTGCAGCGAAGCGTACTCACGCGATTCGATAAGCACAGTTCGCGTTTCTGTGCGCTTCCTTGACGCAACCATAGGGCCCCCGCGAGTCAAATCGCCATCCCTCCGTGTTCGCACTAGTCTAGATAGCTGCGATCTTCTGGGTTCCCGACGCCGCAAGTCGCTCGTTGCGCAAAATCGTACGCCCGCTTCTATGAAACGGCGGGAACAACTTCGATCAACGCGAGGCCGATGAGGGCTCCCAGGGCTGCGCTCATCAGTTTCGGGAGGCCAGTTGTCCAGATGAAGTGTACTCAGTAGGGCATCGACCAAGACTACGCCCGGGCAGGGCGAGCACGACGCTCAGGCGGGCCGTTTCAAATTCGCTTGTGACCAGCATATCCGTTCCCCGGAAACATTGGTCAAAATATATCACGATATGATGCAAAAGACTGATGCGGTGCGCAAGCACGGCTCACCCGGAAAAGCTCATCTCAGACGGCTGGCGCTAGACAATAGCTACGCGACCAGGGATTTCGCGGTGCTTCGCGCGCACGTGCAGCGCATCCCGCCCACGGTAATCGCGTGCACCTACTACGACCCCAATCAGGATGCGCACGCGGCGACGCCTGGCGCCATAGACCGGCACCCGGTACCATTCTCGACGGCATTCATATTCAGCGACACCGACCGCATCTGCCCACATAAAACATTTGAAAGAGCGACGATCATTCGGATCGATGACAGGCGAAGACCAATGCACATACATCACAATGTGATATATTGGGGGCAAGGGATGGGATCGGTGCCGGTTCAACAGAGAACGTGGGGTGCGAACATCGGTGCGCTTGTCAATCTAAAGGCCGACGGTTCCAGGCCCGGGCGGAACACTCACGCTGGCGTTGAAGCGCTGAGTCTCTGAGATTGAATCGGGTTTTGAGGAGGGCGTCTTTCCTCGGCCATGGCATCACAGCCGACGGCATGCTCTTACGGTTTTTTTACCGCCTCTCAACGTCGGTAAATCACGCTTCGAGGTATTCGAAGCCGCGTTTCAACGCCAGAGTGCGGGGAGGGACCATGGCCACCTATCGGCGCATTTTATTGTGCTACAACGGCACACGAGAGGGACGCTGCGCGTTACGTCTCGGTGCTGAACTCGCGCGACAGCTTGGCGCTGAAACGCATCTCCTTGCTGTGGTCGACGATGCCGCGTGGGCGCGAGGTCTTGACGCGGTACCGGCAGTTGCCTTCGATTTCGAGGAGATGTCAGCGAAAGAAGTATTGCGTGAAGGAGTGAGCAAACTGTCGCAACTCGGTGTAGCGGCGTCCGGCCACTTCGCGATCGGAAATCCCATGAATCAGATCCCCCGGTTCGCCGAGGAACTGAAGATCGACCTCATTGTGGTTGGGCACCATCGGAGCGGCCTTCTTGCACGATGGTGGACCGGACAAGATGATGGTCGGCTACTCGACCGAGTTTCGTGCAGCGTACTCATTGCGATGGATCTACAACCCCAACAGCCCCTGTGATTTGCCGGAGAAGCGTGTCTCTCTGGCACGGGCTCCATTGCGTTCAGCGATGGTCGGAGGCGAAGGTCGTCCGGCCGGGAATAGGGCCTTTGCAGGGAGACGACTGATTTTTTCGAACTCCTTTTCTGTGCGCCTGGCTACGCCGCCAAAAATGGCATGATGTTGAAGATGTGTTTGGTCGGCTCTTGGAGCAGCGGCGCTTCAAAATTCGATCGCCAGTGAGGTTGTTACGGTTCTTGACGGCCCGGCGGGACGAACTCGGGTTTCGCCCCTCGCTCGTGATGCAACAAGCAGAACAGCTAGCAAATGTGGAAAGGCCAACGAGTGCTGCCGGTTCGTGCGGTTGGAGAAAAGACATCGTGCACGCACTTTATGACATTCTACTGACCGCAGTAGCCGTTGTGATTTGCGTGCTGCCGGCGATCCTCGCCGACCGTAGTAAGCGACGCTCCGTGCTGATGCTTGCACTCTCCAATAACCTGTTCGGCCGGGGCATCGTGGGCTGGTTTGCGGCGCTTGATTGGGCGTTTCATCCCGATAGTGCCAGGAAGCTAAAGCGCATCTAGAGCGCTATCAACCGCCACGGATCCATGCGTCGAGATCGCCGCGAAATGCCTCCGGAATTCACTCGTACATATACCTGCGAGACCATGCGAGTGAGTCGGCTTGTGCGCCAGCTCTTCGGCAGACGACTTGGTAGATGGATAGATTACCGTAACGAAAGCCGTAGGCGCACCCTGCGAGATAGATTCGCCGTACCCGAAACGTTTGTTCGTCCACCAATTGCCGAATCGAATCCGCATTTTTTTCGAACGTCTCTGCCCACAACGTCAACGTGCGAGCGTAGTGGCGCCGTAGATTCTCAACGTCGATTGATTCCAGATTACCGCGCTGCATCGCGTCGAGGACTTGCCCGATATGCGACAGTTCGCCGTTCGGAAACACGTATTTGTCCATGAACCCACTGCCATCAACGGCTGGAGACCAGGCGATATCTGGGTCCGTCGATGTGATTCCATGATTCATTGCGATTCCCTCAGGCGCCAGCAACGAACTGATCTTCGCGAAATACGCTCCAAGGTTCGCGCGCCCGACATGCTCGAACATGCCCACGCTGGTGACGCGATCGAACTGACCGTCGATATCCCGATAATCCTGAAGCCGGATTTCGACCCGATCTGTGAGGCCTGCCTCCTGCACCCGCTGCGTCGCGAACTCGTACTGCCTCTCGGAAAGCGTAATGCCGGTACATCGCGCACCGAAGCGCTGCGCTGCCCGGATCACCAAGGAGCCCCAGCCGCAACCGATGTCGAGGAGCGATTGCGTCGGTCGCAGCGCGATCTTTTTTAGGATGTGATCGATCTTCTTCTCTTGAGCCGTGTCGAGATCTTCCGTGCCGTTCTCAAAGTACGCACAGGAATAGAGCATCGTTCGCCCAAGCCAGATGCGGTAGAAATCGTCAGACACATCGTAGTGAAATTGAATCGCCTTGCGATCAGATTGTTTGCTGTGATCAGCTAGAGAAAAGTGTGGGGCGTAGGCGTTTGAAGGAACGTCACGATGCGCCAGCCCATACGCCAGTGCGACCGCGTCGGGCATACGGCCGTCAATGTCGATCTCATCGTTGACGTATGCTTGCGCGATTGCATCGATCGTGGGCCGCCGCAACCGCCGTAGCGCCCCGGCTTGCTTCACATACAGGACAACTTTGGGTTCGCCCGCATGACCGAGACTGATTTGCCGCCCGTCCCACAACACGAGTCGCGCGGGCACGGGGACGCGCTCGCCAGCGCTCGCTGCCCACGCTTCAACCTTATCTTGGAAGAACATGTTTTTCTCCCGCTTTTTGACCAGATGGATCAAAGCGTCGTCGACGCTCACCACAATTTCGCCAGGCCATGAATTCGACTGACTGACCGTTTCAGCCCACGAAGAAACTTGCTTCGGATGGCCGAGAAGTTATCGAGAACTATCCACATCCGAGGTGTTCGTCCGCATTGGGGACCCCAACGAGACGGAAGAAGTCGAGCGGAAGCAATCGCAGCTGAACTGCAATCAAGAGTATCACACTATGATATAAATGGTGGAGCGTGCTTTGCTGAATCTATGATCGTCGACGTGGCGCGTGTCACGCCCAGTGCGTCGTAGAGGGAGATGGTTATGTCGCTTGAAGTGAAGGTCGGGCCGCCGCAGATTGCGATTCACCAGGGCCACGTGGTTCTTCTGACAGGAACCGATGGCCAGATGAGCGGCCTATCACAGAAGGGCTACTACTTCTACGATACGCGCGTGATCAGCCATTGGACCGTGTACGCAAACGGGGAACCGTGGGATCTGCTCAACGGTGGCGCGACAGCCGCCTTCGCGGCGCAGATTTTTTTGACAAATCGTGCCTTTCTCGCCGAAGCTGGCCCGATCGAAGCTCATACGGTCGGCCTGACGGTGAGTCGTGAGATCAGCGGTGGCCTCCACGAGGATCTCGACGTGATCAATTACGGCACCTCGGACGTGCGCTTCAATCTCGAGATCGGTATACGCAGTGATTTTGCCGACCTCTTCGAGGTGAAATCCGGTCGCTTCGTGCGCCGCGGGCGCATCTCGACAGCATGGTCCGATTCCGGACAACGACTGGTCACCACGTACCGGAACCAAGACTTTCTGCGCGCTGTTGAGGTGAGCGCGTGCAACAGCGAATCTTTGGCCGCCTACGCGAATGGGCGCATGACCTTTGACATTGCGATAGAGCCCGGCGCCCGCTGGCATTGCTGTCTGCGATACGATCTCTCAGACGGGCGTGATCAGTTTCGCGCACCAGTCTTCTGTGCCAGCTCTCAAAGCGAATTATCGGAAAACCGTAAGCGGCTTGCACAGTGGAATAGCGCCGTCCTCAAGCTCGAGAGCAATCATGAGACGCTCAGGAGTGTATTTCAGCAGGCCACGGATGATCTCGCGGCGTTGCGCCTGCCGATCAAAGGGTCCGCACTCAAAGCCGACACGCATGTCGTGCCGGCTGCAGGACTTCCATGGTTTGTGGCTCTCTTCGGGCGTGATAGTCTGATTACGTCCTTACAGACATCGTTGGTCTATCCTTCGTTTGCGCGCGGAACCTTGGAGGTGCTAGGTGCCCGACAGGCGAAGGATCGGGATGACTATCGCGACGCCGAGCCGGGCAAGATCATGCACGAGCTACGCCTCGGGGAACTCGCCCATTTCAACCTGGTGCCTCATACGCCCTACTACGGAACGGCCGACGCGACGCCGCTCTATCTCATTACTTTGCATATCGCTTGGTGTTGCACAGGCGACCTTGATCTGCTGAAACGACACCTGCCCACCGCGGAGCGCTGTCTCGACTGGATCGACCAATACGGCGACCGGGATGGCGATGGCTTCCAGGAATACGAGACGCGTTCGCCGGACGGACTTGAGAACCAGAGCTGGAAAGACTCCGGCGACGCGGTGGTCTATCCCGACGGGGCGCAAGTCGGGGGTGCCAAAGCGCTTTGTGAACTCCAGGGTTACGTCTACGATGCATGGATGCGAATGGCGAAGGTTTATGACGTGCTCCATAAGCAAGCGCATGCGACGAACCTGCGTGCGAAGGCGGCTAAACTTTTCGCCAGATTCAATGAAGCTTTCTGGGACGAGGAAGCTGGCTTCTACGCGCTCGCGCTCGATGCCGACAAGAATAAGGTCATGACGGTGGCCTCGAATCCCGGTCACTGCCTGTGGTCCGGGATCGTTCCGCCTGAGCGTGCGAGCCGCGTAGTGGCGCGGCTGATGCGCGAGGACATGTGGAGTGGGTGGGGTATTCGCACGCTATCGGCCGCTCACCCAGCATACAACCCTTATTCTTATCAACGCGGCGCGGTTTGGCCGCATGACAATGGCCTCATTGCCGAGGGGTTCAAGCGTTACGGGTATGCAAAAGAGGCCGGGGAGATTGCTCATGACGTGTGGTCGGCGGGCCGCTTCTTCATGCTCAATCAGTTCCCCGAGCTCTATGCCGGTTTGCATCGTGACGCGTCAAGCTTTCCCGTCCAGTATCTCGGCGCGAACGTGCCTCAGGCCTGGGCGGCGGGATCTGTTTTCTCGTTGCTTTACGCCATTCTTGGCCTTCAACCCGACGCGCCCAACGCAACGCTCTACGTCGACCCGGTTTTACCAGACTGGCTTGCGGACGTCACGTTGAGAGACCTACACCTCGGGGAACAGACGTTCGATATTCGGTTCTGGCGAAAGAATCAGCAGAGCCACTTTACGGTGCTCAAAGGTGAACCCTCCGCCGTCGTCCGGCGCGCGGTCCCTGTCCAGACGGAGGGGGCTTAACGCAAACGAGGAGGCTCTGCGGAGTTTCTTACACACCAGGTCGCTCAGCGGCGGGGCGCGACTGCATCGCGCATCGTCTGGACATCGCGCGTGGTGACCGGCATCGCATTGTTCCCCCACGCGCTGCGCACGAAGGTCAATACGCGCGCAATTTCGGTGTCCGTGAGCTTCGGTCCAAAAGCCGGCATTTCCTTTGACGGCAGGTCGTGGATGGTTGTTGGCGCATGCCCGCCTTGCAAAAGAAGACGCACAAGCGAATCCGGCTTTTCCGCAAGCACGGCAGGGTTTCCTGCGAGCCGCGGATACTTGAGCGGCTCACCCCTTCCATCGCTGTGGTGACAGCGCGCGCACATGCCTTGGTAGAGTCCCGCGCCGGGCCGTTGCTGATCGCCGGTGTGCAAGGCGGCGACACTTTGCTGTGCCAGTCTAGATTGCGCATCGTAGTTGCCGCCGCTGCCCTGTGCAGGCAGGGCCTTCAAATAGGACGCAATCGAGCTCAGATCCTGGTCGCTCAGATACTGCGTGCTGTCTTCGACGACCTGCACCATGCTACCGAAGGTGATGAGCCCCGCGCCGTGTCCGGTTTTCAGGAATGAGGCGATGTCTTGCGCCGAGATGCGGCCAAGCCCTGGGCCCGCGAGGCCCGTGAGATTTGGGGCATACCAGTGATCGTTGGTGCCACCCGTGAGGTAAGCGCTCGACTCTTGCGTATAGCCGATCTCGTTGTACGCGGGCCCGCGCGGGGTGTGACAGGCGCCGCAGTGGCCAAGTGACTGCACGAGATACGCTCCGCGATTCCACTGCGCGTCGCGTTTCGGATCCGGTGTAAAGGTATCATTTGGCGCGAAGGCGAGATTCCACAGCGAGAGCGCCCAGCGCTGACTGAACGGAAACGGTAGCTTTGTTTCCGGCGCAGCCTGTTTCACGGGCTCGACGCCATGCATGAAGTAGGCGTAAAGCGCGCGCATGTCTTCATCATTGATCTTCGAGAACGAGGGGTAGGGCATGGCCGGGTACAGATGCTTGCCGCCGGGCGTGACACCTTGATGCAAGACACGTGCGAAGTCCTCATAGCTATAACCGCCAATGCCGTGTTCCTTGTCGGGCGTGATGTTGCTCGACCAGATCGTGCCGAAGGGTGAGCCCATCGGCAAGCCGCCCGCAAATGGGCGCGGCTGCGGCTGCCCCTTTTTGGGCAACGCTGTATGGCAGCCCGCGCAGTCGGCGGCCTTGGCGAGATACGCGCCACGTGCGACCAGCTCCGCGGCGGGCGTTTCCTGCGCGCAGGTGGACTGACACCAGAACATGAAGCCCGCCGCCATTGCAGTCATGGTGAGCCACGCAGGTCGTCTAACAATCATGGTGATCAGCGCCCCCCACAAGGAGAAACGACGAGCCACGCGAGATCGGTGGCGATCAGCGCGAACACGAAGAGTGCGCTCGCCAGAGCGCCTGCGCGGGCGATGAAAACGTCGCGTGCGGTGTGTCGATCAATAGCGCTTTGCTCTTTCACCGCGGACGCGAACACGGCGGTACGCCGCCAGTTGCGCCACGCGATCGCCGCGCCTGCGACCCCCATGAGCAGAGCGAGGAATGCGAGGACCAGCTCGCCATGCTGGAGCCACGGGATTGCGGGCGCATTGACGGGTCGTTCATGCGGAAAGCACCCCCATGCGGCGATCGTCTGAGCGAGGTTCGTCTGGACGAACCAAGCGGCCGGCGCGAGCAACAGGCCAAGCGTGAGCGACACGCCGCTTGGACGCGCTTCGTGCCGCTGCTTAATGACGGAAGAGGGGTCGTTCATCATCATCTCGCGAGCACATAGGGCGACAGATAGAGCGTCGCGAAAATGAAGAGCCATACGATATCGACGAAGTGCCAGTACAGCCCGCCGATGGTGAGCGCCGCCGAGCGCGCCCGGTCGAAGTAGCCGAGCGCGGTCCAGAGCGTGAGGAACGCCAGCACGACGAGGCCGACCACCACGTGCATCAGGTGAAAACCGGTGATGGTGAAGTAGAGGGAGCCATAGAGGTGTGTTGTCAAACCGTAAGGATGATCATGCCATTCCTTGAGCTGGATGCCGACGAAGATCGTGCCGAGCAAGATCCCGGTCAGGAGCATCAACACGCCCATGCCGCGCTTGCCGCGCCGCACGAAGCGCTCGCTCGCCCACACGAATACGCTGCTCGACAACAGGATGCACGTATTTGCCCCACCGAGCCCCAGCTTCGGCATGCCTTCGGGCGGCCATTGCCGCGTGGTCTGCGAGGCGAGATACAGATACGAAAAGATGAGATAGCCGAACAGCGCCGCCTCGGTTGCAACAAGCGTGAGGACGCCCCACCATCCGCCCGAACGCTCGCCCGGACTGCCGATGGGCAGCGTTTCGCGTTCCGGCAGGCTGTCCGCATAGTCGCTCATGATGTGGCTCCGGCGCGTGGGCTACGGGTATTGTTACTCTTAGGCGCGTCGTCGTCCGGCGAATCATCACGCTGGCCAAGCTCCCGCCTCGGCCACAGCCAGACGACGATCGCCGCGGCGCAACCCAGCAAACCGACGCCTGCGAGCCACCACGCGGTGAGTGCCAGTCCCGTGAAAAACACGAGCGAAGCCACGCTAAGCCAAAACGGCGCGTACGAATCCTCAGGCATCTTGAGAATGACGTCAGGGTCGCCGTCGAGCGCGCTGGTGCCGAGCGCTTCGCGTCCACGGTTCAGCACGTAGCCCACTGTCAGTTGCGAGCGCATCCTGCCGGAGAGGCGTTCTTCCCACAAAGGATGGCGGCTCGCGATGCGCGGCGAGACGGCAAAGTTGTAGGGCGGCGGCGGCGACGAGGTCGACCATTCGAGCGTGGGCGCGTCCCACGGGTTGTCGCCCGCCGCTGGTCCGCGGCGCACGCTGTACACGAAGTCGACCAGGAAAACCAGCACCCCTAGCGCGAACACGAAGGCGCCGACCGAGGTGATCATGTTCACCGTGTTCCAGCCCATGTCCGGCGCATAGGTATAAATCCGGCGTGGCATCCCCAGCAGACCCGCGATGTGCATCGGGAAGAACGCGACGTTGAAGCCCAAAAACAGGATCCAGAAACCGACGCGCCCGATGCGCTCGCTCATCATGCGTCCCGTGAACTTCGGGAACCAAAAGTAGATGCCGCCGATCACCGGAAAGACGTTGATCCCGAGCAACACGTAATGCAGGTGTGCGACCACGAAGTAGGTGTCTGTCAGCTGCCAGTCCAGTGGCACGGCGGCAGTCAGTACACCGGAAAGGCCACCGATCACGAACAAGAACACGAACCCGGCAAAGTAAAGGAACGGCACCCGAAACACGGGCCGCCCGGTCCAGATGGTCGCGATCCACGCGAAGGTCGCGACGGCACTTGGTATGGCGATGACCATGCTCGCCGCGCCGAAGAACGACAGCGCGAGTGCGGGAATACCGGTCGCGAACATGTGGTGAATCCACACAACGAAGCCGACCGTCATGGTCGCGACCGTCGACATCGCGACGGGCAGGTAGCCGACCAGCGGCCTGCGGCAAAACACCGGCAGCGCATCCGAGACAATGCCCATCGCCGGCAACACCACCGCGTAGACCCATGGATGCGCGAAGATCCAAAAGAGATGCTGCCAGAGCAGCGCGCGCCCGCCGTTCATCACGTCGAAGAAGTGCGTGCCGATGCGCCGATCGAGCCACAGGAGAAAGAATGCGAGACTTACCGACGGCACCGCGAGCAGGTTGCCGCCCGAGGCCGTCAGCGTGCCCCACACGAGCACCGGCACGCGATCGACCGACATGCCCGGCGCACGCATGCGCAGGAACGTGACGACGAAATTCATCGAGCCGACCGTGGTCGAGATGCCGAGCAGCACCATCCCGAGCGCGTAGACATCAATGTTGGGTCCCGTGTTGTAAGTGAGTCCCGAGAGCGGCGCGTAGTTGAACCAGCCCGCGTTGGGCGCTTCGCCAAAGGGAAAGCTCGCGTAGAGAAACAGTCCGGCGAAGAGGAAGATCCAGTACGACAGTGCGTTCAGGCGTGGAAACGCCATGTCGCGCGCCCCGAGTACGAGCGGCCACAAATAGTTCGAGAAACCCGACAGCACGGGAAGCGCATAGAGGAAGATCATCGTCACGCCGTGCATCGTGAAGAGCTGGTTGTATTGCTCGGGCGTGAGCAGCGTCGCATCGGGGCGCGCAAGCTGCACGCGCATGATCAGCGCCTCGATGCCGCCCGCGATCAAAAACAGGAAGGCAGTCACGAGATAGCGCAGCCCGATGCTCTTGTGATCGACGGTCGAAAGCCATCCGCGCCAGCCCGGCGGGGCTTCCCAAGTTTCGCGCAAGGCGCGTTCTTCATCGCTACCGGGCTCGACGCGCCCGAGCGTGAGCATGCGTCGTAGGGGCGGGGGCGAGGGTACGTGCTCGGTCATTGCAAGGTCCGAAGGTAGGCTGTCAGTGCGGCGGCGTCGGTGGCGGAGAGCGCGATCGACGGCATCAGCGAATCGGGCTTGATGCGCTGCGCGTGTTGAATCCAGTCAAGCTGGTTCTGCGCTGTGTTGGGTAACGTGCCCGCCGCAATCAGCCTGCGAGCGTTCAGATGCGTGAGATCGGGCGCGTGCGAGCCGTTCGCATCGGTACCGCGAATGGCGTGACAGCCCGCGCAGCGCTCCTTGAAGATTTCGGCGCCAGCGCGCACGTCGGCGGCGGCGCTCACAGGCGCGTACGGTTTCGCTTGCGACGCATACCAGGCATCGAACTGCGCGCGAGGCTCGGCGATTACTTCAAATGCCATATGTGCATGCTGCGCGCCGCAAAACTGCGTGCATTGCCCGCGGTAGACACCCGCGCGGTCCGCCTCAATCCATTGTTCGTTGATGACGCCCGGTATGGTCTGTGTCTTTCCCGCGAGAAGCGGCACCCAGAACGCGTGAATGACGTCCGCGCTTTTGAGTTCGATTTTCACGGGCTCGCCCACCGGAATGTGAATTTCGTTCGCGGTGGTGACGGCAGGCTCGCCCGCGTAGTCGATTTTCCACCACCAGTCATATGCGGTGACGGCGATGGTAAGAGTCGGTTCGCGGCCGGGCGACGCCACGGACTCGAGCGTGACTAGTACATACGCGAGCGCGGCGAAGAGCGCAACGGACGAGATCGCCGTGCCGATCCACACCCAATGCATGCCCCCGCCTTCGGCGTGAACATGTCGCTCGTCGCGTTCCGCTCCCGACCTCCGGCGCGCAATCGCGCCAATGAGCAGTACCACGACGATTAGCGCGACGACAGTCACCAGCGCAGCAAGCGCCCAGCCGAGGCGCATCGTGGGCGTCGCGGCGGGACCGGCGGCATGAAGAAAATAATTGAGCGGCGCGTCGGCATGCGTGACGGCAGGACTCGCGGTCAATAGAAGTGCGAGCGCGAGCACGGCGACGCGCCCGCCGGCGCCGCCGTGAAGGTTCTCTCTGGAAGGAGTGCGGTTGGCCGCGTCGTTGTTCATGCTCGTGGCTGCGTCTCAGAGGGCGTTCAGCGAATGATCGGGGTCGTCGAAGTACCGGGCGGCGTTGATAAACGCAACGTGGGAGAGCACTTGCGGAAAATTGCCGCACTGGCGTTTCAGATCGGTATCGAACTCTTCGGCAAGCAATCCAACATCGTTTCGCAGCGCGAGCACGCGTTCGAATAGCTCCTGAGCCTCCCCATGCCGGCCCTGCATCTGCCGGACCTGTGCAAGCCAGCAGCTGCAAGCGATGAAGGCGCCTTCTGGTGGCCCCGAGCCGGGTTTGTCACCGTCTAGAAAGCGATACACAAGACCGTCATGCATCAGGTGCTGCTCGATGGCGGTGACCGTCGCGACGACGCGAGGGTCGTCCGCAGGCAGAAAGCCTCGCAACGGCAAGAGCAGCAGACTGGCGTCCAGCCGATCACCGCCGTAGGTCTGCGTGAAGGCACCCACGCCGCTGTGGAAGCCGTATGTCAGCACGCTCTCGCGAATCTCATGCGCGTCACGTCTCCAGTCGTCGATGGGGACGTCGTGGCCGTCACTCAGCGCACTCTTGATGCCCCTGTCGAGTGCAAGCCACGTCATCATCTTGGAAAGCGTATGGTGCCGAAGCCCGCCGCGCGATTCCCATAGTCCATTGTCTGGTTCTTTCCAGACGCGCCGCACATGCTCGATGAGCGCACGTTCGAGAAACCAGACTTCGTCGCCGGGCGGCATGTCATGGCATCTCGAGACGTAAAGCGCGTCGATGAGCTCGCCGTAGATATCGTGCTGCGATTGCGTCACCGCAGCATTGCCAAAGCGCACGGGACGTGAGCCCTCGTAGCCACCCAGCCATGCGCACTCCCATTCCAACAGGTGACGATCGCCGTCGGTCGTATAAACGGTCTGCGCCTGCGCGGGCTCACCGGCGAGCGCCCGCAGCAGCCAATCTCGCCAGGCCTGGGCCTGCGCGCGCAAGCCGGTGCCGGCCAAGGCGAGCATCGTAAAGCTCGCATCGCGCAGCCAGCAATAACGATAGTCCCAGTTGAGGTCGCCGCCGATCAGTTCAGGCAATGAAGTCGTTGCCGCCGCCGCGATACCGCCAGTCACGCGATTCGTGAGCCCCCTGAGCGCCACAAGCGAGGATCGAATCGCGTCGGCGTATCGGTCGTTACCCAGATCGATCTGGTCCGCCCATTGCGACCAATCGAGCAGAGTCGTATGCAGCGTCTGGTCCACGTTCAATGCAGCAGGGGGCGGCTCATGGGACCGGCAGCAGGTCAGCACGAAGTCGCACCGGTCACCGGCCGTCAGATTCAATTCGACTTGCACCGATTGCGCATCACAAGCAGGCGCAAGAGGACCGTCGAACCAGATGGAATGGGGACCGGCCACCGCGACCACTCTTCGTCCAACCCGGCGGTACCAGGGTTTCAGGCGGCCGTGGTCGAAGCGAACTGCCAATTTGCTTGTGAGAGCAACGCATCCGGCCACGCACTTCACGCTGCGTACGAGCCGAGGAGGGACTTCGGACCACGTAAGGCAATCAGTCATCTCAACGACACCGCTGGCGGTCTCGAAAGTTGTTTCGAGCACCAGCGAATCGCCGAGATACCGCCGTCTCACGTGCTGCACCGGCTCGACGGGCGCTATGCGCCATTGGCCGTTGGATGCGTCGCCAAGCAGCGCAGCAAAACAGGGGCTGGACTCGAACGTGGGCCAACATAGCCAATCAATCGAGCCGTCTTTGGCGACGAGGGCGGCGGTTCGCCCGTCGCCAAGCAGTGCATAGTCCTCGATACGCGCGGCCATGACTAACTCCGGCGCCGCACGGCGCATGCTAGACACGCGGCAAGCGCGAGTGCTCCGCTTACCAGCAGGCCACGATGCGTGTCGGCCCAAAGCATCGGGCTCGCATGCTTTGATTGTTGCTCAAAACGGCCCCGAATGCGATGCAGCGCGCTTACCGGTTCCCATAGGTTGTTGGGCCTTCCGCTCGAACCGAGCGATGGATCCTGCTGTGCGTCATAGCCCGTGCGTCCCAGATACCGATCGAGTAACCCCGGAAACAACATATTTGCGACGATCGCCTTGATCGACGGTGCGCCGACCCATAGCTCACGCCGTCGGTGCGTGGCCGACCAGTAGATGGCACGCGCCGCAACTTCGGGGTCGTAGATAGGCGCAACCGGACGCGGGGCATGCGGCAACTCACACTTGGCCCAATCGAATTGCGGCGTATTCAAGGCCGGCATTTGCACCATCGTCAAATGAATGCGGCTCTTCGCATGCAGCAGTTCGCAGCGCAGCGAATCGGTGAAGCCTCGAATGGCGTGTTTCGCGCCGCAGTAGGCGGATTGCAGGGGGATCGAGCGATACGCCAATGCCGATCCGACCTGCACGATCACGCCCCGATCGCGCGGCAGCATGCGCTTGAGCGCGGCCATGGTGCCCCACACGAAACCGAGGTAGGTGACGTCGGTGATGCGTTTGAAGTCTGCTTCGAGCATCTCGGCAAAGGGTGTGAACGAGGTGACCATCGCGTTGTTGACCCAGACATCGATGGGTCCAAGCTTGGCTTCAACCTGCGCCGCCGCATCGTCGAGTGCGCCTGTCGCGCTGGTATCGAGAGGGATTGTCAGGGCTCGCACGCCCAGCGCCCGCACGTCGGCCGCCGTCTCTTCAAGCGCTTGTTCATCGCGGCCGATGAGTGCAACGTCGGCGCCACGATGCGCGAATTCGAGTGCCGTAGCACGCCCCACACCGGCCGAAGCGCCCGTAATGACCACAATTTGCGGCTTGTTCATACGCACCCCCTATCCTTATCGTGATTCTTCTTGCGACGGGTCATGAGACTCAAGCTATAGTTCTCCGCGCGCGGCTAAAGCTTCAATCCGGTCCGCCGTGCGCAGCGCGATCGCCTGAATCGTCAGAGAGGGATTGACGCCGCCCACCGTCGGAAACACGGAGCCATCGCAGATCCACAAGTTGTCGATGTCCCAGCTGCGGCAGTCCGCATTGACGACGCTCGTCGCGCGGTCATCGCCCATGCGCGCGGTGCCATTTAGATGGCAGGTGTCGTCGGTTTCGCGCCAGACATCGCGCCCGCCCGCGGCTTCGAGCGCCTGGCTCATGAAATCGAGCGAATGGGCGATGAGCCGCTTGTCGTTATCGCACAGTGAGTACGTCACGCGCGCGATCGGCAGATCGTACTGATCCTTCTCCTCAGCGAGCGTCACGCGATTGCGTTCCTGCGGCAGGGTTTCGCCGACGATCTTCAGGCCCGCCTGATGGTTGTACTTCTGCATCTCATCGAGCAAGGCCTGTCCCCACAGACCACGTCCGTTTTGCGTGGCCGACCACGCCACGGGCAACGGTCCCTGACTCATGTAGCAATAGCCGCCAAAGAAGTCCTTGCCTTTGTCCTCGTAATTCCAGTGCTCGGTCAGAGAGAGCGACGGCGGCCCCTTGTACCAGCGGATCTCTTCGTCCATCGTGCCCCACACGGCCTGATTGGTCTGCACCATCAGATTCTTTCCGACAAGTCCGGAACTGTTCGCAAGTCCCTCGGGATAGCGGTCGGTCGCGGACAGCAGCAACAGACGCGGCGTTTCGATCGCGTAACCCGCGACCACGACATGGCGCGCGCGTTGAAACTGCCAGCGTCCTTCGCGGAAGTATTCGACGCCCGTCGCGCGGCCATCGTCGCCCATGACGATGCGACCGACCATCGCGAGATCGCGAATCTCGGCACCCGCGCGAACGGCGCGCGGTATCCACGTGACAAGGGCGCTTTGCTTGGCGTTGGTGGCGCAGCCCGACACGCAAAAGCCCCGATAAACGCACGGGTGCGCCTCGCCGCGCGGCGCGGAGAGGGTCGCGAGCGGCGTCTCTGTCCAGTCGATGCCAAGCGCCTCGCAGCCGCGCGCGAGCACGAGCGCCGCAGCATTCAGTTCGTGCGGCCGATACGGATAGCGTGGCCGCTTCGGACCCCACGGATAGGTCACCGGTCCCGCAATTTTCAGCGCCTGCTCGACTTCGCCGTAGTAGCGCCACATGTCGCGCCAGTCGAGCGGCCAGTCCGCGCCGTAGCCGAGCACGCTTTTCGACTTGAACCATTCGGGCCGAAAGCGCAGCGACACCATCGCGAAGTGCACCGTGCTGCCGCCAACGGCCTTGCCGCTGTTGTTGTTGCCGAGCTTAAGCGGATTTTCACCATCGCAGATCCGCTCGTCTGTCCAGAAGAGTTTGGATTGATGTGTCTCGTCGGATGCGAACTCTTCAAGCGGTCGCCACCATGCCCCTGCATCGAAGGCGACGACCTTGAAACCCTTCTCCGCGAGACGGCACGCGAGCGTGCCGCCGCCGGCGCCCGTGCCGACAATGACGAAATCGACGGCTTCGTTCTGGTCATACTGGCGCATCGGCAACCATGCGCCTTTATGGAAAACATCCGGTGCGCGTCCGTGCTTGCCGCGCGGAACCTGTTGAGGGTCATCGGACACGGCGATTCTCCTCGCGGGCCTGTTCTTCTTTTCCGGGCTCGGCTTGCGCCGCTTCCCAAGGGTCGCGCCGATCGAAGTACATGCGGACATAGCCGCGCGGATTCGCGGGGCCGCCGAAGCCGATCTCGCTCCACGCATGTGGATGTGAGTAATAAGCGCCGCAAATGTCGTGGAGCACGCGTTCCTTGAAGAAAAGCTCGCTGGGCATGCCTTGCCATGCGCCGTGCCGCAGCTCGCCTTGCTGCATGTCGATCAATAACGTCTTTTGCGCATCGTCGTCGATGCGTGCGAATGGCAATTCATGACGCGCGCGACTTTCGGCATCGAGCGCGGCGAGGCCGATGCGCCATGCGTCGCGCATCGGTGGAAGGCGCGCATCGCGATAGCCGTCGCCGCTGCCTTTGCCGAGTTTCGCATCGAGCAAAGCAGGCACGGGCACGGCATCGCGGTCAAGATGGCTTCCCTTACGCTGCGGCACGATGCACGCGCATAGCGCCCGCACCGCGCTCCACTGCACGGGATCGAAGAAGCGCGGCTCTCTCGGCGTTGCGAGCCGCTCGTCGATGACCGCGCGCGTGACGTCGTCCCACGAGGGCGTGTCGCGTTTGTCCAGCACGTTGTACTCGGGATAGCGAGGAAGATTCATCGCTCGGTCTCCCGCAGACGCTGCGCAGCAAGTCCCGCCAACGCGAGCGCCGAAAAACTTGGCGGCGCCGGCAGTGGGGGGCCATTGAACAGATTCTGGCTCCAGTTGCGCCATCCACCCTGATTACGCGCGACGCCTCGCGCATGAAATCCGACACCGATGATGCCGAGCGCCGCGGTCATGCGCAGCCAGAGCCGCGTGAACCAGCGCAATCGGGGTGCGCCAATCGCGGTGTTCACGAGCAGCGCCGCAGCGACGGGTGGGATCACAATGGGCGCGTACATCGCCGGGTTTTGAAAGGCGCCGCGAAAATGCAGCAGCGCGACTTCGCCCAGCGTGCCGACGAGTCCGGCGCTCGTGAGCAGCGCCAGCGCCTGGCCCGCAGGCATGCCGAAGAGGCGCGGCTCGTGCTGCGGTTCATCGCGCAGGCGTTCGGCGACCGCGCCGAGCGCGCCTGAGAGCAACAGTGCCATCGGTGCGCCGATCGGCGCCGCATAGAAGAGGTTGTGCCAACTCCATTGGCCGGGACGCTTGGTGATGTTGTACACATGGAATCCGGTGCCTGCGAGCCCGGCGAGCGCTGCGCCGACATACACCGAATTGCGGACTGGATGACGCTGCGGCTCATGATCGCGCCCACCATGCAGGCCGGCGAGCAGAGACAGTGTCGAGACAACGATCGGCGTGTACATCGCCGGGTTGTCGAAGGAGCCGCGATAGTGCTCCATCGCGCTGTCCGCGAGCACGGAGAGGGCAAGCATTGCGGAACTGTGGTTGAAAGTGCGCGCGGTATCGACATGTGCTTGCGCAGGCGCACGACGGTTCGCTCGCTTACTGGTCCCGATCAGCGCGGCGAGCCCGCATGCCACGGCGATGCCGGCGGTCGTTGTCTTGTTCATCGTTGTGCTCTGTTTCTAAACCGCATAGCACTGCGCGTCAGCATGCTTGAAATCGAGGCCGCAGCCGGGCCGCGACAGGTCTGGGGCAATTGCGCCATCAATCGCGCGCGGCGCGCCGTCGAACAGCATCTGCTCGATGCGAACGTGATCGTGAAACCATTCCTGATGACGTAGACGCGGCGCCGCGCATGCAACGTGCAGATGCATCGCCGGAGCACAGTGGGCGGAGAGCGGCCGATGAAACGCGTCGCACAGTGCGGCCACGCGCAGGAAGCCCGTGATACCGCCGCAGCGTGTGACGTCCGCTTGCAAGACATCGACGGCCTCGTTGGCGAGCAGCGTGCGGAAGTCGTCCTGTGTGTAGCCGTACTCGCCCGCAGCCAACTCCATGTGCACGGGGAGTGCGTCGCGCAGTGAGGCGAGTCCTACAATATCGTCCGAGGAAACGGGCTCTTCAAACCATGCAACGTTTTCTTCGGAAAATCGATTTGCGCAATCGAGCGCCTGCTTGCAATCAAGCGCACCGTTCGCATCGACAAACAGACCCGCACCGTCGCCGATAGCTTCACGCGCCACATGCACACGATGTGGGTCGCGCGGCGGCTCACTGCCGATCTTGATCTTGACCCATCGACATCCGTCCTCGAAAACCCAGCGCGAAAGCTGTTCGCGCATTTCGTCGTCGCTGTATGTGGTGAAACCGCCGCTGCCGTAGAGCGGCACGCGTTCGCGCATTACACCAAGCAAACGCGCGAGCGGAACATCAAGCAGACGAGCTTTCACGTCCCATAGTGCGCAGTCGATCGCTGAAATCGCCGTCGCTGCAATGCCGGAGCGGCCGATATTGCGTACGCGCTGAAACATGCGCAACCACAGCGCATTGATGTTCCATGCGTCTTCGCCAATCAGCAGCGGCGCGAGCGTCGCTTCGATCAACTTGGCCACACTCGCATCGTTGTATGTGTAGCCGATGCCCGTCTTGCCCGCCGCCACGACTTCGACGATGACAAGTGTCGTCGCATTCCACGCGAACGTGCCGTCGGCTTCGGGCTTGTCGGTGGGGATCGAGTAGGCATGCGCACGAATTGTCTCGATCGCGGCATCCCGTCTAGGCAAGATCATGGCGCGTCACCCGTCCGTTAGGTATTCTTGTGCCCGGGTAACACCGCGCCGAGCACTTGCCGTGCGGTTTCGAGAATCACGTTGCCCTCATCGGGGTCGCCCTTCATCAAGGTCGTCGCGAACGCCTTTGCCTGGTGCAGCGTAATGTGCGGTGGCAGCGGCGGCACATTTGGGTCAGCTTTGACTTCAATCACCACCGGGCGATTCGACGCGAACGCTTCGTCCCACACGGCCGCCATGCGTTCAGCATCGTCGACGTAAATGCCTTTCAAGCCGATGAGCTCCGCGAACTTGTGATACGGCACTGAAGGAATATCCTGCGAGGCCTCAAACTTCGGATCGCCTTCCATGACGCGTTGTTCCCACGTGACCTGGTTCAGGTCTGAGTTGTTCAGCACCATGCAGATCCAGTGCGGATTGGACCATTGCTTCCAGTACTTGGCGACAGTGATGAGTTCGGCCATGTTGTTCATCTGCATAGCGCCATCTCCGACGAGCGCGATCACGGGCCGTTCGGGATACGCGAACTTCGCTGCGATCGCGTAGGGAACGGCCGCGCCCATCGACGCGAGTCCACCCGATAGCGAGCACATCATGCCGCGCTTCACTTTCAGATCGCGCGCAAACCAGTTCGCGCATGAACCCGAATCGCTGGTGACGATCGTGTTCGCGGGCACGCGTGGGGAGAGCTCCCAGACCGTGCGCTGCGGATTAACACCGTCCTTTGCGGGTTCAAGCGCGCGCTTCTCGAGCGTTTTCCACCAGTCGCCGAGCCAGCCTTCGATATCCTTGCGCCATGAGCGATCGGTCTGCGCTTGCAGGAGGGGTAAAAGAGCACGCAAGGTTTCAGCGCTATCGCCAACGAGATTGACCTCCATCGGATAGCGGATCGATAGCATGTCGGCCTTGATGTCGATCTGCACGCCGCGAGCGGCGCCTTCTTTCGGTAAGAACTCGGAATATGGGAAGCCGGAGCCGATCATGAGCAGGGTGTCGCACTCGGTCATCAGCTTGTAGCTTGGCTCGGTGCCAAGCAAGCCGATGGAGCCGGTGACGTACGGCAGATCGTCGGGCAACACAGCTTTGCCGAGCAGCGCTTTCGCAACGCCCGCTCCAAGTTTTTCGGCGACGGCCATCACTTCGTCAGTCGCATCGAGTGCGCCCGCGCCGACGAGAATCGCAACCTTCTTCCCGGCGTTGAGGACTTCGGCGGCACGTTGCAAATCGTCGGGATAAGGCATCGTCTTCGGCTTGCGATAGCCGACGCCGGAATGCAGCGTGCCGTGTTTGCGGCCCGGCGCCTCATATTCGAGGTCTTGCAGATCGTTTGGCAATATGAGTGCGGTGACCGAGCGCTCTGACAACGCGATGCGCACCGCGCGATCGACGAGATGGCGAATCTGCGATGGCACGCTCGCCTGCTGTACGAAGGCACCCGCGACATCCTTGAACATCGCTGGAAGATCCAGCTCCTGCTGATAGTGACCCCCAAGTGCGGCGCGGGCTTGCTGGCCTGTGATCGCAAGCACGGGCATGTGGTCCATGCGTGCATCGTAGAGGCCAGTAAGTAAATGCGAAGCGCCCGGTCCCGACGTGGCGATGCATACGCCGAGTTCGCCCGTGAATTTGGCATGCGCCGAGGCCATGAACGCGGCCATCTCCTCATGACGTACCTGGATGAACTCGATCTTTCCCTTCGCACGATTGAGGGCGCCAAACACTCCGTTGATGCCATCGCCGGGGTAGCCGTAAATGCGCCGCACGCCCCACGCGTGCAAGCGATCAATCAGAAAGTCACCGACGGTCGCGGACATGAGAGTGTCTCCAAGAAGCGCACCATGTGGTAAGGCAAATGTGCCCCGCGTCTGACGGACAGTAGATTGCTCGCTGAACGCTGAGACGAAGACAGCGCAAAGTGCGTGCCTCTTTTGCACGCGGACAGTCAGGTGAACCGCGAACGGAGGTGCGAACTGGCGGCCAGATAAACGGCTCGCCGGTACCGTCCGCACGACGCAAGACCAGAGGAGGACCAAACATTCAGACAAAGGCAGCCCGGTCAAAAATGAGGTTCCTTTCGCTCCCTTTTCGTCGCACGTTGTGGACATCGGAACGGACGAAGTCGGCGACCTGTTCGGGCAATTTTTCAAAACTTTGCAAAATATCACATTGTGATGTAATGCAAGTAACCGCCGTCTATAGACCGCGCGTCGCTGCAGCGGTGCGCAAAGCCGTTCGAACGGCGTACGACGCAAAATTCACAGTGTGACAATAAGCTTGCGACGGACGGCGCGCTCGCCCGATTCGCCCGCAGCAAGCGGTTGCGTGAGATTGTGTCCTTGATGCCTAGTAGTTGATTTGCGGAACTTGGAACGCACCTTGAAGTAACTTCAGTTCTTTGCGATGCAACTGCGCGAGCTTGTCGAGGATCTCGTTCCCAGATTTCTCGAGATGCACTTCAACCAGCCGCCGATCGGTGTCGCTGACTTGGCGTCTTACCAGACCGAGTGCCTCGCAGCGCGACACGAGCGCAACGACGCCGTGATGCTGCGCCTGCAACCGCTCTGCTAGTTCGCCAACGGTTGCCCAGTCGCGATTAGGGAATCCGCGAATATGCAGAAGCAGAAGATATTGCAGCGGGGTGATGCCTTCTTCGTGCGTGGCATTCTCTGAAAACCGCTCGAACCGCCGCATTTGAAAACGAAACTCGGACAATTGCTCGAAGTCGGTTTTCTTCAGTTTATGCGTCGCCTCACGTGCAAGCTTGTTCATTCCGAGGCCTCAAAGTCTGTCAAATACGCCTATATCGCAGAGTCACATTTGTTATCAAGACTCGCACGCGACCCATGCCCGCTAGATTGAGGCGATCCGTGACCGATATCTTGCATCTCTTGATACTGGCAAGAGCAAGTGCTTGCGTCACGACGTCGGCCTACCACCGTTGAAGCATACAAAATCCTCTGCTCGTTAATCGACGTTAATCGGATAAATTCGTCACCGCGCGGCGAACAATTTAAGGCAATGATTTTGGTAAACAAAGCGCTCTGCGCCGCACCGATGCACGCGATCCGAGCACGATCAATCTTAGCGCGACTTATCGCCACGCCCACAGCATCTTCAAGCCTTTGCTGCCGGCAACGCCTGCGATACGTCCCTGCGTCAAAAATGGGAACCGCTCGCCGCCGTTTTCGCCAAGCCAGGGGGTTGCTTGGATGCCGACGGTAAACGGCGCTAGATGTTGTTGCTCATCCGCGACTTGAGAACGCCGACGCTGAGTTACAGCTACTTGCTGCGGCGCACGCACGCGCGCTTGCTTTCAGTAGACTCGCGGCTAACCGAATTTCGACTTACGGCAATCCTGCTCGAGAGGGACGTGTCGTTCGAAGTCTTTCCGGATGCCGAGCCTGGGCAAGCGACGCCGGCCGCGACCGTTAAAGGCCGCTCATCGGGCGCCAGGCACGATACACGGGCATCGCAGTTTTCCACTGCGTGCCTAGCCATTGGGACTTCGGCACACGGGAGGTGATGAATATCGGTCCGCGCGCGGGACGGTAGAACCTTGCGGCGACGAATGGCGGCCCGTCACAAACTGACGACGCCCGCTCAATTTTTCACGTGCGGCCGCGATCCTTCAGGTGATCATCGTCGTAGCTTCAATGACCGCCAAGCCGACAAGGGCACCCACTGTCGCGCCAACCAATCTCGGATGCCATCGTTCAAGATGCAGCGCAGCAAACATCGAGCCAATCAGAACGACGCCTAGCAAAGAAAATACAACCAGGAGAAAGCCGATCTCGAAGTTGCTATTAATCAGCATCATGCACCTCCTTTTTGCATCGCTTGGTACTCACTATACATCACAACGTGATATATTCAAGTGAAGCAGGGGAGTTGTCGTCATTTCAGAACCAGTTGCGCGGAGACTCAACTACCGTCGACGCCGAGCGAGGCTTCGCACAGCGGAGATCACCACAGGGAGGACAACCATGCTTGTCACATTTCAATCGAAAGCAACGCCTGATGTCGTAATGTTGCGCGATCTGGCGGGTTACCTTCTCGGGGCGATTGGCAAACGACTCGGTGAAAGGGGCGTTATCGTGCATGACGAAATGCCCGCAGCGATCGCCCGCCTTGAAGCCACCCTCGACGATGATGCGAAAACCGCTGAAGAACACGGCCCGAATTTTCATACGACCGGTGCACACAGCCCGCTGCGTACCGCTGCGGGCCTGCGCCAGCGTGCACTTCCATTCCTCGATATGTTGCGGCAGGCGCAGCGACAGGACGAAGACATTTTGTGGGGGCTGTAGCCACGTTCGACGAGAGGCGATCGGCCTTGCGGGTCAGCTGGCTCAACAAGCAATTTCTCATTGAGCAATGTGCGGCGGCTGCGCCCACCAGCAAGATCTATTGCGTCGCGCGGCCGAATGCCGTGCGAATCTGGGCACCATCACTGCGGCGCTGCTGCGCCCACTCGATCGTTACGGCGCCGCGCAACTGCATGGCTGAGATGGCGATGCGCTCGAAAGCAGCGTGCCGCACCGCGACGCTGTGCGCCTCGCGTTGGAGCGGCGCCGTGAAGCGCGTCAACTGCCACCACCTCTTGCCATGTGCCTGTCGGGTCCCGATGAGCTCGCTTGAATCATTGCGTGCGCGCGCACGGACTTGTCCGAGACTGCTTTCGTCGAAATTGACGTATCGAGCCAAACGCTGGAGGTGCCCGTGAGCACCCCGGCGGCGAACTGGCAAGCATCCAATGATGCCCCGGGCATTGAGCAGTTGGTCCAGCAACTGCTCCAGCTTGGCCCGACCCTGATTGTGCTGAAGGCCACCGGCGGCTACGAATTTGAGGCCGCGTGTGGGCCGCTGGTTGTACCGTGGCCGTGATCAATCCGCGCATGGCGCGTGATTTTGCCCGTTCGATGGGAGCGCTGGCCAAGACCGACGCGCTGGACGCGCGAATGCTGGCCGCTTTTGCCCGCGTGTTGCATCAGCACCCGAAGCGCGAGGGCTTCATCAAACCGTTGGCCGATTCCCAAATGCAGCGCTTGTAGGCGCGTGTGCTGCGTCGGCGCTAACTGGTGCAGATGATCACCAGCGAGCGTCAGCGGCTGCGAGTGGCGCACGCGGCAGCGCGCCCCAGCATCGAACGCGTCGTCGATTTTCTGCAGCCCGAACTCACTGACAGTGACGCCGAGGTTGCCGCACACGTGCAGCAGCATCACGCTGAACTGGCCCAGGCGTTGCGCAGCGTCCCTGGTATCGGGGCAGCAAGTGTGGCCGTGCTGCTGGCCGAGTTGCCCGAGTTGTGCAAGCTCGATCGTAGACGCATCGCCGCGCTGGTGGGCGTCGCGCCACTCAATCGGGATTCCGGCCTCATGCGAGGGCAGCGAACCATCTGGGGTGGGCGCGCCGACGTGTCGCAGCACGCTCTACATGGCGACGCTGACCGCGGTGCGACATAACCCGGTGTTGCGCGCCTACTACCAGCGCCTGAATGTCGCGGGCAAGCGAAAGAAAGTCGCGCTGGTTGCCGCCATGCGCAAGCTGCTTACCATCATCAACGCGCTCGCAAAACATGGCGTGAACTGGAATCCGTGCCTTCATATCGCTTGACTTGCAAGACGGTTGCTCATAGGGGCGGCCGACAGGCGGCACCAACGCCCACACGGGCTTCCCAGTCGGGACGCTTTGTCTTAAACATCGTTTCAGCGGAACGCCGGCCGAATATTGCCATTTTCCGAACGGCGAAGGCGTCTCGGCGCGCTGCCAGCGGCGCGCCGAGGATCAAGAGCGCTGCGATTGTTTTCGCGTCTGCGAAAGTGGCTTTCGAGACAACGAATAAATTGGAGAAAGCTGCTCTATGCCATCTTTGGCCTTCAAAACGATGCGCCCAACAACACGCGCCTTCGATCCGATCCGCGACGGTAGCCACCCCAGTCGACGGCTCGTCGGCATTCGGCTCAAAACAGAAACGCAAAACTCGTTGGTTCTATATCACAGTGTGATACATTATGACTGAGATGGCCCAGCAAGTTCCGGCCCGTTGGGTGCGTAGAGGCGCGACGGCCGTCTAACGACGACCGCTTAGCTGTCGGTTGACCTGCGTGCACCCGACAGTGGAGAAATGCAAAACGCGGTGTCCGTTCCTAAAGGCGCGCGCATGCAAATAATTCTGAATGGGACACGTGCGTCCGCCGAAACCGTGCCGCCGATTGCTTGAGCCTACCGCACATGATCTATCCGATAATCACCGAGAACATAGGGAAGACCCCCTTAGTTCGACTCGTACGGCTTCTCGATGAGTCAATTCGGGAGCGCAACAACGTCATCTTGGGCAAGCTTGAGGGCAACAACCCAGCGGGTTCGGTGAAGGATCGCGCTGCGTTGTCGATGATCACAGGAGCTGAACGCCGCGGACAGATATGCCGCGGTGATGTGTTAATTGAGGCTACAAGCGGCAACACGGGCATCGCACTCGCCATGACGGCTGCCTGCCGCGGCTACAGAATGATGCTCGTCATGCCGGAGGACGTTTCGCTCGAACGCCGCCAGAGTATGCGAGCGTACGGAGCTGAACTTATTTTAACTCCGGCCCAGGGCGGCATGGAGTTCGCTCGTGACGCAGCTAAGCAGATGGCGCGTGAAGGACGTGGGGTTGTACTGGACCAGTTTTCGAACCCAGACAATCCTCTCGCTCACTATCAAACCACCGGCCCCGAAATATGGAACGGCACAACGGGTGCCGTTACTCATTTTGTTTCGGCGATGGGAACGACCGGAACGATCATGGGTGTCAGCCGATATCTAAAAGAGCGAAACGCCGATGTGCAAATAGTCGGCGTGCAGCCAGAAGACGGGGCACGTATTCCGGGCATACGAAAATGGCCCGAGCAGTATCTTCCCGCCTTCTTTGAAGCGCATCGGATCGACCGAACAGAGTGTGTTAGCCAAACGGACGCGGAAGTGACCGCCCGCGAACTTGCCGCGGTTGAAGGCGTCTTCTGTGGAATATCAGCCGGTGGCGCGTGCGCGGTCGCGCTGCGGATTGCTCACGAAGTGGAGAACTCGACGATTGCGTTCATCGTGTGCGATCGGGGCGATCGCTACCTTTCTACGGGAGCGTTCCCGGCTTGAGGTCGGTTGTTTGAATTGTTGAATCGCTAAACGGATACTCCGCCTTAGCCGCCCGTGGAACACGGTCATGGCCGAGGGCGCCCCACTCCTAAGACGCCTGCAAGATCCCTTCGTCCGATGCGATCCTCGTGCTTTTCCGACACCTTCATGGATCGTGCCTTTGACCCTTTCGCCTACACCCTTCACTTGATCTCGTTCATCGTCTTCACCCTAATTCGCCTGTCGGCGGTAACCAGCTCGCGCAAGGAAGGTGCCGGCTCCCTCAGAGCCGCCTAGAATTGACGACACGGGAGGTTGGACATGGCCGAAGCTGCGGAAATCAAGGTCGAGCGCCAGCCTGGCGGGTGGATATGGATTGCCGTCATGTCGACGCCGGGCGGTGACGCCGCGAGGATTATTGCTCAGTCACCTGAAGCTTTAGAAAACCGAGAGGCAGCGCTTGCCGATGCCTGCAGGGTCATGCGTGCGCTTGGACTGACGACGATGGACGACAGCGGAACCGTTTAGTTCGGCGCGATCGTTGCGCAACCGAAGGGAAAGCCGACGAACGTTATCCTTACCGCCGTGCAACCCGCCGTTTCACGAATGCCCGGGCTATGGGCAAGTCGATCTTTCGACGCTGTCGATCCGCCCGTAGCGGTGCTTGTCATCGACGACGATGAGGCTCTGGGGACGGCGCTCGCCGCGGCTCTATATGCCTATGGCTGCCGCGCATACCTCGTCGAAGGCGGAATGGCCGCCTTCCAGATTTCGCAAGCATGGACGCCGCACGTCATCGTCCTGGACATTGAGATGTCCGACTGCGACGGTTTCACTGTCGCCGAAGCAATGCGCGGGACGACAAGATTCTCTTCAGTCCCAATCGTCGCCCATACATCCCTTCCGGAAGATGAAGTCATCGACAAAGGCAAGGCGGTCGAGACCGACGCTTTTTATCGAAAGGGCGCGCCGCTGCACGGTCTGTTTCGGATGATCGAGCATCTGGCGCCTTCGCGACGTAACTGACAGGCTACACAGTGACAAGACGCGGGCACTTCGTCCGGTGCGTTGCGACGCAGCGGTGATAAATCCTGCGAAGACACCGATATCGGCCGTGTCCCGAGGCGCGTCCGCGCGAAGTCGTGGAGATCGTCGATCATATGCTTCCTTCGCCCAGCGCCGTATCGAGCGTGAATCGCCGCTTTCGACCGAGCACTTGAAGAATTACCAGAAACAACACTAACGAGCGCGTGCTGAAGCGTGCGGCAACGTCAATGACGCCCGTAGCAAGCATGCCTCGAGGAGATGCAGCTCACCCTCGCGGAGCGGCAAAAGACGGGCCCAAAACCCGCCGATCCCCTCCGACGTTCCTGCGACCGCAAGCATGGCACGCCGATAGCTTGCAATCGATAACGCTCTGTACCTTGCGGCCCGTGCCCAGCGGGACGAGGACGAGCTCTGCGGTTTGCTCGCGCTCATTGTGGGGGAAATGATGGAACCCGAAACGGGAAAGCCTATTATCTTGCGGATCTACCGCATGCCGTCGGGCGAGTGGGGAGGCCGATTATTCGTCGGCGCGCGGGAGGTCGGCAAATTCAGCGGGTACGCCTCGACACATGAAGTGGAGAAGGCCGCGCGCACAACCGGTCTTTACCCGGAGTACATCGAGTTCGACGAGACGTAGGAACACATCCGTGTGCATCGGATCCGGCAATAGAACTCTGGCCATGCCCACTCGCGACTGAACGGCTGATCAGGTTTGACGAAGCGTCGGCGGCAACGGCTGCCGCCCAGCGTGCGTGGCTTGACGAGCCAACCAAGCCGTAAGCCTTGCGCTTGCTCCACATGGTCCGTGATCCTCGTCGAGCGCGGCCGCGATGAACAGAACCCGCAGCAAGTGCTGCAACGGGCTCGTTTAAGTGGAACCGCCCGACGCAGGCGCCGCATCCACCAGCGAAGCTAACGACGTTCTCCGCGATGTCCGTTCCGGGTCTTTGTACCTCGTTTCGAACACTCCGGTTAGCGTGTGAAGACCTCAATGATCTTCCGTTTGGGCACGTGATGCCGTCGGCTCGTCGGGTTCCGTCTCTTCCGCGCACCCACCTTGTAGGCAGGTGCGCTCATTCCATTTGGCGGCTGCACATCAAACCATTGTCCGAGGTGCTGACGGTGCCGCACGTTCTAGTTCGTTGCCGGGGAACGACTCTCAATAGGCTGCCATCGGCAGGGGAAAGCGGGAGTAAAACACATTGGGGAAAGCCGATTGGGCACAAAGGGCGATCCAGACGGAGGCACAGATGAACCCCGTCGGGTTCTGTTCTTTTCGCTTTAGATACCGAGAGCATTCCCGGCCGCGATCGCCGATGTTTGCCCATCGGTTACTGCCGGCGCTGAGATTGACCCGCTCCGACGGACAGATTTGCAGTCAAAGATGTGTCGTGGTCTGGCCTCCGTTAAGCGTAGAGTCGCGGGTTGTCCACGGACGGGCAGCGGGTCGCTTCTCACGACCGCGACGCTGCCCGTCGGTGGGCAACCCGCAGGGTGATGCGGTTTTTGTCTTCGCGCTCAGGTTCTCGAATTCGAGCGGCGAACAATAGCCGATGCTGCTATGCAGGCGGCGTACGTTGTACCAGCCTTCCAAGAAGGAGAAGATGCGCCTCCGTGCTTGTTCATGGGTCGCGAAGTGTTCGCGCGACAGGAGCTCTGCTTCAAGCGTCCCAAAGAAGGATTCGCACATTGCGTTGTCGTAGGCGTCGCCGGCCGTATCCATCGATGGTTGCACGCCCGCTTCGCGGCAGCGCTTTCCGAAGGCAATTGACGTGTATTGGGCGGATTCTGGGCGGCGACAAATGGAATGAACGCCCCCACCTACCAGCTGGGTGACGCCGAGGAGGTGGACCCTCACGGGCCGACGGCATCAAAGTGCCCAAATGGAAGATCATTGAGGTCTTCACAGGCTAACCGGAGGGTCCGAAATGAAGTATACGACGGTCGGGGTGGACATTGCGAAGAACGTCTTTCAGCTCCACTGGGTGGATGCCGGCACGGGCGAGATTGTGAACAAGCAACTGAAGCGCGCCGCATTCCTCGAGCATTTTGCGAATCGCGAGCCTTGCCTCATCGGAATGGAAGCTTGCGGCGGTGCCCAGCATTGGGCACGGCGATTGATGGAGATGGGCCATCAGGTCAAGCTGATGCCGGCGAAGTTCGTCAAGGCTTTCAACATCGGCAATAAGAACGATCCTGCCGATGCTCGTGCGATCTGGATGGCCACGCAGATGCCGAGCAAGCCCGTCGCTGTGAAGACCGAAGCCCAGCAGGCCGTATTGGCGCTGCATCGGTTGCGGCAACAGAAGATCAAGTTCCGCACGATGCAGATGAACAGTCTGCGGGGCTTGCTGACAGAATACGGCGAGGTGATGGCCAAGAGTCGCGTTGCGCTGGATAAAGCGATTCCCGGGGTGCTGGCGAGGCTAGCCGAGCGTCTACCGGCGATGCTGATCGACTCGTTACGAGAACTTTGGAATGACCTTGATCGACTCGACAAACAGATCGCTGACATTGAACGACGTTTGCAGACGTGGATGAAAGAGGACAAGGCATGCAAGGCAATCGCCGCGATCCCCGGCGTTGGCCTGCTGACGGCGACGGCCACTGTTGCGACGATGGGTGACGCGAAGGCGTTCAGGTCCGGACGGGAGTTTGCCGCGTGGCTCGGTCTCGTACCAAAACAGATCGGCACAGGCGGGAAGATCCAGCTATTGGGTATCAGCCGGCGCGGGGACACGTATGTGCGGACGTTACTGATCCACGGAGCACGCAGCGTGCTCTTCCATGGCAAGCACACCGGATCGTGGGCTGAGCAGTTGCAGAAACGGCGACCATCCAACGTGGTGACCGTAGCACTTGCCAACAAGATGGCCCGAACAATCTGGGCAGTTCTCGCACATGGCACGCCGTACAACCAGGGTCACGTCAGTACACGACCGGCTTGATCAGTAGAACCGTATGGAAGATTGAAGCTTGCAGGATGACGTCGAAAGGTTGCGTTGGCAATCGAGCGTGATGACAAGACAGGTCGGACCTGAACTCGCTAAGCCTGAAAGATAATTTGAGCGCGTAGCTCGTGCGACAAATGAGGAGCGAGTCAGCGGATTTCATCGGGGCCCGCAGCGTATGAGGCTGCAATGAGGCCGCATATAAAGCTGCAACCTATCCTGTCGATGCAACACGCAAGAAGACCTGGCGCATCGGGGGCGTTCATATAAATTACCTTGGCCGGTCGTTGACGTTTGTTTTGGCCGGTGGTGAGGAGTCGGAGGCGGCGTAGCCGCCGGAGACGACGAACCA
>NZ_JALQDH010000089.1:0-40265 GCF_023631365.1 Caballeronia sp. INML2 | reverse complement strand
GCTTACGCGGCGGCGCCAAACAAAAACTGGGGAAATTTACTTCGACGAAAATGAGGAGTATCTATCCGACGCTGACAACACGATGCGGATGGCGCGCTGCGCTGGTGGCTGACCGTTCACGGCAAAGGCGACAAGCGACGGCTCGTGCCAGCCACGCGCGAGATGATGATGGAGCTATCCCGCTATCGCCAGCACCTCGGCTTGAGCGCCCTGCCGTCGCCCAACGAAGACACGCCACTCGTTTTGCCGATCGGCGCCACGGCGTCGAACGAACGCACCAAGACGTGCGCGCCACTCACGCGCGCGGCGCTGCACGCCATCGTAAAGGACGTCTTTGCGGGCGCTGCGGCGCGCTTACGCGAGCGCGACGATACGGCGAGCGCGCGGGCCGATCTGCTTGAGAAGGCTTCAGCGCATTGGCTCAGGCACAGCGCCGGCTCGCACATGGCCGACCGCAAGGTGGATCTGCGCACGGTGCGCGACAACCTCGGCCATGCCTCGCTGACAACGACCAGCATTTACCTGCACGTGGACGACGACCGGCGCCATCAAGAGACCGAAGAGAAGCATCGCGTAGACTGGTGAAGCTTAGCGACGTCGCGCTCCACGCGTCGTTCTAAGCGGCTTCCGATTCTCTGCATTGACCGTAACGCCGCTCATGAAATTGCTTGTGCCCGAACCGCAGATCTCTGCCGACAAACAGGACTCTCAGCTTCGTCATCGATTGGCGCGAAGAAAGCGTAACGTGCATCGTGCCGCGCAGGTGTTTGGAAGGGTTTTTCTGGCTCCCGTCCGATGCGAGTGTAGCCGAGCCGCGAACGAACGACGCGAGGCAGCAGTTCGTCCGCCAACGGCTGCCAACGGGAGTCGGTCGGCAGGCTAAAATCGGCGATGGTTCATGCGAATGAATGACGGCCTCTTGGCCGCTTTCTGTCTGTCGCGACCGGCCGAGTTGCTCGCGGCATCACTGCGTTTCGCCTGTCACGGCGCGGCAGAAGGCTTCCCCATCGAGCTAGGCTGAGACGGTCCCGTTAGAGTATTTTGAAAAGCGGCAACTCGCCAAACTCCAGACTCCTTCACGAATACCCGGAGGCTTAGCTCCCGATGCGCGGGCAGTGTCTGTCCCTCGGAATTTACGAGCCCCCTGAGCTCGTTGTCAACGTGCACAATAGCAACGTCTGGTCGAATAAACCGAATCGTTACGGCTCGAGTATCAAGTGATGCATTCCTTGCCCTTGTGCTCAGAATGGCAGCCAGCCCCTTTCGAATCTCTTCCCTTCCCTTCGCAATCTCGCCGCGGACACTGACGAAGTCGGCATCGTTGGTATACATCCGGGTGGCGGTCTCAGCATCATGACTGTTGAAGCCCTGAGTCATCTCAGAAACTACACGGTTTATCGCAGCTTCGTCCTGAACGTTACCTGTGCTCAGCGCGCCTGCATTCAGAGAGCAGCCGATACTGAAACTAATCGCCGCAACGGCTATCATGGACGTCGACCATTTCTGTAGGCGTTTCACACTTTCCCCCTTTGATTGAATTCCGGCGCTACCGAAGCGCTCGTCAACGGTCGAGCGGCTTATATCAACTGGCGTGTTGCTCCTCCCGCATACCTGTCTTCAAAAGACTTGACCAGTCCGATCCCAAGCTTTTGTGGACGTGTTGGTGCTGACGGCTTGGCGGCATCATCTCGCGTTGTAGCTTATTCGTCGTGGGTCGTTAGCTTTGCCTCACCTGAGCCGGTCACCGGTCCAAAGTTGTTCGCACTGTCGGTGCGGCCACAGGAAGACGCACTAATTGAGACAGGTCGGACGCTGCCCTGCGTGCGCCCTTAATTATGTCAAATTAACAATAGTCCGATGCAGAGGCAGCGGTCAGTCGCCTTAGCAAGCTGCTTCATTGGACCTCATCAGGATTGAGCGCCGCTTCGTAATCTTGGCCGCCGTAGAAGACACCAACCATCGCGACGACCTCCGCGTCCAACGTATACGCGATGATGGCTCGCTTGCGGAAATGAGTGACGCGAAGTCCGGGCAGCAAATCATCGCGTGCGACACCCCGTGCGGGGAATGTTGAAGCTTCGCGCAGAAATCGACGATCGAATCAACGTAGCGTTCTGCCGTGATCGGAGCGCCAATGTTGGCGATTCGCTTCTCAAGGCTCCGCAGCTGATCGAGTGCTTCGGGCGCAAACTGGACGCGCCAATTCATTCGGGGCGTGCGCGAGATCTTTTCAATTCAGCACGTACCTGATCGGCTGATAATGCACGGCTCGGATCGTCCTGAAGAGCTTGCGCTGCAGAAACGACTTCGTTTCGCAACCACGCCTCGACGGCACGGTCACGCTCGCGGAGCGCGCGAAGCGCGTCTCTCAGCACTTCGCTGTCAGACGCGTAGTCGCCGCTTGCTACTTTTGTGCGGATAAACTCGGCCATCTCGTTGGGTAGAGTGATGCTCATCTGCTGCGTCGTTCTCATGGCAGCCTCCTTTCAGTAGGATTTAATCCTACTCGCTTCCGCCGTCGCATGCAACAATGCCCTGGCTTGGCCGTCGACCACGTAAGGCCCATGTTCCCGTCAAAGCAAGCGTGACCTCGTGCATCACGTGAGTGCTGATGACTGGTTACGTCTCGCCAGCCACCAACGCCTCAGCCTTGTCAGCCGTCCCAATCTGTCAGAACCAGTGATTCATACCGAATGAGAGGCCCGTATGCTTCTCGTGCAGAGACGGGTTCAGCGTCGCATTGGTCGCGTAGCCGCCCGTGAAATGCGTGTAGTCAATATCAGCGTAAAGCAACGTGCGCTTCGAGAGCGAATATGTGACACCCAGAATCGATACGTCCTTTCTGCCGCTCACACGCCATTGGTCGTATTCTTGTTGTCGTAATAGGCGGCCGTCACATTGAAGAACGGCGCCTCGTGATAGCGCACGCCGCCCCACATGTACTGATTGCGTGTCTTTCCCGCCATCGTGGACGGAACGGCTTGCATCATGAGCGAATAGCCGCCCATGACTTTGACGGGCCGAGCGTCACGCCGCCGCCCGCCGTGTACTGATCGTTGCCGAAATACGCACTGGACGTCGACGAAACCGGCGTAGAGCGGCGCGTATATCCCGCGCCGACATTGAAGCGCTGCGTGTGGTAATTGAAACCGCCCGCAATCATCGAACCGCTGGCGAGACTGCCGGGCACGCCGCCCGGCGCGTAGTCCGCGCGTGCCGTCCACGGACCGAAGTCGCCGTGGTAGTAGATCGCGTTGTCGTCCCGTCCGCTCGTGCCTCCGGCGATCGCCGCCGCTTCGGTGACAGAAAGATAGTCGAGATCGAACGGCTCGAACTCCTTGATCAGCCTGTGCTGCAACGTGAATTGATGGCCGATATCGACCCGTCCGAACGCCCCGCCGACACCGATCGTCGAATTACGCTGGAACATCTGGTTGGTCGTGCTGCTGTTCGCGCCGGTCGAGAGAACGTAGCCCGCCTTGGACCTGGGCGGCGGATACCCTCCGTGCCGACAAAGCCCCAACGGTTCGATTTGTACATCCCGTTCGAGGCCATCGTCAGCGCCGCGCCGCCTGCCTTGGTGCCGTTCACCAGATTGCGCAGACCGCCGTCAAGCGGAAACGTACAGCGTGACGCTGTTTTGTCCGTACGCGGCGCCGCTCGACAGCCCCACCAACGTCAATGCGGTCAGCGACCGTCTCATTCCACTTCTCACCATTTCTCCTCCAGTTGACATCGTTAAATTTGTGCATCGAGGATCGGCGGTGTCATCGCCCTCCTCGTGTAGGTCGGTCTTGAAACTCACGCATGTCGAGGCTATCGATTCGTCATGCTAATCGATAGATATCGCACACTCATTCACTTCACTTCGATGCTCAATGCCGCGTAGGCGTGGCGGCGGCGGATGGCGTCGCCGATGGCCGTTGCGACGAGCAGCCGATACGGTGGTAAAGCCGTTTGCCCGTCTGCGCTTCGAGCTCCTGCCAGATGTCATGGGAGCGCTTGATGAACGGAATGTAGTCTGCACCTTCGCCTGCCGCGAGCCGTGTGATTCGCGTGTTGCCGTGACTCGACCCTTTGTTGTGTGGCGGTGCAAACTGGTCGATACCGAGGACGCTCGCGCCTCGTTTCGCCAGCTGATAAAGCGTCGCGCTCCCGAACGCACCGAGGCCGACAACGATAACGTCAAATGAAGTACGGCTCACGGCTTCCCTCACGTGTTAAGCAATAAGTGTTGAAGGCCGATACCTTACCATCCGATGTTAGCGCGATGGCAGAATGGTGCATCAGATCGGGCTTGCGGTTCAGAATTTGTCGTTTCGTTGCTGCGAGGGATGGTTGTCGGTCGCTTCTCATTTGCTGCATTCTGTATGACGCTCGCCATGCTGCTTCCTCTCCAGGAACTAGCATTACTTTCGGCGTCGCGCTTGTGCTCTCGATGCTTGTTCAATGGAGCACGCGGATGTTGCTCAGACGGTTTCGGCGGGTCGCATCCGGAACGCATAACGCTGCCAACGAGGGCAAAAGTCATGACCCGCGCGGAACTGACCGAAATTCCCAGTCACGAACTGGTCCATCTGCTTGATTGGATGGTGTGGGACATGAATCACCGAGCTCAGAGCGATGAGACGCAAAGGCTTTGGAGGCATTGTGAACCTGTCCTTTATCGGCGGACAGGTCGGATTCCCCACCAGCGCAATTTACGCGGCGAGCAAGCATGCTGTCGAAGGATTGACCAAATCGGCGGCGCTTGAGGTTGCGTTTTTGGGCATTCGAGTGAACGCGGTCGCCCCAGCTCCAACCGAGTCCCCGATGTTTGACCGACTTGCTGATTACGGCATGACCAAGGACGTCCTTGCAGGGATTACTCCTGTGAAGCGAGCGGGTAACCTCGCCTTCATGCCGGGGGAGATAAGGCGACAAAGATCGGCGTCAATCGCGTGGTACGGGTGCGCGCTCAATGGGGTCCCGTTGTCGCCGTCGGGAATCTCGAAGGCCCAGGTTAGCGTGGTTCTCACGCGGACCGCTTCAGGAGCGGAGACCGCCACGCGCATCTGCGAGAACGCATATGACGCGCGAGCGCAGAGTCGGCGGCGCGGCTTCCTGCAGTTAAAAACGCATCGAGGAGCACGCCAATTTGCCGGTGTCGACGTCCACGCAGAACGAACTCTGTCGTCGCCGGCGATGCGGGCCTTCCTCGATGCACCGCTGATGCTTCAGATGTCCCCGATCTTGAACGGCAGCTCGAAGTTCCCTCCGCTGTTGATGAGGCTGATGTACTCGAGATATCGCGACTGCGCCGTATTCTGCGCGGCGACGAACTTCCCCGGGATCGGGGCTTGCAGCTCGTTCGGAAGGATCTCGTTTATTAGCTTCTGATACATTTCCTGCGCCGCGTGAGAACTAGACCGATTGTCCAGTTCGAGCCTGCCCTGCTCGTTCGCGTAGTCGTAATACTCAAGATCGCTCGATCCGCTGATGGTGGTCGTCGACGGCGCCCAGTACGAGTACGTTCCGAGTTTGCCCGCCTCGGTTCTTACGCCAATGATGTGCGATGCCGAAGAATTGAAGTTGTAGACCTCTGGCACGATCTCGTCGGATGCAAAGACCACATACGGCCGGCCTGGCGCGCTCGCGCTCGTCAGCATTGGAAGCAAGTCGTGTCGGTTCCCGTACAGCTGCGCATAATCTCCAGTCATCCAGCTTCGCGTGCCGCCGTTGGCAAAGGTTGCCAACATCGGCAGGATATCAACTGACGAGGTCAGGCCGCTGCGAACGACGTCAAGATCCCCGTTGTACTGCCCGGTCGGATCCATCACGATGAGCGGGACGTTAAACGCCTCTTCGTAGCACGTCCCGGTCTTACCCGAAATCAAGCCATGAGCGGCTGCATAGTCGCCATGGTCCGAGGTCAGCACGATGATCGTCTTCTTCGCGACCGCAGGCGGCAATGAGTCAACGACCGCGCCAATTTTTGAATCTACTATCGACATGATCTGTGTGTAGGAATCGAGCCCGCGCTTCCAATAGTTGAAAGGCGCCTTGGCAACCCCCTTCGTCTCGGAGGGCGGCGGCAGGTTCGGATTGACTGGATAAGCCGAGATTTCGAAATCCGTACCTCGCGTGTCCTGCACGCCACCCCAGACGGCTTCCTGCAGCGTGCGGTTGAAGGTCTGCATCGGCGGTTTGTTGGCCGACAGTTGCGAGGCAGACTCCCAGTTCGGCGCAGTTGCCGGATATCCGTACTGCGGCGGATTGCGCAGCGGGTTGAACTCCCAGTTGTACGTCGGGGGCCCTGCGGTGTAATCGATCCACTGGGAATAGCCATTCGGGTTGTAGTTGTTCGAAGCAAAAAGCTCCGTAAAGCGCTTGAACTCCGTGCCCGCGGGGAAGAACTCCTTGTCGTGCGGATTGATGAAGCCGACGGTCAAACACCAGGGCGGGTCGGCCGGCCTGCGCCGCTGCAACCACTGCGTTGCCTGGTCCGCGATGTTCGTGTCGCTCAGGTAGCCTTGTCCCGGGTCGCCAATTGTGCCTTGAAGGTTGCTGCCCGTCGGATCCGGGTACGTCATCCCTTCGAAGCCGTAGAGCCCGAGCGGCCTTTGCCCTTTGTGCACGATCGACAGATGCCACTTCCCTATATAGGGCGTGATATAGCCGAGCGACTGCAGGACCTTGCCGTAGGTTGGAAACTGCCGGTTCAGCACCGGCTGGATCGAAACCTTGGTGTCGGGTGAATCCAAAATGGTCGTGAGCAACCAATTCTGGTGGGTGTACAGCCCGGTGACGAGCGCGGCGCGCGCGGGACTGCACGCCGAGGCTGCGGTGTAGTGGCCCGAAAATTTGACTCCCCTCTTCCACAAATCGAACGTTCGGGGCATATAGGCCTTGAGAAACTCGCGTGCGTCCTGAACCCCTTTCGGAAACACCCGGGGAAAGCGCATTTCATCCAGGAGAATGAACAAGATGTTGGGCTTGCCGCTTGGGCCGTCCCCGGCGCCCTGGGCGGCGACGTTCGTCGTCGCAATGGCTGCGCCAACCGCGGAGGTCTTTTTGATAAAATCTCGCCTATCCATAAGTAGTACTCCTTAGAAAGCCTAGTGGGGATACGCTTTTGTCCGGGCGTTGCCCGACTTTGATACGATTAATTCAGCCGGCGCCGTTGTTTAGCTATCGCAAGCGGTGTTGGGCCAAACGAAGGATAGGCGAAACCGCCCGTCGCCCCAGCGAAGAATTAATTTCATACGATGTCACCACCGCAAGGGGACGGCGGCCTCGGCGTGATGCTGGCGGTGTCTGTTTCGACACAGTGGTTCACGAGGGCAAATCGCACCGGCGCCGCTTATTGGTTCTCCGGCATTTTGGAAGAATAATGGCTAGTAATCACCCATTTGTGCCCGTCCCAGACGTGGGTGAACGTGTAGCGCGCTTTGACGATCGAACCGTCCCGGAACTTGAAGGTGTAGGTTCCGGCGTCGATCGCGGTATTGCACTCGATCATGATTTCGCGGAAGTCGATGGTGCCATCGGGCTCGCTCTCGAGAAAATGCTTGGAATAGTCTAATTTCTCATCGACAGACACGCGCGGCTTGTTCGAGACGGTCGGCAATAGAACCGAGCGTGGAGCGGAGTTCGCCACCACTTTCTGAGGATCACCCGTTTTAAGCGAATCGTTCCAGCGATCAAACAACGCAGCAATCTGCTTTTCTGATGCCGGATGGCAGGTTTCAGTCTTCGCGAGGGCACTGCCGCTTAGAACGAACAGCACTGCCGCAATTGCGAATCGTTTCGGTAGGTGATTTACCATGAAAGCACCCCTCTGCCCGTCGAACGTGGTGGCACGAACGCCGTCCTTTCGCTAAGACTCCCGAGACCTTTTATAGTTGAAAATTCGCACAACACCAACAACATTTGGTTCGCGCTTTTCCGCCGTGCAAGCAATGTGCGTTAGCGCACGTAGTCCCGACTTTGGTCAACCGGAGTCGTTCGGAACCGTTCAGACAGTCCCGCGCTCCCGCAACTATCCAGGTGGTCCAACTGTGCGACCGCCTGGCCTGAGTCGCCGTTTTTATGGGCAATCGCAATACAACCGCCGCGTACACGCGAGCAAGCCTCACGCGCGAACGAGTCAACGTCGATGCCCTCGAGTTCGAGGTACACCACGCCCGACTATTCGCTGGAGGAACGGGTTCGTTGTCGCGCTCCGGCACGCCTACGCCGTTCTTCACCCTTGCCAAGTCGACGCCCCTCACTCCCGTCCCGATCTGCTCTACCACTCGAATGCGGACCTTTGCCTTTCCAGAGGCAATGTGGCCTTTGGCGGCGACACGACGACGCGCTCGAAGTCTGCGCTAAACATACGACGAACGGCCGGACGCGCCCTGCCCGACCTCGCGTGCGCGGGCGTAGAATTTCAGCAGACAGCCAACTGGGGCCGGACGGTGAAACGAGTCATGCTGCGCTGGCTGCGTATCCTGATTCCCGCAATCACACTGGCGTGGATGCCTTCTGGCATTCACGCCGCCGATGACTTCGCGTCCCTTCGTGCGACGATGATCAGGAACATCTCGGAGCTTGCGACCGAAACCTCCGTCGCAACCGGCAGAGCCGCAATCGATCCGCGCGTGCTCGCCGCGATGAACCAAGTGCCTCGCCACCAGTTCGTGCCACCCGACGACGAGCGCAACGCCTATGAGAACCGGCCTCTTCCCATCGGCTATGGCCAGACCATTTCCCAGCCCTATATCGTCGCGTTGATGACCGACCTGATGATGATCAAGCCCACTGACGTCGTGCTGGAAGTCGGCACCGGCTCAGGGTATCAGGCGGCGATTCTCTCGACCCTCGCGCGAGCGGTCTATACGATCGAAATCATCGAGCCTCTGGGCCAAGCGGCTCAGGAGCGCTTGCAACGGCTTGCGTACAAGCGCGTAGAAACCAAGGTAGGAGACGGCTATTACGGATGGGAAGCCCACGCGCCCTACGATGCCATCATCGTCACCGCCGCCTCGAGCCACGTCCCCCCTCCTCTCGTGCGGCAGTTGAAGCCCGGCGGCAGGATTGTCATTCCCGTAGGCGCGCAGTTTCTGACGCAATACCTGCTGCTGATCACGAAGGCGAACGACGGGACCGTCTCCACCCGACAGATACTGCCCGTCCGCTTCGTGCCTCTCGTCGGGCATTGAAACGAGCGACCCAAAGAGATCGCGCGAACCCGCATCGCAGCATGGCTGAGCGCGCGCCCTCCGCATCCCCTTCAGGTTCATGCCATCATGCCTGCCGTGCCGTTGCTCTCCGTCTCGCTGCTTTCAGCCGCTGCCCTCGGTTACGAGCTGCTGTTGATGCGGCTCTTTTCGATCATTCAATGGCATCACTTCGCGTACATGATGATCAGCGCGGCGCTGCTGGGCTACGGAGCAGCCGGCGCGATGGTCTCGCTTGCGCAGCGCTGGCTCGTGCCACGGTTCGCAGCCGTGTTTGTAGCCGGTGCAATCCTGTTCGGCGTCTTTGCGGTCACCTCGTTCGCGTTCGCGCAGCGCATTGCGTTCAACCCGCTGGAGATTCTCTGGAATCCGCGCGAACCTTTGCGCCTGCTGTTGATCTACGTGCTCCTTTTCGTTCCTTTCTTCTGCGCCGCGACCAGCCTCTGTCTCACCTTCACACGTTTTAATGACCAGATCCCGCGTATCTATAGTTTCGACATTGGCGGAGCGGGCGTGGGCAGCGTCGCGATCATCGGCGCGCTGTTCGTGCTTCGTCCGCTGGATGCGCTGCGGGTACTGGGCGCTGCAGGCATCACGGCAGCGGCGCTGGCATGCGTCGAATGCCGCTGGCACCGGAAGTGGTTGCCGATCCTGTTGCTCGGCGCCGCAGCCATGCTGGCCACCGGCCTGCCGCGAGACTGGATCGTATTGCGGCCATCGGAGTACAAGGAACTGAGCCAGGCTCTGCGCATAAAGGATGCGCACGTGGTCGCCGAAAGCTCAAGCCCGCTGGGTGTCGTCACGGTGGTGGAAAGCCCCTCGATTCCCTTCCGACATGCGCCCGGGCTTAGCCTCAACGCGACGATGGAACCGCCGCCGCAACTCGGCGTATTCACCGACGGCGACGGACTGTCCGCGCTCAATCGCTATGACGGGCGGCGCGAGCCGCTCGGTTATCTGGACTCTATGACCTCCGCGCTCCCCTATCACCTGCTGCGGCGGCCCAAAGTCCTCGTGCTCGGCAGCGGGGCAGGAGGCGACGTATTGCAGGCGCTGTATCACGAAGCGAGCGCAATTGACGCGGTCGAACTGAATCCACAGATCGTCGAAGCGGTTCAGCACCGCTTTGCCGACTTTTCCGGCAAGCCGTACAGCGCACCGAACGTTCGCCTGTTCGCCGGCGAAGCGCGTGGTTTCGTCGCTGCGCGCGGTGAGCGCTACGACCTGATCCAGGTCGCGCTGCTAGACTCCTTCAGTGCCACCTCGGCCGGGCTTTACTCCCTTTCCGAGAGTTACCTCTACACGGTGGAGGCATTTCAGGACTATCTGCGTCATCTCAACGTAGGCGGCATACTGGCGATCACTCGCTGGGTCACGCTGCCCCCGCGCGACGTCCTCAAGCTGTTTGCGACGGCCGTACTGGCGATGGAGAACGCCGGTGTAAGACAACCATATCGACGGCTCATGCTGATCCGCGGATGGAAAACCGCGACGCTGCTGGTCAAAAACGGGGAATTCGATGACAGGGACATCGCCGCGCTGCGCAGCTTCTGCCATGCCCGTTCGTTCGACGTCGGATACTACCCGGGGATGCAGGCCGCAGAAGCGAATCGCTACAACGTACTTGAAAGGCCCTACTTCTTCGAAGCCGCGCACGCTCTGCTGAGTCCCGGGCGAGAAACGTTCTGGGCGCGCTACAAGTTCGATATCCGCCCCGCCACGGACGACAAGCCGTACTTCTTGCACTTCTTCAAATGGCGATCGCTGCCCGAGTTTCTCGCGTTGAAAGGGCGAGGCGGCATGACCTTGCTGGAATGGGGATACCCGGTACTGATCGCCACCCTGCTGCAGGCGACATTCATGGCCTTCGTGTTGATCCTCTTTCCTCTGTGGGTGATGAAGCGCCGGACGGGCACGGCTCACGGTTCATCGCGTTTGGACGCCACTTCCCGCAATGACGCCACGGCTTCGGTGGCGGCGATATCGGAAAGCAGAGTCGCGATCTATTTCGTCGCGATCGGCTTCGCTTTCATGTTCCTCGAGATCGCGTTCATCCAGAAGTTCGTTCTGCTCCTGAGCCACCCGCTCTACGCTGTGGCGGTCGTGCTGTGTGCGTTCCTCTCGTTCGCGGGACTTGGAAGCCGGTACGCGCAGCGCCTGCAGGGTCGCGAGGTGCCGGTCGCCCGTTCCGCGACACGGCCGCGCACGATCAGAAAGCACCGGTCGACTGCGGCGACCGCCATCGTGGCCCTTTCTGCCATCTCGCTGTGCTACCTGCTCGTGCTGCCCCATCTGTTCTCGTTCCTGATACCTCTATCCGACCCGGTCAGAATAGCGATTGCCGTGCTGCTCATCGCGCCGCTCGGCTTTGCGATGGGCATGCCCTTTCCGCTTGGGCTCAACCGCGTTGCCGGCTGTGCCGAAACGCTCGTGCCCTGGGCGTGGGGCGTCAACGCATGCACGTCCGTCGTGGCTGCAGTCCTGGCGACGATAGTGGCGATTCATCTAGGCTTTACTGCGGTGGTCGTGACAGCGGTCGTGCTCTATTTCGCCGCGGCGGCTGCCTATCCCTGATCCGCCCAATCCAACTTGACCGGGCGCCCCTTTGAGCGGGATCGCGCTCAAAGGGCGACCAGCCCGGCGAGCGTCCGCTCGAGCGACGCGACATTCTTGCCAGGCGGAGTGTCTTGGCCGCTCGATCAAGCGTCGATCCGACTACTCGCAGTATTCGTGACAGCCGCCCATGTCGCGTTTGCCGCGCCGAGCACGAAAAGCGGCGCATCCGCGCGTCGGTTGCCGCCACGCCGAGGCCATCGCGCACGAGTTGCACGATCACCGAAATCGACGTCCAACCGGTGATGCGCGTATCTGCGAGCGGCACGCCGTTGGCGAGCGCGAGCTTGTCGACGATGTCCTCCAGCGCGCGATGCGGTGCCGTCCCGCGCCCGAACGTCAGGATCGGATGACGCAATACGCGTTTCGCGAGTCCGCTGCGCGAAAGCGGTAGCCGGCTCCGCGCGCGATGGATTCTTCGTCGCTGCCTTTAACGCGAATGCGTGCATCAAAACACATCACAACGAAAGTGAGCAAGCGGGCAACTACCCCTTTCCCGCAAGAGGCAGGAGTCTGGTCGCCTTCGCAAATGGAACGTCTGCTGCCAGGGGGCAAGCCGACGTCGGAGTGACCAAGCGAGATCCCCGTCGAACGTCGCTTACTGGCCGAGAGCGCCAGCTCGATGAACCTTCTACAGGGCTGTCGTTAGGGTTGCCCGTGTCAGCTTTTCGGTGGCGAGTCGGAACGCGAACAAACGGCCATCTGCCGACGTTCGAATCGTTGCCGCCGATAACTTGAGACGGGGCGAATGCGGCCATTCGCCTTTCACGAACGACCGCCGTCAGCACGAACAGCCAGCGATAGCCGATCAGACAGTCGAATAGAACTTATGCATTTCGAGCCTTCGCACCGGGTTCATTCTTGTTACCGCGTCTTAATCGCGGCTCTTCCCGATTGTCGATGCGTTAGCATCACCCAAAGCGGATCGTCGTACCGGAACGCGCGGCGTCGCGAACTGCCAGTGTGACTTCGAGGGTTCTGGTCGCGTCAAACGCATCGGTCAGCGGTTGCTCTTTTCGCCGAATCACCGCGCCGAAGTGTCGCATCTGCTCGATGTACGGATTGGCCGCGTCGAAGTGCACCTCTTCGTCCTGCAGCGGCTGCAACCAGCCGCGCTCGCCCGGATAACGCCACATCCGCAACGTCGGCAAGGCGACAGACGCCTCAGTTCCGCACAAAAAATGACTCTCGACCGGAGTCTTCGGAAAGGCCGGGTTCTCGCCCGACGACAGATCCCAACTCCACGGCGCAGCACTGCTGTCTGACAGGGTAATCGTTGCGATTGCTCCGCTCTTGAAACACAGCAGCGTGGCCGCCGTGTCCTCGACTTCGAATCCGCGAATCGCATTCGACGTAACAGCCTGCAGGCTTTCGATCTCGCCGCATACGAAGCGCAACAGGTCGATCTCGTGAATCAGGTTGATGAGGACGGGTCCCGCAGCAGGCGTGCGGCGCCAAGCTTCGTTGAAGTAGGCGTCGTGTTTGAGGAAAGTCGCTAGCACCGATGCAGAGACGAGCCGCCCGAGTTGTCCTCCCTGAACCAAAGCCCGCGCGGTGCGGACGATCGGATTGTGCCGCCGGTGATGGCCGACGAGCAGAGGAACATCGGCGTCGGCAGCCGCGCGCCCGAGACGCAAGCCTTCGTCGACCGTATCGGTGATCGGCTTTTCGACTAGCACTGCCGTGCCGGCGGCGATCAACTCCAGCGCCATGGGAACGTGCAGCGCGTTCGGCGTGGCAACAATTGCGCCGTCAGGCTTCGTCTCGTCGATGAGCGCGCGATGGTCCTTGAACCACGGGATCGAGAACTCCTCGGCGAGCGCCTGCGCCGCCGGATTCGGGTCGGCGATGCCGACGATTTCGAGCCCCTCGGCGCCCGCTGCGCCAACAAGATGCGCACGACCAATCGCGCCTGCACCAATAAGACCAATCTTCGAATCAGACATGAGAAAAAGGGTCTCCGAGAATCAGTGAGTAGTGGCGTTGCGCAACACCGGCGCTGCGCCCGCGCTGCGGCGGCCCTTGATGTACGCCGCGACGATGGCGATCGCGATTGGCACGGTCAAGGCAAGGAACAACTGCCCGAAATTCCACTTGAAACTGAGCAAAACCGCGCCGATCGACGCGCCCGAGATCGCGCCGAAGCGACCAATGCCAGTCATCCAGCTCGTACCGGTGGCGCGCATCTCGGTCGGATAGTAACCGGCGGCCATTGCGGTCCAGCCAGTGTTCGTTGAGTTGATGCAATAGCCCAACAGAAAAACCAGGGTCATGAGGCCGTAGAGGCCCGGACTCATCTTCGCCAGCGCAACGGTGAAGATGCCTGCAGCGAGGAGCGTGCCGATCATCACCTTGTGCGGGTTGAAGCGATCCATTTCCCAACCGATGATGATGTTGCCAAGCGTTCCGCCCACTTGAAGCATGGCGCCTACCAGCGCGGCATCGGCAAGCGAAAAGTTGTTGTCCTTCACGATGATCGGCAGCCAGCTATTGAGGAAGTAGACCGTCATCAGGTTCATGAAGAGGCCGACCCAAAGAGCGAGCGTCACAGTCGTGTGCGGCTTGGCAACGATAAGTCTGATCGCGCCTTTGCCGGCGTGCTCGCGTTCCGCGGTGATGAATCTCGTCGAGGCATCGACCGCGTTGGGTTCGATCTGGTTGACGATACGTTCGAGCGCGCGTCGGCCACCGTGTTTGACTGCGAGAAACTTCGCGGATTCCGGCAGGATGAAGCACAGGACGAGCGCAAACAGGATCGGCACAACGCCGCCGACAACCAGAATCGATGCCCAGCCGTGAGTCGGGATCAAATAACTCGAAAGGAAGCCGCCACCGGCCGCACCAAACGTGAATCCGCAATAGATCACCGTCACCATCAGCGAACGATACTTCTTGGGCGCGTACTCGGAGGCAAGCGTCGCGGCATTGGGCTGAGAGGCGCCAAGTCCAAGTCCCGTGAGAAAGCGCATGATCGAAAGCACCTCGACGTTCGGCGACCATGCGGAAGCGAGACTCATCAGCCCGAAGAAAAAAATTGCGCCGATGATGACCTTGCGACGGCCGAACCGGTCCGCCAGCGGACCGCCGGTCAACGCGCCGATCGCGAGCCCGAACAAGCCCATGCTCAGCACCGGCCCGAGCGCGGCGCGTGTGAGCTTCCAGTCGGCGACGACTGCGGGCGCGATGAATCCCATCGCGACAACATCAAATCCGTCGAGAATCAGGACCACGAGGCCCAATAACAGTATCTTCCAGTGAAAGGGCCCAAAAGACCGGGAATCCAGGAATTCCTGAATGTTGAGTTGTTTCTCGAATGGCATGGTTGTCTCCTGTGGATTTCTGGCGAGCGGCGGGCATGCTCAGAGCAGGCTTCGCATGTAGTGAATGCTTTCGGCGATGGCTTGCTCATCGCTCTCGTAAGCGGGATGTAGATAGTCGATTTCCAGCGCGAGCAGTCCTGCGTAACCGTGTTTGCGTAGTTCGGCGAAGGCGCGTGGCATGTCGATAATTCCTCGGCCGACCGGCACGCTCGGCCAGAACGCAAAATCGCGCGGATCGCCACCCTTGGCAGCAATGTCCTTAACGTGGGTCGCCCGGGCGTAGGGCGCGAGCTTTTCAATCGCGACGGCCGGGTCTTCGAGCATGCGCAGGTTATTCGCGGTATCCAGGCACACGCCGAGCCACGGCGAATCGATCGTATCAATCAGCTCCACCAGTTCGTCCGCGAGCATGTCGATGTGATTTTCGATGGCGAGCACGACGCCGTGCCCCTTCGCATGCGCGGCGGCGTCGGTCAGAAGTGGGACGAGCTTTGCCTTGTGGTCGCTCCAGTTGTCGGGGCGGGTGCGGCGGCCGCCGCAGCAGATCCGCATGACCGTCGCGCCCACAGCAGCGGCTATTTCCGTATGGCGCTTCAGGTCGGCAACTTCCTCGGGTGCGTCGCCCGAGCGGAGGCCGGACGGATGGCCCCATGCCCACGCGGGCTCGAGTCTCAGTTCGTCTAGGTCGGCGCGCAACGTGGCGATTTCTTCGGGCGACGGATTCGGCATGAAGCACGACTCCAGAGAAACACCCGCGACGCCCAGTGCCTTCGCCCGGTCGAGGAAGTCCCGCATAGTTATCCGCGTTCCGGGATCCTGCTCGAGGCCGGCATAGACCTCGCCGAAATAACGGTGATAGCTGTATGAATCGATGGCAAGTTTCACGGGGCAGCCTTCGCGGTTTGTTATTTGGATTACTTTACCAAGTGGATTATCAATCCACATCGAGCGTAAACCCGGATTGTCGTTCCAGATGAATCGCAAAGCCACATGGGTTAAAATTTAAGATCCATCGTCATCACGCTCAAAGGTGCATATGACCGCAGTCCGAGACCGAGCCTTGGCCATCGTCGAGCTTCTGGCGCACAACGTGCACGGCCTGCCAATGTCAGAAGTGGGCGACCGTCTGGGCATTCCAAGGACGGCCGCGCATCGAGTGCTGGCGGATTTGAAGGAGAGCGGATACGTCAAGCAGGATCCGAACAGCTCGCAATACATGCTGACCGTGAAGCTGGCGTCGCTCGGTTTGAGCTATCTCGCTGCGACCGGCATCACCGACGCCGCGCAGCCCTTGCTCGACGATCTGGCACAAGTGAGCGGAGAACTGGTTCGCCTCGCAGTCGTGGAAGGTGACGATCTGATTTGGGTGGCGAAAGCGCAAGGTGCGCGAACCGGGTTGCGCTATGATCCAGATGCCGGTCTGGAGATTTACCTTCCTGCGACGGCGAACGGGCTTGCGTTTCTCGCGGCCGTCGATGAAGACCGGGCGCTGGCACTCGTGTCGCGTCAAGGAATGGACCGCGCTCGCGAGATGGGCCCAGGCGCGCCGCAGACTTTGCGAGCGTTGATGGAACAAATAGCGCAGACAAAAGAACGCGGCTTTGCCGTCGTCTTCGATGCCTATGAGGCAGGGACCAGCGCGGTTGCGGCTGCAATCCGCATCGACGAAAAAAGCGAGCCGATTGGCACTGTCAGTATTGCCGGGCCGTCCATACGGATGACCCGCGAGCGTATGGACGCCTTCGGGCCTAAGGTTCTGCAATGCGCGGAGGCACTTGCGCTCGCGAGCCGCAGTTCGCCCATGTTTGGCCGTCGGTGAGGAAGCGATCAGCCAGTCATCGTCATGGGCGTGCCTACACATTCCTCGGTGCACCGACGGCACAGGACGCTCCGAAGCAAAAACTGTCTGCGATCATCTCCCGGTGTCTGAAGGCATCGCAGGAGCGGTCAGTCGCGAGCGGCCGACATATGGCCGTTGAGGGTCGGGTGCTGAAGTTCGAGCTGCGGTTGCACGGCGCGCCAACTGCGATTTCAGCAACCGGCCCCGAGACCTCGCGAAACGAATGCGGCCATCGCCGCACTCAAATTTTGAGTCACGAGACCTTCGTTCCCGAGAGCGACAAATCTCCCACAGACCAGCATTGTCAGCACGATCGCATTGACTGGTGCGGTCGCCGTTGTCGTATCGAACGAACCGTTCGCACCGACTTTCAACACCGCGACTGACCCGTGTCGGCGGAGCTTGCCATGCGAGGATTGCCACTGCGGAACAGTGCGAGCCGATGATGTTCGCAGTCGTGGCTCTACCGTCGTCCCTCCATTCAATTGCCCGGATAACGTTAGCGATGCACTACCATTCAATCACGCACACGCCAAAGCGACGGTCTTGTGCCGAAAATGTCCGGAGACGACGATGAAAATCATGGTGATATTGGCATGTGTAGTCCTCTCTTCTAATGCATTCGCCGAGTGCAGAACAAGTGCCACCGGGCGCACAGTCTGCGATAACGGGCAGAAAGCCGGCGGCTATGACCGCAACACCGGCACCGCCTGGAAGTCTGAGAAGGATTCGGACGGTGTAACCACAACCCAGACGAGCAAGGGCGGAGAAGCGAAGACCAAAAATGGCAAGGGCGTATACAAGAGCCCAAGCGGCAAGACATGCGTTAAGACCGCGAACAATCAGGGATGTAATTAAACAGATATTGCTACTCCTCGACCACCGAGATTTTCTCGGACGTCAAACGCGCGCATCCGGCTCGCGCATCGAGCCTGGTCGCTCCGTACGTCGCTCAGTTTGCAAGCGGGCGCGAGCAACTTATGACAATGCCGGGAGCGTCGATCGACTCGCATTGCGCAGTCCGTGTCGGACGCCCTGCGGATTGCGGTTCGACAAAAAGAAATATTTGGCGCTTCCAGTTCGGTGGGCGGGAATACTGCTTGTGTGGTCCATACTAGCGTCCGCGCAGGAAATGGAGCCGCGCAGCTATTCGGCCGTCCCGGTTGGAACGAACTTCGTGGTGGCGGGCTATGCTCGATCAACCGGCGACGTTTCGCTGGACCCGTCGCTGCCCATCACCGATCTTCAAGCCCGAATCAATACGTACTCACTGGGCTATTCTCACAGCTTTGGCGTCGCGGGACATGTCGCCAGCGCTGCTGTGTTGCTTCCTTATGCCAATGCGAACCTGACGGGGAATGTAGCAGGCGTGCCAGGCCAGGCCTGGCGTTCGGGGCTAGGCGATGTACGGTTCCGGCTTGCCGCGAATCTGCTGGGTGGTCCCGCGCTCACGCCAGAGGAATTTGCCCAGCGTAGCCCGAGCACCATACTGGGCGCCAGCCTGAGCATGGTGGCGCCGACCGGTCAATATCAGCCAGCCCGTATCATTAATGTGGGTTCGAACCGATGGGCGTTTAAACCTGAGCTCGGATTGTCTCAGCCAGTCGGCAACTGGTTTGTAGAAGGCGCCGCTGGGGTGTGGGTGTTCACCGACAATACAGACTTTTTTGGTGGCAAGCGACGAAGTCAGGCTCCGCTGGCCGTGTTCCAATGGCATGGAGGCTACACGTGGCGGCCCGGACTGTGGATTGCCGCAGACGTTACGTATCTCACGGGCGGCCGGACAAGCATCAACGGCGCCCAGAACGCGGATCTGCAAAGCAGTACTCGCTATGGGATCACGTTGTCGGTTCCTCTTGCTGCACAATGGTCAACCAAACTCGCATGGTCGCGTGGGTTAACGACACGCATCGGCGGAAATTTCCAGACCATCGCGGTCGCGCTCCAATACCGCTGGTTCAATCGCTAACTGAACGTGGAAACACGTGTGCTCGCCACTATTTCGCGCCACGGCTGGCGGCTTCCCGGCTTGCCGGCGGCAGATCCACCTCGAGCTTGCCTCCGATGTCGATCAGGCGCTGGAAATCAGGGGACGCATGATGATCCGTCCCGGGGCAGCGACAACAGTCAACCGCCTTGTGCGGCAGCAAAAAACTCGTGTGGAGTTCATTTAGATAGGCTTCACGTCCATCTCCGCCGATTGGGCGAACGACACGTCTATTGCGTAGATCGTCGACCCGGCGTGCGCGACGCACTCATGGCTTTGGCTTGTCGAGATGAAACCTTGTTAGATTAGAAGCTCACGCGGTGCTCGCCTGATCAATATTCTGTTGCCGTCGCTGGGGCTTTCGATATTGGGTATCCACCGCGAGTTCTTTTCCTTGCTGGCCGCCTATTCGGAGCTGCTCATTTCATTGCTGGGCTTGTATTGCGCTGGCGCCGTGTTCTTGAACACCTACTTTGGCAGGGTGCTGCTGCCGCTGGGTAAACCTTTTGGTTTCATCCAGAAAGGGGCTGGGGGTCAGCGAAAAGGCGCGTTGCAAGCGGCGGACCTCCTCGACCTCAAAAAGATCGAGGCGTGACGCTGCTCGACAGTCATCAGCCTCCAGTACCGGCTCGCAGTAGGAGAGTCGTCGGCGCTTGATCGGTTGGAAGCGCCCCACGAGTCATGTCATGAAAGGCGTCGGTTCGCGCCTGACTACCGCTACCACGGAGGAGTTATGAACGAGCTTAACGGCTACGACTACGAAGATTTGAAACCGGGGATGAGCGCTACGTTTGCGAAGACCATCACCGAGGCGGACGTCGTGCTGTTCGCCGCGGTCTCTGGCGATAACAACGCGATGCACATCAACGAAGAGTTTGCGCAGACCACCCGGTTCAAGGGCAGAATCGCGCACGGCATGTTGACCGCGAGCGTCATCTCAGCGGCCATCGCCGGCAGGTTGCCCGGGCCGGGAACCCTGAGCCAGACCCTTCGCTTTAAGGCGCCGGTGAAGCCCGGCGATACCGTCCACGCCACCGTGACGGTGGTTGCATTGTTGCCTGAGAAGAGGCGCGTGTCACTGACCACCATCTGTCGCGTGCTCAACAAGGTGGTGATTGAAGGGGACGCGGTGGTCATGCCTACCTCGAGGCAAACCGCGAGACCTGAGGGCGGAAGCGATAGCTCAGAAGACCGAACTCTAGCCAATGCCATAGCAGCCTAAGTGGATATCACCCTCCCCCTGGGTGTCAATTCGCGAGACAAAATGAAATATCAGGACACCGCCAAGACGACGCTGCTGCCGATGTCATCAACGAAGTATGAGCGGACCGTGCTTCCGATTGGAGAGGCGCGAACGTTCAGCCGGCACTCGGTCATCCTGTAGTAGGCGGTGCCGGAAGGTGCCATGCTGCTGGTTGTTTGAGAGTAAGCGCTAAAACGAGCACACCTATCTTTGTCGGCTTCTAAGAGCGACGATTGCGTCCGCAACCCACATTGCGGACGCAAGCCATGAGCGACGATGAGTTTGACTTTCTGCCACTTCGAGTCATTCGAGAGTGCTCCAACGGCAAACGACGATACGACCCTGACGGGAAGCGCCGACTGATTGAGGCGTGCTTGCGACCAGGAGCGTCAATCGCTGGGCTCGCACTTAGGGCTCAGGTGAACGCAAACCAGCTTCACAAGTGGATAAGGCTACATGAGAGAGCAAACTCTGCTCGTGCAGCACGAAATACGGTCGAGCCGTCAGCGGCGGCCTTCATCCCGGTCCTAGCTATTGAACAGGGCTCTGCGCCGCCGGCGTCTAGTCACAAGCAATCAGCGACTGCGTCGCGACCAACGGCGCGCCTGTCAGCGCATCTCCCGAACGGGGTAACCGTCGAACTTGAGTGCTCACGGCATGATGCGACACTCGTCGCGGCGTTGATCGCCGCGCTGGGAGAGCATTGATGTTCCGCCTTGATTCCGACCTTCGCGTTTATTTGCATCGCGAACCGATTGACTTTAGGGCGGGAATCAATAGCCTCACGGCGCTGGTCGAGCAGTCGATGCAGCTCGACCCCTTCGCTCGCGCCGTGTTCGCTTTCCATAATCGGAAACGCAACCGCGTCAAGCTGTTGTTATACGAACGCTCGGGCTTCTGGCTGATGTTGAAACGCCTCGAGGCAGACCATTTCGCGTGGCCATCCCGGAAGCAGCCCGTGATCGAGTTGACGACCGAACAACTGCACTGGCTTTTAGACGGCATCGACATCGACGCGGTACGACGTCATCCGGCCCGGCAGTACCATCATACGAGTTGATGCGGCGCGCCTTCTCCAGGCGACGTTCCCGATAGCTGTTACAAATTTCCGTAAACCCATCGAGCGTTGCATTTCGCTACTGTGGGTACCATGGATGAACGCGAATTCTCCCAATTGCCTGTCGGAAGACGTCCCAATACGTCAACTGCGCGAGTCCCAGACCTTGCACGGCAGCGGTTCGCGCCGCTTCGACACTGGTCGTGGTGAAACAAGCACGCGCTTGCGGATCAATGCTCCGTCGACGACAAGCGGCCACCGTCGCACCGCACTCAGTCGGATGCAGGCGTGATTGTCCAGATCGGCAACCGTCGAGGGTCGCCCGTGTTTCTTCAGATAGGCCGGCGCGGCGCAAACGAGGCGAGGATTGGGAGCGATCTTCTTCGCCACCAGCTCGGAGTCCTCCAAGGGCGCAATCCGCAAGGCCACGTCGAGGCCCTGCCCGACGATATCGACCTGACGATCCGAAAGATCGAGGTCGATGCGAAGCTCCGGATTGGCTTCGAGCAAACTCGCAAGCATGGGCAGCACGACCGATTGTCCGAACCCGCTTGGAGCCGTCAGACGAAGCACGCCCGACGCCTTTCCCGGCAACGGGCTAAGCTCGGCGCGCGCGCCGGATTCCGCATCCACCATCGCCGTAGCGAACGGGACGAACGCTTCGCCTTCGGCAGTCAGCGTGAGCGACCGGGTCGTGCGATGAAAAAGACGCACGCCGAGATCTTCTTCCAGCGCGGCGATGCGTCGCGACACCTGCATGGGAACGACGTCGAGCTGGCGCGCCGCAGCGGAAATACTGCCCGCCGACGCGACGGCGAGGAAGGTTTGAACGTCTGGAAGGAACATGGTTTATATCCGATAACGTTACGGCGGCTTCACCATTCGATGTCTGTTTTCCTGCCCTCCCAACGCCTAGGATGAAGTCACTTTCCTTCCTTGACGAGACGCGAAATGAACGACTTCACCTCGCAGATCCTTTCCCCGTACGACGGCAACGGCATTGCGGTGCGCAACCATCGCAGTCGCCCCGATGACGCGCATCACGGCTACCGAATACGGCCATCCGACACAGACGATGTTCGACTACTACGGTCGGTTCGCGAAAGGCGGCTTCGGTCTTGTAACGACAGAAGGTATCTATACCGACAAGGCGTTTTCGCAAGGATACCGTTTTCAGCCTGGCCTGGCCGATGACGAACAGGCGCGCGCATGGGCAGCCTTCAATCGCGACATGCACGCACATGGCGCAAGCGTGTTCGCGCAACTGATGCACGCAGGCGCGCTGAGTCAGGGCAATGTTTATCGCAAGCACACGGTGGCGCCATCGGCCGTTCGGCCCAAAGGCGAACAGATGGCGTTCTATTACGGCGATGGACCGTATCCCGAGCCCAGACAGATGACGGATGCCGAGATCGATGAAGCGATCAGCGGCTTCGTGCAGGCGGCACAGCGCGCGGTGAATATCGGGCGATTCAGCGGTGTGGAAATTCACGGCGCGAACGGCTATCTGCTCGACCAGTTTCTGGGCGCACAAACGAATCTCAGAAACGACCGTTGGGGTGGCAGCACGAGAGCGCGAGTACAACTGCTCGTCGATGTCATGAAGTTGGTGCGGCTCGGCGTCGGCGATGCAGTGCCGGTCGGCATCCGCATCTCACAGGGCAAGGTCAACGACTTCGCGTCGAAGTGGCCCGGCCGCGAGGCGGACGCCGAAGTGATCTTCGGCACGCTCGCCGACGCAGGCGTGAACTTCATCCACGTGACCGAGCACGAAGCGTGGCAGCCCGCATTCGAAGGCACACGCGACAGCCTCATCGCGCTAGCGCGTCGCTACGCGCCGAACGCGACGATCATCGCGAACGGCGGCTTGCATACGGCCGAGCGTATCGCCGGTGCGCTCGGGTCCGGCGCGGACATCGTGACGGTCGGACGCGGCGCGCTCGCCAATCCCGATCTGCCGATGATGCTCGCGAGCGGGCGCGAACCGAGGCAGTTCAATAGCTCGATACTGCAACCCATCGCCAGCATCAAGGACGACGAGTTGGCGATGCAGTTCTCCGCCTGAACGCGGTTGTAAGCGCGGGCGCGTATCCTCAGTCTTCGACACGCGCCTGCTGCGTCTCCACATTCGAGCGCCGCCAGTGCGCCGGCGTCATGTCGAAGTGCTGACTGAACGCGCGCCTGAAGGCCGCCACGGATTGATAGCCGACGGTCTCGGCCACCACTTCGGTCGATACGCCTGGCCTCTTCAACTCATTTGCCGCCAGCGCCATTCGGATGCTGGTCAGCAGATCGATGGGTGAACGTCCCACCTTGTTCTGAAAATGACGGATCAATGTTGCGCGCGACATGCTGCATAGACTCGCCAGTTCCGGCAGGGTCCAGTCGCGCGCCGGCTCGTTGAAGATCGCGGCGAGCGCCGGCGACAGACGCGAATGTCCCGCGACCGTCAGCAGACCGGCGGGCGCTTCGTCGGACTCTGCGCTCGCACGCAACGCCAGCGCGAAAAGCGCCGCCGACAGCGCGTTCATCATCGCGTAGCCGCCGAGATTGTCGGCGATCGATTCCGTGCGCATCAACGCGACGAGACCATTCAATTGTTCCAGCGCCGCGCCCTGTCCGCTGCCCTTCGCTGTCGACGTACGGACGACGAGCCGCGCCGGCAGATATGCACGAACGAAGCGGTCATGCGGCGGCGCCAGGACGATCCGTCCGCACAGCATGTCCAGACGCTCGCCGGCGCCCTTGTTTTCGCTGATGATCAGGTTCAGCGCCGCGCGTTGCCGGGCAGGTTTCGGCCGCGCCCCGCTGCCATCGCGAAGCGTATGCGCCGAACCGTGCGTGAGCATCACGATGTCCCCGGCGCGCAGATGTTGCGGCCTGCCGCCGCCGGGCGTCTCCAGCACGGCCGATCCGCCGAGAACGATGTGATACGGCATCTCGCCCGCGTCTGAATCGGCGTAAATGACTTCCCACGGCGCGCCGTACGAACAACGAAGTTCGAGCTGGCCGCGCACGGTCATCATGCCGAGCAGGCGGCTCAGCCAATCGATCGACATCGACATGCTTACCTCGAATGAAACGATGAGACTTTTGAGCATGATATTGAGAATTTAGCGACTCAACAAGCTCATCCGGCGACCCTAAAGTGGAGGCTCCCAACCACCGCCGAATGAGGTCCACCATGAGTCGCATCTCCATTCCCGCCGTCGCCAACGCTACGGGCGACACCGCCGACGTCTACGCACGCGTTCGCAAGATCGCGGGCGGCAGCGTGCCGAATCTGTTCGCGGCGCTCGGCCATCTCGCGCCCGCGACGCTGAACGCCGCGCTCGACGCCGAAGGCGCGCTGGCCGCCAGCAGCCTGAGCAAGCAGGATCTGGAAACCATCAAGCTGCTCATCAGCGAGCAGACGGGTTGCGACTACTGCGTAGCCGCGCACGTGATGCTCGGCAAGATGACCGGTCTGACGCCGGAAGAGTTCAGGCAGATTCGCGCCGGCCAGCCGACCGGTGATCTCAAGCGCGATGCGCTGATCCGCTTCGTGCGGCTTTTGCAGACGACGCGCGGCACGATCGGCGCTGACGAACTCGCCGCCATCCGCGCGGCAGGTTATCGCGATTCGCAACTGGCGGAGATATCGCTGGCGATTGCCATGACGATCTTCACCAACACGTTCAACCGCATCAACGACACCGACGTCGATTTTCCGCCCGTCGAGTAATGCAGACACTCGCGAGCGGATGCGTCCGCTCCACATCGATTCATCCGTTAGCTGATTGGGAGAAGGTCATGTCTCAGATCGAACAGTTCGATACGTTGATTCTAGGTAGTGGTCAGGGCGGCAAGCTTCTGGCGTGGCATCTGGCGCGCTCGGGGCAGCGCGTCGCCGTGGTCGAGCGGCAGTGGGTAGGCGGCTCGTGTCCCGCCGTCGCGTGTCTGCCGAGCAAGAATGAAATCTGGAGTGCGCGCGTGGCGCATCTGACGCGGCATGCCGCCAATTTCGGCGTAGCGACGGGACCCGTCGCCGTGGATATGGCGAAGGTTCGCGATCGCAAGCGCGGCATGGTCGAACGGGAAGCCGCGTTTCACGTACAGGCGTATGCATCGAGCCGCGCCGAGCTGATCATGGGCGTCGGACGGTTCGTCGGACCGAAGACCATCGAGGTGCAGCTCAATGACGGCGGCACCCGCACGCTCGGCGGCGATCAGGTGGTGGTCAACGTCGGCACGCATGCCGCGATTCCGGATGTGCCAGGCCTGGCGTCGGCCGATCCGTTGACGCACATCGGCGCGCTGGATCTCGATCGCGCGCCATCGCATCTGATCGTGATGGGCGGCGGCTATATCGGCGTCGAGATGGCGCAGGCGTATCGGCGCTTCGGCAGCCGCGTGACGATCATCGAGCGCGGTGCACGACTGATGTCCCGCGAAGACGCGGACATCGGCGACGAAATGCTGCGCATACTTCGCGCGGAAGAGATCGACGTCGTGCTGGACGCGCAGACGATCCGCGTCGAGGGGCACTCGGGCACGCAGGTGCGCGTCGTCGTGCGCACGCCTTCGGGCGAGCAGACCATCGAGGGCAGCGACATTCTGGTCGCAGCCGGGCGCATTCCGAACACCGCCGATATCGGCCTGGAGCGTGCAGGCATCGAGCTGGGCGAGCGCGGCTATATCCGCGTGAACGATCGGTTGCAAACGTCGGCGCGCGATGTGTGGGCGATCGGCGAGGTCGCGGGAAGCCCGCAATTCACGCATGTTTCCGTCGATGACTTCCGGATCGTGCGCGACAACATGGCGGGCGGACATCGCAGCACCGGCGATCGGCTGATTCCATACACGCTGTTCACCGATCCGCCGCTCGCGCGCGTCGGCCTGAGCGAAACCGATGCGCGGCGCGAGGGCATCGCCGCGCGCGTCGCGACGCTACCGATGAGCAGTGTGCTGCGAACCGAAGCGACCGACGAAACGCAGGGCTTCATGAAGGTGCTCGTCGGCGCGGAAGACGACCGCATTCTCGGCTTCACGATGATCGGCTCGGAAGCGGGAGAAGTGCTGGCCGCGGTGCAGACGGCGATGATCGCAGAACTTCCGTATCCGAAGCTCCGAGATGCCGTGATTTCCCATTTGACGATTGCAGAAGGTCTCGGGCCATTGCTGTCCAGGTTGCCTGAGCGCGCCGTGTAGTAGTGGCACGCGGTAGCTCGGGAGTCCGAGCTAGCGCGCCCGTGCGGAGCCGTTCGTCGTCTAGACTGCTTCTATGGCGCAGAGCCCGTGGCACCCCCTTGACGGGTGAGATTCGTCGCTGCATCGCGCAGATGATACGGTCGCAGGGCTCACAATCGACTCTGTTAGTCCATGTGTACGAGCGGTCCAACGGAGGACGTCATGTCTGCGACCGAACCCTGGATATGTCCGACGTGCGCAAATCGCGTCACCACACCGTTCTGCCCGATGTGCGGCGAGAGCGCGCTCCGGCCTCCCGACCTTACCCTGCGCGGGATCGGAGCGAAGGTCCTGCACGCGGTAACGACCATCGACGGGCGCCTGCTTCGCATGATCTGGATTTTGCTGCGTCATCCCGGCGAGCTGACGGTCGCGCATTTGAACGGAAAGCGGATGCCTTATGTGCCGCCGTTCTAACTGTTTCTCAGCGCCAACGCGTTTTTCTTCGCGATGCAGTCGCTGACCGACACCCAGGTCTTCGGCTCGACGCTGCAGTCCCATCTTTATCTTCAGGACCGGAGTCCGCTCGCGCGGTCGCTGGTGGCCGAACGCGTCGCGAAACTACGGACGGACCTGCCTCAGTACACGTCCATTTTCGATCGTGCGGCCGTGCTCAATGCCAAGTCACTCATTATTCTCATGGTGATTCCGTTCACGCTGTTGTTGTGGACGACCTTCCTCCGCGCGCGCAAGCCATTCGTCACATTTGTCTATTTCTCGCTCCATCTCTATGCGTTCTTGCTGTTGCTGTTCTCGCTCGCGCTCGGCGTCGCGGCCATCGAGGTCCGTCTCGGCGGCCTCGGACTCAGTTCACCCGTCGTCGACAACCTTCTTTCGATCATCAATCTGAGCCTCTGTGGCGGTTATGTGTTCCTGGCGTTGTTGCCAGTCTTCGGCTCTCACGGTGTGACAAGGCTCGTTAAAGCGGCAACTTTGGCGCTGACGGCTGGCCTCATCGTTCCAGGCTACCGATTCGCAATCTTTCTAATCACGCTATACACGGCGTAATCACGGAACATCTTGTGCAAAGCACGGAGCACGCTGCGCCCGGACGGCGTAAAGTGATGTCCGCGAGGCCTGGGTCTCGACGGCGCCACCAAGCCGGCGAACCGCACGAGCGTTCCGCGAATCCAGCATCGCGATCCGAGCCCTCCGCATCACACAAACAACCCAGGAGACAGTCATGGCTGACCCAAAGAATCCCTTCGAAGATCTGACCAGGATGCTCGAACGGTTCAAGGTGCCCGGCGTCGACATGTCGGCACTGGTCGAATCGCGCAAGAAGGACATCGAGGCTATCGTCGAAGCGAACAAGACCGCGTACGAGTCCATGCAACAACTCGTCCGCAAGCAGACCGACATGCTCACGCGCGCGATGCAGGAGATTCAGGAAGCGGCGAAAACCGGCATCAGCGATCCGGGCAAGCAAAACGAATTCGTACGCAATGCCTGCGTGAAAGCGCTCGAAGACATCAAGGATCTCGCGGAAATCGCACGCAAGTCGCAGGCCGACACGATGGCGAACATCACGCAGCGCGCCAACGAACACGTAGACGAAATAAAGAAGATGCTGCAGCGAAAATAGCGCGGTTTCGTCCAGTCGGAATGCTGCACTTCGGCGCGCCCTGTCTGATGACAAGGCGCGCGGCGTGCTTTTGACGATGACCCCAGGGAGACAACATGGCCTCGCCGTTCAACATGCCGGAGGAGTTCGTCCGGGGGTTTTTCAAATCCGGGCAGACGCTGCTGGAAGCCTATATGGGCGTGGCCGGCAACACGACCGACGCGCGTTCGGAGTCCGGTAGGACATTGCCCGCGCTGGCGCTCGCGCAGGCTCAGGCGCATTACTGGCAGCAGCAGATGGCGCTCTATGCGGGCATGATGGCGAGCGCGACCGGCCAGAAGCCAGAGCCCGCCATTCAGCCAGAGCGCGGCGACCGCCGCTTCAAGTCGGATTCCTGGCACGACAATCCGTGGTACAGCCTCCTCAAGCAGACTTATCTGCTCAATTCGAAGCTGCTCAACGATATGGTCGAAGCCGCGGATATCAACGCGAAGGAGAAGCACAAGCTGCGTTTCTACGCGCGCCAGTTCATCGACTCGATGAGTCCGGTCAATTTCGCTGTCACCAATCCGGAGGCGATGCAAACCGCGATCGAGACGCAGGGCAAGAGCATGCGCACGGGGTTCGCGAACCTGCTCGAAGACCTCAGGCGCGGACGCATATCCATCACGGATGAAAGCGCCTTTGAAGTCGGGCGCAATGTGGCGGTCTCGAAGGGATCGGTGGTATTCGAGAACGAACTGTTTCAACTGATCCAGTACGCGCCGCTCACGGAGAAGGTTGCCGAGCGGCCGCTCGTCATCGTGCCGCCATGCATCAACAAGTTCTATATCCTCGACCTGCAGCCGGCGAATTCGTTCGTGCGCTTCGCGTGCGAACAGGGGCAGACCGTCTTCCTCGTGTCGTGGCGAAACCCCGACAAGGACCTGGGCCACATCACCTGGGACGACTACATCGAGAGCGGTGCGATCAAAGCGATCGAAGTGGGCCAGGCGATCAGCCGCGCCGACAAGGTCAATGCGGTCGGCTGGTGCGTCGGCGGAACGATTCTGTCGTCGGCGCTGGCGGTACTGCGCGCGCGCGGCGAAGATCCGGTCGCGAGCCTCACGCTGCTCACGACGATGCTCGATTTCAGCGATCCCGGCGACCTGGGCGTATTCATCGACGAGGCGGGCGTCACGCAGCGCGAGCAGACCATCGGGCGCGGCGGCATTTATTCGGGCGGCGAACTGGGCTTCGTGTTCCAGACGCTGCGTGCGAACGACCTGATCTGGCCGTATGTCGTCGACAACTACCTCAAGGGCGGCGCGCCGCAGGCGTTCGACCTGCTCTACTGGAATGCCGACGGCACCAACCTGCCCGGGCCGATGTACGCCTGGTATCTGCGCAACATGTATCTCGAGAACAATCTTTGCCAGCCGGGGCGGCTCACCATGTGCGGCACGCCGGTGGATCTCGCGCGCATCGCCATGCCGAGCTATATCTTCGGGACGCAGGAGGATCACATCGTTCCGTGGAAGGGCGCGTACCAGTCGACGCGTCTCCTGGGCGGCGAGACGCAGTTCGTGCTCGGCGCGAGCGGACATATCGCGGGCGTGATCAATCCTGCATCGAAGAACAAGCGCTCCTACTGGATCGACGGCAAGCTCGGCGACGATCCAGAAGCGTGGCTCGAATCGGCCACTTCGCAGCCGGGAAGCTGGTGGACGCACTGGAGCAAGTGGCTGCAAACGTACGCGGGCGAGCAGGTCGCCGCGCCGAAGAAACTGGGCAGCGCGAAGTTCGCGCCGATCGAGCCCGCGCCGGGACGTTATGTTGCGAAGCATCCACCGGAGGCAACGGTCGCCTGAGCATTCATGACCATGCCGAAAGCCGGGTCAGGATCGAGGGGTCGCGTCCGTCTCGCTGGCCCGCGCCAGGGCTTGCGTATCGATATATTCCCGGATGTTCGCGAGCTTGCCATTTCTAACGGTAATGGCGAAGACCCAATCGTCCTTGAACGTCTTATTCGTCGCTTTGATTTTGCCCGTAGCGACGCCGATGACCAGAACCCGGTCTCCCTGCGCGACGAATTCGGGGGGCGCCAGGTATGTCATTTCCACCTCGTTCGAAGCCTTCTGAAGCACTTTGGCCAATCCCGCGTGCCCGCGGTGCGTGCCAGCCAGCGGCCAGTCCTCGCCCGGAATGATCCACTCGATATCTTCGGCAGCCAACGCCATCAGACCTTGCTCGTCGCCGCGACCGATTGCTGCAAAAAAATCCTTCACGATCCGGACATTCTCTCCAGTGCTCATCGAATTCTCTCCATTTCATCAGTCGAACTTGACCAGGTCCTTGAAGATCAGTTGACCCCAGCTGTTTCCGCGCCCCTGCACGAGCAGTCCACCTTCCGAAAGTCCGCCAAGTTCGATCGGCGAGAAACCGAGATCTTCCGCAAGCGCTCCAATCTCCGCTGCGGCGCCGTCATCGTCGCTCGCCAGGAACACGACTCGCTTCCCACCATGTACGGACGGGTCTTGCGCGAGGACCGCGGCGGCCAGATGATTGAAGCCCTTGACCAGCCTTCCGCCAGCGAAAGCCTGCGCGACGAACCTGGACGAAGCTTGCCCTCCCAGTTCCTCGGGGGACACGCCGTATGCATTGGTCACATCGACGATGGTCTTCCCGTGCCAGCTCGGCAACGCCTTCGCGACATCCTGGTGCGACTCGAAACGTACAGCCAAGAAGACAATGTCCGCCTCGACCGCTTCAGCCAGTTTCGTTGGAACGATCGTGGGTCCGATGGCGGCGGCAGCGGAGGCAAAGCTTTCCGGGTCGCGAGTGGTCGCGACGCATACTTCGATGCCGCTTCGGGCAAACGCCTTGGCAAGCGCCTGGCCAATCTTGCCGAAACCAATAATTGCGTAGCTCATTTAATCTCCTTGGTTTGCAACGCCCTGCGAGCCGCGAGTATCGAATGGAGTGACCGGCAGGGCGCAGCGCGTCAGAGTTGCGCAAGGCCGCCGTCGACGGCGACCTCGCTGGCGGTCATGAAGCTGCTGTCCGGCGACGCGAGAAAGGCGGCCACCGCTCCGATCTCTGCCGGATCGGCCATCCGCTGGAGCGGCGTCATCGCGGCGAAAGCCTTCTGGCCTTCCTCGCCCAGCGCCTCCTTCGCGAGTTCGGTGGCCGTCGCCCCGGGCGACAGCACATTTACGCGGATGCCGGTGCCCTTCAGGTCCTCCGCCCAGGTCCGAGCGAGGTTGCGCACTGCGGCCTTGCTCGCGCTATAGGCGCTCATTCCCGGGGCGCCCGTGGTGCCGGCGCTCGATCCGGTCAGGATGATCGAACCGCCCTCGCCCATTAGCGGCAGCGCCTGTTGGACCGTGAAGATCGAACCCTTCACATTGGTGTCGAACGTTTCGTCAATGTGCCCGGCGGTGATCTCGCCTAGCCGAAGCTGGCTTCCCGCCCCGGCATTGGCGAAGACGATGTCGAGGGTTCCGCGCTCGGCCTTCACCGCCGCATAGAGTCGATCGAGGTCGGCCGGATCCGAGACCGAGCCCTTCACCGCGCGGGCATTGGGCCCAAGGTCAGCCAAAGCGGCGTCGAGCGCGTCCTGCCGGCGGGCGAAGATGAAGACGAAGGCGCCTTCCTCGATGAAGCGCTTTGCCGCGGCGCGGCCGATGCCGGTGGCGCCGCCGGTGATCACAGCGGTCTTTCCATTCAGTCTGTTCATGTCGTGCTTCCTTCGAAACAAAAGTGACAAACACCATTCTGAGACTCTTGTTTCATGAAGCCAATTGACTGAATATCTATAAGTGCCATCTACTTTTTAGATATCTATGCTCGACAACGTCACCATCAATCAACTTCGGGCCTTCGTCGCCGTGTGCGACCAGGGAAGCTTTTCCGGGGCTGCACGGGAACTGAGGCGTGCACAGTCGGCGATCAGTCACGCGATCAACGCGCTCGAGAGCGCCTTTGATGTAGTGCTGTTCGAGCGCAATACTCGGAAAGCGACGCTCTCGGCCGCGGGCCGCAGCCTCTTGCCCGATGCTCGCGGGGTGATCTCACGCACCGAGGAAATGAAGATGCGCGCGGCGTCGATCGCCGAGGCCGGGGTCCCACAGGTCTCGATAGCCGTGGATACCTATTTTGCGCGTGCGCATTTAATCGAATGCCTGCGTACCCTGCAGGCCGACTTTCCAACGGTTGCAATCAATCTGCGCATGACGACGATGCAAGGCGGCGAGCGTCTGGTTCTCGAAGGCACGTGCGCGTTGGCAGTGACGATCACCGACGTGCCGGAGTTGAGCCCAGGCACCATAGAAAGGCAGCATTTATGTGAGGCGCGAATGGTGACCGTCTGCGCGCCATCGCATCCGCTAGCCGCAACCGCGGGGCCGATCCCGCGGGAGGAATTTGGCCGGCACATCCAGCTCGTCGTAACCGACAATCAGCCCGATGCAGAAAAGACACAACAGGGGGTTGCCAGCGAACGCCAATGGCGAGTGAATGACCTCGGCGCGAAACACGATCTGCTAAAGGGAAGCTTGTGCTGGGGGCACATGCCGCATCACATCGTCGCGGAAGACCTCGTGAATGGAAGCCTTGTCGAACTTCAACGGCGCGCATGGCACATGCGCCCCCTCACCTTCGTGGTCTCGCAGCGGCGCGGGTACTCGTTTTCCGAATGCGAGACACGGCTGGTCGAGCTCCTTGGCGATCCTCGGCGCTTGCCGAAAGATGCCAGCCAGCGCTCCGTCTCCCCCAAAGCCAAAAAAGCCCGAAGGCCTGCGACGCGCAAGCGACGGTCTTAAACCCCGAAACCAGCGAATCGTGCGTTGGATGGCACGGACTTGTCCTGATCCGTCGGGGGATTAACCCGCGGAGATTGCTGTGATCCACACGGAGAGCTAGAGTTGTGGTTAACTATATGAATCATGAACACGGCCTCCTTCCACGCTAATGCCGACCTACGGCTTCCGCGCTATCAGCTGATCCGCGACGACCTCGTGCGTCGAATCGCCAATGGGGAATGGACGCCCGAGCAGGCGCTACCGACCGAGGCCGACCTTTGCGAGGCCTATGTCGTCTCGATCGGTACGCTACGGAAAGCCATCGAATTGCTCGTAGCAGAAGGCGTCGTCACGCGCACGCAAGGGAAAGGAACATTTGTGCGTCGACCGCGGTTCGATTCATCCCTCTTTCGCTTCTTTCGGTTCAAATCGGCGGAAGGCCAAGCAGTCCAGCCGATCGGCAGAGTTTTGAAGCGTGAGATCGTGAAGCCGAACAAGGCGATTCGCGATGCGCTTCAAATGGAGCCGACCGAAAAGAGCATTCACCTGTCCCGAGTGCGTCTCATCGATTCGAAACCGGTTCTCCGCGAGGAAATCTGGCTCTCCCGACCCCGCTTCGATGCGTTGGCGACACTTCCGCTCGACGATTTCGGGAACCTCATGTACCCCCTCTACGAGCGGGCTTGCCGGCAGATAGTGGCATCGGCTACTGAAACCCTGACCGTCGAACAGGCCAATCAAGAGGATGCGGCGACACTTCACGTTGACGTCGGCAGCCCCGTTATTATGGTCAATCGAGTGGCGCTGGACTTCGCCGGAACACCGATTGAATGGCGCACAACGCGAGGCGCCGCGACAGGGTTCCAATATCAAGTAGAAATCCGGTAACCCTCCCTCTCTAGCCCGCCCGTGCGCGGGCTCCTTGACAGACAACTTTCTCCCGGCTTTACGCGCAACCCGCGCGTGCCTTTTTGCGCCCCGACCGACTTATGTTCGCGCTCCGGCTGCTCCCTGCATCGTTCGGGTAACACCTCATAGTTCGCCCGTGTCATCCAGAGATATAAAGATATATATGTTTATATCTTGCGTCGGATGCCACTGCCCGTCTCCACGAGGGACCGGTGTCGCAGGCACATTTCTGGGGGGTACATGGATTCGATTCCGATTTCTGAACAGCATGTGATGAGAAAAATGGCGTGGCGACTCATGCCGCTGCTCATCGTGATGTTCCTCATCGCGTTCATCGACCGGCAAAATGTCGGATTCGCAAAGCTTGAAATGGTGCAAGCATCGGGGATGACCGAGGCGGCCTACGGTTTTGGCGCATCACTGTTTTTCATCGGTTATCTGCTGTTCGAAGTGCCGAGCACTTTGGCGCTCCACCGCTTTGGAGCGCGTACATGGCTGGCGCGAATCATGATTACGTGGGGCATCATCACTGTCTTGCTCGCCTTTACGAAGTCGCTGCCCCTGTTTTACTTTTACAGGTTCGCGCTCGGAGTAGCTGAGGCAGGCTTCTATCCTGGCGTGATCTACTACCTCACGCAATGGTTCCCGCAGAGCTATCGAACGCGCGTGCTTGGGTTCTTCACCCTGGGTAGCGCACTGGCAAACATGCTGGGGTCGCTTGTCGGTGGCCTGCTGCTTTCGCTCGGCGGCACGTGGGATTTGCAGGGCTGGCAGTGGGTGTTCATCGCAACCGGCATTCCGGCCATCCTCATCGCCTTTGTCGCGCTGAAGTATCTTCCGAACTCGGTTCAAGTCGCGCCATTCCTCTCGCAGGCGGAGAAGGAAATTGTACTGGCGGCTTTTCAAAGGGAGGCGCCTACCGAGGCGAAGGCGTCGCATCCCTGGGCTGCATTCATCGACCCCAAGGTTCTCATGTTCGCTGCAACCTACATGCTGATGTCGACGTCACTCTATGGAGTGACCTACTGGATGCCTACACTGGTGAAAAGCTATGGCGTCTCGTCGACGGTCAACGGACTGCTCAACATGATTCCGTGGGCACTGGCAGCCTTGCTCCTGCTGTGGCTGCCGGGCAAGCTCAAACGAGAGCGCGTTGTCCTCCGAGCGATGACCGTCGTTGCGGGCGTTGGAGTCGTTTGCTTCGCCTCGAGCCTGATATTGCCAACCGTTTCCCTTCGCTTCATTGCACTGTGCCTCGGCGGGGCGTGTATTCCTTTGCTGTATCCGTGCTTCTGGTCGCTTCCGCCGCGCTTCTTCTCGGGTGCTCGAGCCGCAGCGAGTGTTGCGGCCATCAACTGCATCGGAAATCTCGGAGGTTTCTTCGGTCAAAACCTCATGCCCTATGTCGGCAAGATCAGCGAGAGCCACACTGCGCCGATGCTTGTTCCTACCGCATGTCTTTTAGTGCTCGCGATCGGAACAGCCATCGCACGGTCGGTCGGCGCACGGCGGCAGGCAGCAGTGATCACCGCGCACGCGGACCTGAGTCAACCGTAGAGCTCTTTCGGTCTAGATCAGTGACGCATCTTGACCAGGCCGACACACCGAAGCGGCTCGTTTCGACCAGCCGCACGAGCCGCGCGACGATCTCGTGTACGGTTGTCCCCGGTCCGAAGATCTCTGCCACGCCCATGTTCCGTAGAGAAAGCGCGTCTTTATCGGGGTTGCGCGTGGCATATCTCATGGCGTCTACGCTGCGGCAGACGCAGCGGATCGCGGGCGCATAGGTGCCAGTTCGATTGCTATCCTTGCAATACACGATCTTTGACTTCGCTGGGTGCATCGTCAGGCCTACTCCCATCTTCGGTACAGCACCGCAGGCTCACGCCTGCGTTCGTGACACACAAAAGAACGACTGCTTTCGCCCCGTGGCCTCTGCCAGCACCCGCAACCGCTGTTCGATGACGGGGTCGATGCGCACCGCCACCACCCGCAACTTGTTCTCTGCTGATCTTCTCATCTGTTCGCTCCTGTCAGCCGACGACGCGGCTAGCGCGCTTTTCGATCGTAGACCACCACCCGTCCGCGCCATCCGGTCATTATCTAAGGGCGACCTTTCACTCTCGCCGTTTTGCCAGCCACTGCCTTTCGAGCGGCTCGCCTGGCAGGCGGACTGACTTCGGCGGCGGGTACGCGGCGCGTAGGCGGCCGCGCCGCGGTGCGCAGCGACTTCAACTGCTCCTGAAGTGACTGATGCGCCGCTTCGAGCGCGGCGAGCTTGCCCTGAAGCACCCCGTTCTGATGGCGCGTGTCGCCCTGCTGCGTCTGCAGCGCTTCGACGGTGCGACGATGCTCGGCCTCTCGCTTTTCCGCCCGCTTGGCCACCTCGGCCAGTTCCTTCTGAGCCTTGGCCGTGGCGCTGCGTTCCCGATCGATCTCCAGGAGCGCCCGCTTTTCCGATGCGCGTAAGCGCTCCTCAGCACGGCTGGCCGTCTCGCGCAGCTTCTCCAGATCCCGCGAGAAAATATCACGTACTTTTTCCAATTCCCGCTCGCGTGCGACGGCCTCCTCGCCGAGACGCTTGATCTGCGCCTCGAGCGCTTTGCGCGTGGCAGCCTCTTCGGCCTGCTGCCACTCCAACTCGCGGCGACGATACGGCGAGCGCGCGAGCCGATCTGCTTGAGAAGGCGTCCGCGCATTGGCTCAGGCACAGCGCCGGCTCGCACATGGCCGACCGCAAGGTAGATCTGCGCACGGTGCGCGACAACCTCGGACATGCCTCGCTGACAACGACTAGCATTTACTTGCACGTCGACGACGATCGGCGCCATCAGGAGACCGAAGAGAAGCATCGCGTAGACTGGTGAAACTAAGCGAGGTCACCCAACACATCCCGACGGCGCACCCTGCCGATTCCGATTCGCCAACCGCCACTCTCTCATGAAAGTCCCTGTGCCCAAACCCCAGATCTCTGCAGAGCTCGTTGCGATGCCAGGGGTATGCAAACATAGACGATTAGTTGCATCCAGGGACCGGCGAAACTTGCCTGTCCGACCACGGTAAGTCCGTTAAGCGTCAGCGGCAATGCACACTTTCGGCCATGGAGGGACATTCGTATGCGATCGTACCGAGACACCGAGACGGCTGGTCCCTCCCTGATATCGGCCATTTCATTCGACCTTGAAACGCATAGGATCGGGCAGTTGCGCGGTCTCACTATCAGGTAGCGTCAACTGGATAGTCCCGGCCACGCACCTCGGCCAGCGAAGCAGCGACGCGCCGCAGATGCTGACATAAACTTATCCAGGCAGACAAACTGTTCGCTAAGGCGGAGCAACGTGTGCCTTGCTGCCGCGTCTAACAAGGCGCGCTCGCAAAAACGGCTGCCTCGCGGCGAGGTTGAGGGCGCAGACCGCTATCCAATTTCCAGCAGTGCCCGCGAACTCTCATGCAATCAAAACAGATGGGTTACTAAATCGCCCACACTGTTCAGCGGAACAGTTTGTTCCAGCACCACGCGTTTGGCGGCCTCCCTATCCTTCAGATGCTCCGGGACGAACGGGATTGGATATTCTGTCGGCGTTTCCCCCTGAAGCGCTTCGGCCATGAGCTTGCAGATTTGCGTACCCCGCGATCAGATCGAGATAGAGGAATTGTCCCGCAGGATTCACTTCAAAGCAACAATGGTCCCCATCGGCCAATTCTCTTAAGTCAATTGCTGCATATCGAAGCCCAGCCCGCCGACAGAACTCGAAAAGCCTATCGATCAACGGCTGCGGAAGAACAGTCTCGCTGCAAGAAATCCGAGTATCAATCCGAACATCCCACTTGTATCGGTTCTTGCTAATATCGAAAGCGACGGCAGTAACAGATCAATCTATAAGTGTAACGCGAATATCGCGTTGTCCAGGCGACGGGTATGGAAGACGATCCGATCAATCACCCAATCGTCATATATATTCGTAAATTGTTTTATCCGGCTATGGTTCGTGCTTCCGGTCGAAAATTCATAATTACGGATGAAGTCGGTTTCACCACACGGCCAGCAAACGACGCTCTCGGCGTTTCCGTGACTGACTGTCCAAGTCCACGTCCGGTCATCTGGCCACAGCCTGAAATCAGTGATTGATAGATGATCTGGGGTAACGAAGCAATTGCGGCTGAGCGGCGAAGCAGGGACGATTGAAGCTGGCCGAAGACCGAGATCGGCTTAGGATGCGTATCCCATCTTGAAGAGGGCGGCCTTGTCGTCCTTTCCGAATGCGAACTCCATATTGGCAAAGATGCCGTGAGCAGGTTTCAGGACGTACTGTACGCCGAGGCCCGCGCTCGGCAACCGCTTGGCCGAATACATACAGCCGACACGGTTCGCGCCGTACAGGCACGCCACACCAGCAAAAGCGCGGCGGCCCAGCGCACGGCCAGGCGACGGGCGCTCCTCGACCGCAAAGGAGGGATGTAAGTGCCGGCGAACTCGCCCATCGTGTACACATTACGACCTCAAATAGCTGGCGAGTGATTGACTGTCCTTCGCTAGTCGGTCATAGACGTTGCCCAAGCTAGGCGGGATGCGAGACACATAAAATCGTTCGTCATCGCCCAGATATTTGGTCGCGTCCAGGCCCATCTTGTCATTCAATCCGCGCTTGTCTCCCGAAGGATCGAGCTTAGAACCCAGACCGTGCTGGATGATGACCAGATCGCGAGAAGCCTGAAAACGGGTTGCGATTGCCCATTCGATTTGCTCGCTGTCGTTGATATCGATGTATTCATCGACGACAGTCACCATTTTGATGTCGTAATGGCAGCCAAATGCACAGGCGATAACGTTTTTTGCTTCGCCATACTGCTTCTTTATTATTTTCACGATCAAATGAAAACGTCCGAGCCCTCCCGACGTGAGGCGAACATCCAGCACATTAGGAAAATTGAGCTGCATTCGCTCCAGAATGGACGACTCCCGGGGGATTCCGCCGATAATGACGTTCTCGATCCCGGAGGGATTGTTGACGCGATAAATCGGATTGCGGCGGTGGGTGATGCAGGTAATCCTGATGTAGGGAAGCAGGTCCTGACCGGTGTAGTATTTTGGAAATTCTCCAAATGGGCCTTCCAATACGCGTTTATGTGGAATGATGAACCCCTCGATCGCTATCTCGGCGTCCGCAGGAATATGGACATCGTTGGTGTATGATTTTACGACATCGATCGGACGCTGCTTGAGTGCGCCTGCAATGGTCAGTTCGCACACGTCGCGCGGCGCAATGGCCTGCGAAGCCAATTCGACCACCGGATCGTGGCCGATGGTAACGGTAACCGGCAATTCCTTATCCAGCTTTTCCGCGGCCTGATAATAAGCGAACAGATCGCGCGGGAGCATCAGGATGCTCAGCCTGTCAGGCCCTTGCACTTGAAGACGGTTTATCGAGAGGTTTTGCTTGCCTGTTTCCAGATTCAGTCCATGCACGAGGCCGCTGGTGATGTAAGGGCCACCATCGCGTTCGTGGCAGGTAATGATGGGCAGGATCCTTTTTAAATCGATATCCTTGTCGTGCGTTACTTCGTGGACAGCAGCCGAATCCTGCTCGACCACATTCCACTCCAATGGGGCTTTCAATGCCCTCTGAAAGGCGGGCAGGATCTGATCGATGGGAAGCTCGAGCAACTCAGCCACCCATTGCCGCTGCCCAAGCAATCCTCCGGCAATCGGTACCTCATGTCCTCCGGGTCGCGAAAAAAAGCAGGCCTGCTTCCCTTCGAAATGCTCGATATATCGAAGAACATCATATTCGAGCGCGATATTGTCTTCGAGGCAGATCAAACGCTTGGTGCGGTCAAGGAATTCCAGCCAGTCACGAAGATTGTTTATTTTGCTCATTCTGAATTCCATTGCGTGAGTTGACATTCAGGCAATCCAGGAAATGATCTGAATTGATGTCTTTTCCTCTTGGCTCTTTTGGCTGGCTGGGTGCATCCGAGAGCGCGCGTATATCAATGCCCAGGAAAACGCCATAACCGGCCGTATATGAAATCGCCAGAAGAGAAGAATCGGATATATCCAAGCCCCTTGCTTTTAGACACGCCAGGGGTTCGTCCAGTAACTGCTGGCGAAAGGCTCCATCCTGGTTCGCCTCTTCGACGATGGCTGCAATCTTTTCGGTCAATCCGTCCATGAGTGTTCGATCCTTGGTTGAGTCCAGAGGTCTTTATCCACGCAGCGCGCCGGCGCTCACCCCGATAGCCTTTGAACCATAGACGGCGTGTCTTCAGTATTCAAGGGGCCGACTATCTGCTCACCCAGGCAAGGCGGCACATCAGCATAAAAGACGATTTGCGCAAGGTCTGATTGCGGATCGCTCACTAGTGTGCTGAGTTAGAAGTTCGTTGAATCAAGTTTTTGGTCGCTCAGGAATGACGAAGTGTTGGTTAAAGAGCCGCTCGGACTCGCGCAGTCCTTCTTCGGTAAATGTCACAGATTTCGTCTTGTTGACCGGGTCTTCGATGAGCCCCCGTTCGTAG
>NZ_JALQDH010000088.1:0-183257 GCF_023631365.1 Caballeronia sp. INML2 | reverse complement strand
ATAGCCGTTGATAGATGGCTCAAGGGTGGTTCCAGCGTGACGCGTGCGCCGGCTCGACGCGCGGAGTCGAACGGTCGGTTGGGCTTGCAGGAAGACCGTGACAAAGCATCTGGCAAGCGTTGACGCGATGACGGTATTCCGATCAACGTACTGATCCTGCACGGACCAGGTGACAGGGACATGCGCGTTATAAAGTCCGATAACCGGTTGTGACCGACGTCGGCCGCAAGCCACTAAGCCTGCGCTTCGGACGCCTCGCACGACCCAAGTGTTTGACGAAGGCGAGTCGCCGTGCGATGGCTCGACAAGCCCATTAGATTGCTCACTTGCTCGTTGGTCTTGCCGGCGAGGATGTGCCGAAGCCCGAACGTGTTTCTGAGTAAGCGCGGGCTCTCGTCGGCCGCCGACAAGTCCGCGCGGCGTAGCGCTACGCGGACACATTTCAGCATCGTATCCGGCTGCATCGGCTTGCCGCCCGCCGTGGCGATGAACAACCATTGCGTTGGCGACTGAATGCGGCTGCGCGCTTCGTGATAGCTGCGCAGTACGTCGATAGCGAAGGCATCGATCGGAACCCGTCGTGCAATCCGCGGACCGTGCTTGTCGACGAAGACAGTAGGGCGCTCGCCACGCGTATCGAGGTCGTCGACGCGCAACTGCCTAAGTTCGGCGGCTGTGACGCCTGACGCAAGGAAGAGCGCCGCGATCGCCGTGTTTCGCAGTTCCTTGAACGCCTCGCCTTCGGTTGCAACGCACACCGCTTGTAGCCGTGCATCGTCTTCCGGTGAAAGATAGATCGGCGTTGGCTCGTCTTGTGGCCAGTTCTCGTTGACTAACATCAACGCGGCCGGTTTATCGGTGCGCAGTTCAATGTTCACGAGGTGACGCGTGACCCGGTCAATCAGCTTCAGGTAACGCAGGCGAGTCGTCGTGCCGGGCGCGCAGTCCTGCGCAAGTTCCGCGAAGAATCCATCGATATGGTCCGCCCCGAAGCTCGCCACTGTCGCGCCGTGCGCAATCAGATAGTCGTTGAAGCGCGAGAACATCGAACGGTGCTGCACGATCGACTGGTCAGCAAATGCGCGGCGATCCGCGCCCGTCGCTTCTTCGCGTTGCCACTGGGCATAGGCGTCTTCGGGTGCAACAAGCCAAGTATCATCGGGCATAAAAGTCGATATACTGAAGTTCGCTCAACCCAAACCCTACAGCGAAGCTAACGCTTCGCCAACCCCCAGCCATCAACGCGGGGGCCTCCGTCGACCTCGCTTCGAATGGCGTCTAGGCAAGCAGCAGGTCCGCCGACAACGAGCCGCGCGGAGCACGCCAGCATCAGATTAACGCTCAGGCCAAAGTCCTCGATCAGGTAGCCGCCGGCACAAAAACCGCCTTCACTCCCGATCGCCGCTGCCTTCACGCGCTCAACAAGCGTTTCCTCGGTGGAGCGATAGGCCCACACCGGTTTGTTGAGAGCGGCCGCGAAACCAACTTCAAAAGCCGTTCCGCTGTCTGGTTCGCCGAACCCGCGAAAATCATCGAGGTTCGCCATCACGATATCGGCCGACCGGATCAGTTCGATGTTCGCGGCATATATCCATCGAGCAGCGTCTTGCCGTTGAAGCGAGGAGGGCAGTTGTCCGTCGAGTGGATAGAGGCCAACAAAGCCGCGATCGCGGCAGAGCTGCTTCAGGCGTTCGCCGTGTTCTTTTGCGTCACGGCGGAAGACATCGAAGCCGGCAAGGTAGATGCGTGGTTCGCTCGCGGCGCGCTCGATCGGCAGAGGAGAGAGGGCAATCCTTCCTTCGCGGACTCGCCGTTTGATCCGGTATAGCTGTTTCTTCACAGCCAAGGCGCTCTTGCCGAGACTGTTTGCAATCTGCTCGACCGGTAAGCCCTGATCGAGCAACTCCATCACTGCGCGCTGCGACTTCGTGGGATTTCTTTTGGGCATCGGTTCGTGGCGTCGCTGTGCGGCTACTAGATTCCTAGAGCTTACCAATAACGCCCTTAAGTCAAGTCAGCCATACAAGAGGCGCAGGGCGCGTGTGCAGTCATCGTTACCGGTACGCCCCCGTCAGTGCCGCCGTAGAAAATTTCACTGGAGCGCGTGGGGTTTGGTGCCGATAGACACTGATCGCGTCTATCCCAGAAGCGGAAGGCACCGCGACTGCGCGATCGCACTGCCTTTACTGTTAAGCGCTAGAAGCAAGAACAATGAAGAACCTGACTATTCGGGCGCGGCTTGCGCTCACCATGGCTTTCCTTGGTTTTCTGCTGGCGCTGTCAGTCGGCTTCGGGTTGTACGGCATCGTTACGACCTACTCATCGGCTAAAGACATCTCTGAGAATTCGCTACCGGCGGTCAACGCCCTCGGCATTTCAAACAACTACATCGCTCGTGCCCGGCTTGCGCTCGACCGCTACGCGATAAATCCGACGGACAAAGACGCGGGCGGACTGATCGCACGCGCGAACGGATTCATGCGTCAGTCAGACGAGTGGTACAGCAAGTATGACTCCCTGCCGCGCGCAGCCGATGAGGATCAACTGGCAAAGAGCGTTGCCGAATCCCGCGCCGTTATGCAACAGGCAATCAACAGATTCGGCGCCGCGATAGAAGCGGGCGATAAAGAGGCGATCAGCCGCATTGCTTTCCATGACATGCCCACGTCGTATACGCGGTGTATTGAAGCCTTTGAAAAGCTGCAGGACTTCCAGATTGCAGATGCGAAGCGTCAGACGGCCGAGAGCGACGCCCGCGTGTCGACGCTTCGCATCCTTGGCGTATTCGCACTACTCGTAGGTATCGCTGCCGCAGCGCTTGGGTGGTTCGTCCTGCGCCGGGCGATCATGACGCCACTTGGCGAGGCGCTGAAGCATTTCGAGCACATCTCGGACGGCGACCTCACGCACGAGGTGTCAATCAAGGCGAGCGACGAAATGGGGCAATTGCTCGTTGGCGTCGCCGCCATGAAAGAAAAATTGGCCGCCACGGTGGCGACTGTTCGAACGAGCAGCGAGGCCATCGCGAGCGCGAGCAAACAGATTGCCGCTGGCAACACTGATCTGTCGTCGCGTACGGAGCAGCAAGCAGCTTCGCTCCAAGAAACGGCGGCGAGCATGGAAGAGCTGACCTCCACGGTCAAACAGAATTCTGATAACGCTACGCAGGCGAGCAGCCTGGCGGACAACGCCAACGTCGTCGCCAACGAGGGCAGGGCCATCGTCGGTCAAGTCATCGACACGATGGGGGGTATCGAGGAGAGTTCCGCGAAGATCGCGGAGATCATCGGCATGATCGAAGGCATCGCTTTCCAGACCAACATTCTTGCGCTCAACGCGGCAGTGGAAGCGGCGCGGGCTGGCGAACAGGGCCGTGGCTTCGCGGTCGTAGCGAGCGAGGTTCGCAGCCTTGCGCAGCGGTCATCGGCTGCGGCAAAAGAGATCAAAGAGTTGATTGAGACGTCTGGCGACCGCGTCCAAGCGGGAACGGAACTCGTCGCGCGCGCCGGCGAGACGATGCAGCGCGTGGGCACCGCGATTCAACGCGTCACCGACATCATGGGCGAGATCGCCTCCGCGTCGACCGAGCAAAGCCGTGGCATCGAACAAGTGAATCAAGCCATCTCGCAGATGGACGAGGTGACTCAACGGAACGCGGCGCTTGTTGAGGAAGCAGCGGCAGCGGCGGGTTCGATGGAAGACCAGGCGAAGCAACTGACTGCAGCCGTCGCCGTTTTCCGGACTGGCCAGACGCTCGCGAACCAGCGAGTGAGCCACCAAGGCCTTCATACGCCGCGGGCGAAACTGGCAAAGAAGAGCGGGCCGACGACCGATACGTTGAAGCCCTTGGCGGCGCCAAAGCCGTCAGCAGTCGCGGAAGTGGCTGAAGGCGACTGGTCGACGTTCTAGCCGAATCGACCTTTGGCGGCAGAGCCGGACAGATAGGATTAGGGCGCATCCGTATCCGGCGCCATGTTAGAAAGGACCGGTGAGGACCGATTCTCACACTTTGTTTCAATTTGTTGCATGTCCCGGGAAGCCCCGCGGGCCAAGGCTTTCCGCCGATTGTAAAGTCCGTGGTGTGCCCGCTCGGTGGCTGCGATGGTAAAGGTTTCAACGGAGGCACCGTTAGAACGCCCATGCCAGCGAGGAACCTCACCTGCAGATCCAGACGAAAACCAGCGCAGATACGCTGCGTGAAATCAATGTTCGCCGGACGTCCGCCATTGAAGCAGACTACGCCGCCGGCACTGTCCCGCAAGCACAAGCCCCAGCGGCGGAAAGCTCAGCGGTGACACTTTCGTTGAACTCTGCGCTGCGCGCGTCGACCGCAACGGATATCGATATCGACAAGGTCGCGTCGATCAAAGCCGCGTTGCGTGACGGTAGCTACAACATCGATTCGAGCAACATCGCCGACGGCATGCTCGGCATGGCGCGCGATCTCTTGCGAAAAGCGCCACGTGAGTAGAGAAATGGGCCGGCGTCTTTTGGGACCAACGAGTGACCCAGGCGCCGTAACGTGATGGATGGGCGGGGAGTCCGGTGCAGACGTGACCGAGCTGCGTCACCGTCAGAGGCGAGACAGCAGGATTTTTTCCGCATCGGCGAGCAGCGCTCGTGCGAACTCCGATGCGAACACATCGTCGTTGTGGTCAGCGCGACCAAGGACTACGGGATTCACGCGCCGCGCCTGCTCAATGAAAGCGGAGCGGGCTGCGGCAGATACAAACGTGACATCTGCAACGATTCGCTCGGCGATATCGTCGACTCGCCCGATTTTGACGCCTTCTTCGGACACGATCGTCGCCGTCGCGTTGATGCCACGGCGGGTTTCGAGGAACGCTATGGACGAGGGGTCGATACGAAAAGCCATCCAAATTCTCCATCGGTAGCGGCCGAGCAGGATGCTTGGCTCACTACCTAGAGTACCGACGCGACAGCATTGTCAAGGCAGCGCCTGACGCGTCTTGGATGCTCAGTGGGACTTAATTTTGCCGGCAGCGATCGCCTTGGCAAGTTCATCGGCAAGTGCCGCTTGCACGGACGCATGCTTCTCTCGCACGGCCTCGGCGTCCTTCATAAGTTCGGGAATGTCATTGACCAGAGACGCGATCTCCGCATCCCGTGCGGCGGCCAGCTCCGCCAAATTCTCAGGCCGCAATGCGCGCTCGAGGACTCCTGCTGCAATGCTGAAATGCTTGCTTATAGCGTCGCAAGCATGTACGAGCGCAAACGACACTTGCTTTTCCTCATCGCAGCCTTTGGCCTTAGGGCAGAAATAGCCAGCGTACAAAACATCGCCAATTATCTCCGTTGCCACCCAGTCGGTGAGGTCTTCTTCGAACGCTCGCGTGTCCCTGCTGGCTGATGCGAACATGCGCAGCGCGTCCGCCTTCGAGACCTCGCGCGAATAGATCTCGACGCGGCCACCTCCGGCCTGCGCGTCTACCCAGATCAGGGCTCTACTGTCGCTCGAGATGTTTGCCCCCCTCTCGTTGGGATCAAAAAAGTTCCTTCTGGGCGAGCGCAAGACCTATCGCTTCATTCTGTTCCGCCGTCAAGTGTCTTGCTTCGACGCGCTCTCGTCGATGATAAATCATCGTTCCATACACGTCCGCCAGTACTCCTGCTCTTGGGCAGACAGCGAAGTCATCTGTCGCCGCCTGCCGCGATCGCCAGTAGTTGATGGCGTTCTCAATATCAGTAACCGTGTACTCGTTCATCCCTGCTAGCTGCCGTTGCTCGATCGAATCCGGATGATATTCCTCTTCGTCGGGCTTGTCGCCCAGGCCTCGACGAGCGCATCCCATTTTCTCGGCTCAGCGTGAGGGCAACGGCTTTGGCAGAGGGGCGGACGACACCGTGCTAGTGCCTTACTTCGCCTTGCAACTCGATGGCCAATTCCGCAGCCAACGCAGCTTGCACGTTTCCATGTTTTTCGCGGATTGCTTCGGCGCCGGCTAGAAGTTCCGGATGGTCATTAAGGAACGAAGCCAGTTCCGCATCTCTCGCCGAACTGAGCGCGGCCACGTTCGCGGGTTCTAGCGCGCGCTCCAACGTTTCGGCGTCGATGCCAAAATGCTCGCTAATAGCAGCGACCGCGTGCAAAATCGGGAACGCTACGTCCTCGTGAGCTTCTTTGCCGCCCTCGACGAAGAAGTAGCCTGCGCAGAGCAGGTCGCCCTTGACCTCCGCTGCGACACGCGAGGCAAGGTCGTCCTCGATTGCACGTCTGTCGTTGCTCGCGGATTCAAACATTTGAAGCGCCGCTTCCTTCGTCGCTTCCCGAGAGTAAATTTCGACGCGGCCAGTTCCGGCGCGTTCGAGTTCGACGTAAATAATTGCCCCATCGAGTTTGGACATATGTTCCTCTGAATAAGAAAGTAGTAGATCGTCGTCCCCGGACGTCAGCCAGGACGTTCGCCATGGGGGCAGACTTCGAAATCATTACTTGGCGCCCGGCGGACGCGCTTGTGGTTGATCGCCTTTCGCGACGTCAGTACCGAAGTGCCCCTTCAAGCTGCTTGACGGGCCTTGAGTAGCTGTTTGATTCCGTCGCGAGTAAGACTGGGGTTTGCTGCCTTCGCCGATACGATCTCCATCAGTTCGTCGTCCGAGTAGGCAGCGAGAACCGCGAGTTCGCTCGCACTGAAAAGCGCCTCCATCTCGGCGCGGTGCCGGGAATCGACGAAGCGCTCATACGCTCGCAGGTATTGGGCTGTGGTCGCCTCAGAGAACCCGTAGCAAGTTTTGGCGAAGGCAAAAAACAGCCTCGCCCCCTTTTTCTCGGCCGCGGCCAAGCTCGAGCCTTCGGACTTAGCGTTCTCAACGCACTGGCCAACCACTTTCTTCTTGGCCGCCAATAAGGCTTCGCCAGCGATAAAAACATTTACTTTTTGCTTCAACACGGCTTTCATTTTCCTCTCTTGTTGCCGTTGCGGGATGGGCTGGGCTTTCGTATAAAAGGCAGCCCTCACCAACTCTATCGATGATTAACGGCACGCAAGTCGGTTTCTTTCGTCACACGAGGCTAGCACGGGTTCTTTTCCGCCTGCACCGTCGTTCGAGGATCTGAAAAAGGACGCACGGTGCGGTTAGGGCCGGCTCGCGCGCCTCGGCATAGACTTTGCGCTGCGTGTTGCGCCTGCGCGCTGCAGGCAACCTAGGAGACAGGCCATGAATGAAGATCAGGTGAAAGGGGTCGGCGAGAAGGTAAAGGGCAAAATCAATGAGGGCGTCGGCAAGATGACGGACGATCCGGCGCAGGAAGCCAAGGGCGACGCACAGCAGGTCGCGGGCGAGGCGCGCAAAGATCTGGGCGACGCCAAAGAGGACCTGAAAGATGCGGCCGACGACGCATCGAAGCCGTAACCGCACTGCATACGACGTTACGAAGGCAACAGCCTAACAAAGCGCCGGGAACTCCCGGCGCTTTGGTTTTCAAGAACCAGAATTCGTCGACAGCCAATTGCGGGATTCTTACGCGTGACAATCTCACTCGGCAGCGCTGTGCGCGACTGGTCCGCTAGCTGCGCGCGTGGGCAAATTCCCCCTCGCCCGGGTTTCCATGCGTGATAATTCGTATTATCACGGATAAGCGTTGTGTATTCAGTGAAATCGACGAAACTGGCAATTTAATTGCGCGCAATTCAAATTTGTGGAGCGATTGTGGGGCCGGTGCCGTGTGCGTTGCTAGACTCCTGAGAATATCTATCACGTGGTAGCGCGAAAGTGACGCCCACACGCGCGCTCCGACGGTGCGAGCGGCGCTGTGTCGCGCAAAGCAGAACCTTAAAAGATCGAACGCGCGACTATAGTAGATTTATGCCCTGCCTAGCCGGCACCTAAACTTAGAGGGTCAGATCGGCTGGCCGCTAGGACCGGCCCGCTCAAGCGCACGGTCCGAAGAAGCCGCGCGGTGTACCTTTGCGGCGCTATCCAGACCGCAGGCGCCTGCGTCTGCGCTGTGACGCGGTAGGCCGCCCACGCTATCATGGAAGGCATACGCAACGAGGTGACGCATGGGAAATATCTGGACAGAGCCAGCCATTAGCGGGCATGACAGCAAGGAGGAAGCTGAAGCCTACGACGTGTGGTTTCGCGAAGAGGTGCGCCTGGCACTCGAGGAAGAAGGCAAAGACATTCCCCACGATGAAGCGGTGGCGTGGATGCGCGCGCGGATTGCCGCCCGACGCAAGGTGACAAATGATCGTTGACTGGCGCCCGCGTGCAGTGCGCAGGCTCGACAAGATCCACGCCCACATCAGTAACGAAAGTCCTGTTGCGGCCGACGCCGTGTTCGACATGATCGTCGCGGCGGTCGCCACCTTACCCGACCACCCCTATGCCTACCGCGAAGGCCGCGTGCCAAACACACGTGAGATGGTCGTGCTACCGAATTACATCATCATCTATCGCGTACAGCGCGATCACATCCTGATCGTCAATGTGCTTCACGCGCGCCAACGCTATCCCTGACCTCGACGTAGCACTACTCAGTGCGAAGATCTGGTTACTTGCACTCACCACGCGCAGAACTGCAATCGCGGCGAAGTTGCGTCCGCTGTTTCAGCCGCCAAGGCTGACGTTCAAGTGAACGCGTATTTCGTTCGTTGCGCTTGGCCTGCGGCTACGCGACAAGTTCGGAGTACTAACTAAGATGCGCTAAATTCATTTATGTCAATAGAATCTGGCGGAATGGAGAATCAGCGCATTCAGGTGTAGTAGGTGGATTAGCCGCTACTGACTATAGGGCGCGCAAGGCCACGCGCGCAGGGCGGGTGCGCATCGCAGAGCCCTGCGCACGTCCCTCCTCGTCGACACCACACGCGAACAAATAAGGTCGACGGAGGTTGGCCGCGGAAAATCCGCGCTGCGGACTTTAGGCAGCGTCGGCAAACGCCGCAAGGAGCACACCGTACCGGTGACAAGGCGATTGTCGCCGCGATCCGAGCGGATTTGACTGACCGCGGCCGCGACTTCGACGACCCGCGAGGGCTCGGGCCGCTGATTGCGTCATAGTGAATCCCGGCCACCCTGCGCTGGTTGACGTAAGTTCGGACGGCTTGGTGCGGTTGGCGTACACGTCGGCGTATGCCTTCCGGCGCGCGTTCGGCAGGCCAGCGGTCGCTCGCCAGACGCCCAGCGATGTCAGACAGGGTGTACCACCTCTGTTCATGTGCGGTAAGGAGCGGCGGCGCATGCTCTAAGCCGCGGCGCGCTACTATGCCTAAGACGAGTAAGAGCGGCGGCGTTTGCTGAGCGAGCGGCCGTGCGCATAAAGCGAGGATACGCAACCATGTCCGTCACTGGGACCGATATTCAGACCGGCTTTTTGCGCACCATGATAAACGAACGGAAGGTCGTTTGGATATTCCTGGTCAACGGCATTAAGCTGACGGGCCAGCTGGCGTCCTTCGACAAATACGTCATAGCGCTGGAGTCACCGACCGGCATACAGACGGTTTTCAAAAGCGCCGTGTCGACGGTTTGCGAGGCACATGCTGTTGAGAGGCCACAAACGGGTGCCCGTCCAGCGATCCCGCCTGAGCGTCGAACCGCTCGGGGTCGCCCACGCTAGTTGATGGTCGCCCCCATTCCACGCTGCGAAGCCGCGGTGGCATGGTACTTGGCCGACTGAACGAACCGAGGGAAATCGCTTCGCTTGACCCGCGGTGCCCATACATCCGCTCGCTTATCGGCTCGACGACCACTCACGCGATTAGGCGACAAGATGTAACACGACATGCTGACAGAGAAGGGCGGGCATTCGACGGACGTCATTGTGCGCTCCCGTCCCGGTGTCGGATGGCAACGTGAATGTCCGCAAACCGATGGCACTTTCGTTGTCGTCGTGGTCGACCAAGCGCGGGCGCTTTGGCGAGCGAATCCGGCCTGAAGCACGGGTCAGAATGCTGGCAGTGGGGGATCCGCTTTTGCCTGACATGCATCTAGTCTCATCGCTATTTGCCTTCCGAGCGTCTTTCGAAACGATTCGCACTAACAATCATGCGAGGAATGGATAATGCAGAGCAAAGCAAACCGAAGAAACTGAGTCTCAGCCATGATCGTTCGCATCGCGCAATACCCACTGAGGAAGCGCCTGCTGTTCGGCACCGCCTCTACTGCTCTGGTATTTCTGGCTCAGCAGGTGCTCACAATGGTTGCCCACGGGCGACTGACATTTCTGTTGATCAGCGCGTCGCTGCCGTTAGTCACGGTTCTGTTTGGCGTGTGGTCCGGAACGTTTCTTCTCATGAGTGGACTGGCATATGGTGCCTTGTGGATGGATCCTATCGGCAGCTTGGCGGTACAGCAGCACAGCGACCGAACGGTGCTGCTGGCATACGCGGTCGTCGGGGTATTACTGGTAGCGGCCGGGCAGCAACTGGCGAAGGTGGCCAGACGCGCAGGAAGGGCCGAAGCAGCGACTCAGGAAGCCTCGCAGCGCCTCTTGAAAGTTGAGCGCGACGCGCGCAACCGCTTCGACATCGCGTTGAACAGCGCTGGCGTGCCGTTCTTTATCTTGACGCCAGTGGTGCACAATGGCCGCGTCGCGGAACTCCGTTGGGACTACCTTAACGAAGCGGCCGCTCAGTTATTCAACCAAGCCGCGGCGGTCGTGATTGGCAGCTCCACGTCTTATGTACGTCCGACGGGGTGGGATGCGGACGTCCTGCTTGGGCGCTTGGCGCCACTTGCCGAGCGTGCCGGGCATGACGCCTTCGACCTGCGCGTTGACGGTGACAACGGCGAGCAGTGGTTCCATGTCGTCGCTGCGTCGTTAGAAGACTCTGTCGTCGCGTGGTTTGGCGATGTAACGCCGCGGGTACGAGCCGAGAGGGCTCTTTCCGAAGCCGACCGCCGCAAGGACGAATTCCTTGCAACGCTCGCGCACGAGTTGCGCAATCCCCTTGCACCGATTCGACAAGTCGCCGAGATACTGGAGCAGCCACAACTGACTGATGAACGCAGGAAGTGGTGCATCACGGTACTGCGTCGGCAGTCGGCTGCCATGGCGCTGCTTTTGGACGACTTGCTCGATGTGTCGCGCATCACGCGCGGGGCGCTGACGCTTCGCAAAGAAGCCGTGGCGCTCAGAGACATAGTCGACGACGCGGTTGAGATCGCCCGGCCGATGCTTGAAAGCAAGGGCCATGAGCTTGTTGTTAAGCTGCCCACGCGGCCGGTGCACATCGAGGCGGACCATTTGCGACTCGCACAGGTTTTGGCCAACCTCCTGACGAACGCCGGGAAGTACACCCCGCCGGGCGGGTGCGTTAGGGTGACGGCGACGGCAGACGACGAAATCGTGCTGTCAGTCGCCGATAATGGGATCGGCATCGAGTCCGAAAAGCTATCGGCCATCTTCACCATGTTCTCGCAGGTGAACCCCGACCATCACCGCCAAGGCGGGCTGGGTATCGGACTTGCGCTATCCGAATCGCTGATCGAGATGCACGCAGGCCGAATCACGGCGTCCAGCGCGGGGAAAAACCAAGGAAGCTGCTTTTCCATCCACCTTCCGGCGCAATGCAGGGTGTTGCCGACGCCGGCCCAGTCGCGCGACGCGCTTCCCACTCATGTGACGGCGCAGAGGCATCGCATCCTTGTCGTCGACGACAACGTGGACGCGGCCGACGCACTGGCGACGCTTCTGGAGATGGAGGGACACGAGGTGAGAACGGTGTATTCGGGCGAGGAAGCTGTAGACATCCTGAGCCATTATAGCCCAGAGGTAATCCTCCTCGACCTCGGCTTACCGGGAATAAGCGGAATAGACGTCGCTCGGCGCCTTCGAGACACGCCGTCCACACGGGACATCACGCTCATCGCGATAACGGGATGGGGTCAGCCTCAAGACCGAGCGCGCACGGCAGACGCCGGATTTGACTTCCATTTCACGAAGCCCGTTGATGTTGTGCAACTTAGCCAAGCAATCGAGAGCGCGGTCACGGCTCCGTAGCGACACGGCAAACACCGCGCGGTTCCGGTGGGCTGTTTTCTAACGTTGACCACCATGCAGCTCAAAGCGTTGGAGACCACCGAAGTGCTTGTCTATCGTCAACACGTCGGCCCATGTGTTTCGTTACACCGGTTCGGCACACTCGCCGTTGCGTGCGACACGCTGGCCGATGGGCGATGATTTCGGCGGCGCCGGTGTCGGCGTTACCGACTCATTGCGCTTCTGTGATGCCCGCGCGAAAGCAAGGCCCGCGTTTGCGTAACGACTGGATGAGCGAGTAGCCACCTCTCGAGGCATGCCGATGTCCGAAAGATTGACGTCGACGACTCGGGGCTTCCGCGAATCGACGCGATCAATGGCTCGCGGCATCGTTCACTCCGCGGTGAACCCGCGCGGCGGCGGCCGAATGGCACTGACGACGCTTGCTCTAGCGGACTCCAGCACCGCTGTCATCGCGTCGCGTGCATCGCGCTCGTCAACCACCAGTAAAATTTCGAGGCCGTGAAGCGCGCCATCACGGGATCTTAAGAGGAAACTCAGCGGGTCGTTCTCGACTGTGGGCACCGCGCCGTGCAGCGGAACCTGCACAACGAAGGCACTGTCGCGTCCCTCATCAGATGAAGTAGCGGCCTCACGAAGAGCGATGGTCAGCTGCAGCCACTCGGGCGATCGGGTCGTAGTCGAGCCGCTCGACGGCAGCGCAGGCGAGAGTTTTGCGCATCCGTTCACTATGCAGAGGGAGGACGACGTGAGGCTGACCGAGATCGAGCCATTTCTGAACCAACTGGGCGACGAAGCGCGCGCTCTCGCGATGCAACACTTCCGTACAGAAATCGACGTCGAAACGAAGTCCGACGCGACGCCCGTCACGAAGGCGGATCGCGCCATCGAGCGACGGTTGCGGGAGATGATCGCATCGCGCTACCCGACCCATGTCCTCGTCGGCGAGGAGAAGGGCGGGCGCATTGCGGACGGCATATGCTGGGTGATCGATCCGATCGACGGTACCAAGAGCTTTGTGACAGGCTTGCCGTTGTTCGGAACGCTCGTCGCAATGCTTGAGGATCGACGGCCCGTCTGCGGAATGGTTGAGGCACCAGCCATGCGCGAGCGATGGATCGGGGTAGGCGATCGAACGTCGCGCAACGGCGCACCGTGCATGGTCAGTGCGTGCGCGCATCTACGCGACGCCCGGCTGTGCTCGACGGACCCGAGGATGTTTTCAGGCGAGGCTGCGCGGGCATTCGCGACGCTTGCGCGCGAAGTGCGCGTCACGCGGTTCGGCACGGATTGCTATGGCTATGCGATGCTCGCTTCAGGTCACGTCGATCTTGTCGTCGAAGACGGCCTGCAGGCTCACGACGTCATGGCGATCGTTCCGGTGATCGAGGGGGCGGGTGGCATCGTCACGACATGGGCTGGCAATGCTATCGACGAGGCCTTCCAAGGCGACATCATTGCGGCTGCGACCCAATCGCTGCACGATGAGGCGTGTCGGTGGCTTGGTCAGCCGCGAGGGTGAAGCAACAGCGCCGACCTTACTTGGGTTTTCGTCCGTTTGCGCAGCGTTCATTGACCTATTATGGAAACAGGTCTTATGCAGACGAGCGTACGGGTTGCATTGTAAATCTGAAAAAGGACGTTAAGCGGTGGACAGCTCCTTGGACCTCCGTGACCAGCAAATGAAAGACGCGAACGTCATCGTCGCGCTATTTTCGTCATATAGTGAAGCCGACGAAGCCCTGCGCGAGCTCCAGGCACGAGGCCTTCCATGCGACGATGGGCAACTGTATGCGCGGGCAACTCACCGCCGCACGGAAGCCAGGCGCCTTGGACCGCATCCCGAGATGCGCGCCCGCGATCGGGCAGAGTACGCGGGGCACGGTGAACACCTTGGAGTGGTGAGCGGGGCGCGACGTTTTAGCGGACCGAACTGGCAACTCGCCACTCCCGATTTTGCCGGGGGAGAACGACACGCCAAGCCTCGTGAGCGGACGTTGTTGGTCGCCAGGTTGACAGACACGATGCCGCACGATGTCGCGACCGCTGTGATGTGCGATCACGGTGCGCTCGCGGTACGAGACACCGCGGGTCGCTGGCGTGCTTCGCTCCACAAAGGCGACAGGGACGGCGAGGATTGCAGTTAAAATTCAACGTCTGGGACGCGCCCACGCCGGATAAGCTCGGCGCGATAGCGCTTCTTGATTTGCCGGACCATCGAGTCCACAAGCTCGTTCCCCTCGAAACACTTCGCCTTTTGATCGATCATCGCTTCGACCTGCTGGATCGCCGCCTGCACGCTTGCCCGATCGCCAGGCACAACCGTGACAGCGGCGAGTTCTCCGCCTAGTGATTGAAAGGCGCGCGACGCTTCCTCGAGTTGGCGCGTTAGCTTGTCCAGTCCTTCAAACTCGGTCATTCGTGCATCTTCTTTATATCGGGGTAGTGGGAAGTCGTAGCTTTTGAAGGCCTCGGTTCTGGCCAGTCCTGCCGCCGGTGCGCGCACGACGTTCCGTGGACCATCGCAGAGGCACGTCAGTTAGCCCGCGAGGGAATGAAGCTGGCGTGCGACCTCGTCATCGTCACCATCCCCTCGCATCGGTCTAACGCGAAACGAGCATGCCAACAATCAAGCCACCTAATCCGGCCAGAACGATGGCCTTCCATGGATTGTCGTGCACGAAATCATCTGTCGTGTCGCTCGCAGCCCGGTAATTCTTCACCATGGCATCCTTCATGTAAGCGAGCCTTTCTTTTGCGCTGGCGCGTGCGTCACCACCAGAAGATTTAGCGTCCCACGATTGGGATGCTTCCCGGAAGTCGCTTTCCCCGCCGGTTGCGGATGGCTTCGTCTCTGCTTGCGGGGCGTCCGAATTCGCGCTGGTGAGGGATTTGTTGGCCGTATCGGCCTTCTCCGTGACGAGGGAATTGACCGGTTCGGGACCGTCGGCGTTCGCCATGACATCCTCCAAAAGGGTGTTCGAGAATGGAGCCCACATCGTGCTGTGGCATCGATCCGCGAAGAGGGCTCAATTAAGCGCGGTCAGGCGCCGTAAGTACTGTGCGGGTGAAACCGCAAAGAAGGGGACGGCAGAGCATCCGTTTGTCCCCCACTTCGCTAATCTCAACGAGGCGGCTTATCGACGGGCCGAACAGCAGGGTTGTCGTCTGCTCCAGCCGTTCTTTCGACGTCAACTTCGGTGCTGCGTACCGTATCATTGACGATCTCGGATCGGGAAGATGCTTCCTTACCGACTACCACCTCTTCGACGACACGCGCAGTCTTGGTAATCACAGGTTCTTCAGCCGTCTCGCGAATCTCGACAGAGCCTTCCTTCAGGTCGGCTGCCGTCGCCGGGCGGTCCACGGCTCTGCGCTCAATGGTGGCGTGCTCTTCTCGCAAGCTGACGGATTCGCTGACCGGCGTTTCCGTCACACGCGAATAAACCCGAACGCCGCCCGTCTGCACCTCACGTTTGCCAACGTCGAGCGACTCTCGAACGACCGGAAATGCCTGGCGTTCCGCCGCGATCTCATCGGCCGTGTAGGCCGGCGCGTTGCGGTCATAGCCGGTATAGCCCGTGCTGCGCCACTGTGCGACACGTGAGTCGATGTCAACGGCGCCTTCGGCATACAGTGCATTCCGGACGCGTTCTACGGAGGTCTCATCGACGACTTCCACTGAGAGCAAAGCACCCCCACGTCGAACCGCCTCGTGATAGTGCCCAATCTCCTCGGGCTCATCGCTACTGCCAAACAATCTTTTGAAGAAGCGTTCAATGCCGCTGACCGGTCCGTCGTGAACGCGGCCTTCACCCGCGTCATTGGTTACGGACCGCGTCGTCGGATCCCCATTCACTGTGTTGGCGTCGCCAATCGTTGAGCTGTGAACCTCCATGTCCGCACGGGCGATGCCCTCTGACTCCAAGCGACTTTGAGCGCGCTCGGCATCCGCGAACGAGTCAAACACACCGATTATTGTCTGTGCCATTTCAGCTTCTCCCAATTTGAGTTGGACGGTTCAAAAGACTTCGTGAAACATCAGCCGGCGCTTGGATCCTTCTTCCACTCGCCGTGGGGTCCCTCGCGTCGCTCGACGACGAGTTCTTCCGAGTTCGTCAGCACGCGCCGGATCACGTCTTCTTCAATCTCGGTCGTCTTGACGTGCACTTCTTCCTTCAAGGTCAACTGCATGCGTACAACCGGGACGTATTCGTAGACTGGAATGATGAGCGTGTCGCCCTCTCGTCGCGGTTCGTCGCGCTCCTCGACAGGCCGATTGACCGGTATGCGCTGAACATCGACCTCCTGAGTCCGCAGGCGCACCGAGATAGGCTGCATTTCTTCATGGACGGCTTTGCGTACCCGCACGGCGCCGGTTTCTACCGTTGCGACTCCAACCGCGATCTCTTCCTTGACGGCCGACACACGCACTGCGTCATACGAATCGGGCGCTGGTGTCGCACCGGAAGTCTCTTCCTCACGCATTAGCTGCTCCTTGTCACTGCCGGAATTACAACCGCTGTCAGAAAGCCGCGCCCTCAGGGACGACCGCCCCCCGGCACCGCGCGGCCGCGCACCGGCGGCGTACCGACGCCAGTTGCCGTACCACCGCTTTCTTCGAATGGCGGCTGATGCCGAAACCCGGCGCCCCCCGAGACGATCGCGATGATGGCGCCCACGATGAGCGCGGCAAACGAGAACCAGCTCGCCCTGGCCACGCCTCGTGCGGCGGCATCCGCCGTTTCGCGCGCCGTCTGTTCGGCCTGAGGGCTCGAAGCGGCCGACGCCGCCGAGGCCACTGCCGCCTGGACCTGCTGCTTCGCCGTGTCAACGATCGACGGTGTCGTGCCGGATTGATTTGCGGCGGTCGCGCTGACCTGTGCGGTCGTCGCTGCGACGCTACCGGCTGTGCTGACCGCGCCGGTGATCATTGAGGTCATGCCGTACACGACGAGCAGCGTCATGACAGCCCAGGACAACAGACCGTGAAGCCAGCCGAGCACTGGTGCGCAGCGGCCTGCATAGTACGAACCGACGAAGACCGCTAGTACGGTGGTAACGATGACCCATACTCCGGACCCGAAACCGAACCCATGCAACGGATCGGGTTTCGACATCGGGGACAATAACGAGGCGCCAATCGCCATACCGAGCACGCTCATGATCAGGTAGACGATCATCGAAAGAATGACGCCGGCGATAATTGAGCCCCATGACAGACGGGGCAGACCATCTCGAGTCGTTAGAAGTCTCATGGAAGTCTCGGTAGGTAAATGACCGCATAAGGAGCACCAAGGCCGAACGCATTGGCAACCAACTATCGCAAGCGTTGTGCCTATCGCAATGCCACAGGCACTTGTTCCCTGATGGGTTCGCACTGCGAAGTAACGCCCGCTCCGATCGGGAGTTGATTCTCGTTTACAAATCACCGATCTTTTCAATCGCTTGGAGAAGCGGTGGCTCACTATAGGCGGCGCTTATCTCAGGGCATCCTTTTCGCGGGGCTATATGCGCTTGCGATCCCCAGGCGCATCAGGAGCATGGCCATGAACGAAGATCAGGTGAAGGGCGTCGGAGAGAAGGTGAAGGGAAAGATCAATGAGGGCGTTGGCAAGATGACGGACGATCCGGCCCAGGAGGCGAAGGGCGACGCACAGCAGATTGCCGGTAAAGCAAGGAAACAAGTCGGCAACGCCGAATAGGATGCGAAGGACGCAGCCGATGAGGCGGTGGAACGCGACCGTGATTCGGGTTCCGTCGCACCCTAATCGGTTTGGTTTAACACGAGGGAAGCCGTGCAGTCTTTGGAGATAGTCATGACTCGCATCTCAGCTCTATTAAGCGTCCTCCTAGTAGCGGCAAGCACGAGCGCGTTCGCGCAGACCATGCAGACGGCTCCGTCACCAACCACCCAGAACGGCGCCACGGCGAATCAAGCGGCCGATAGCGCTTCCAGCGGAGCAAACACCTCGGGCGGCCCGACACTGATGCAGCAACGCGAAAAGGGCATGTCGCCGGATGGCGCGTCGGGGGCGGACGCAAATGGAAAGACGACCGGAAAAATAAAACAGTAATGCTCCAATTTGCCCCTCGAGATGGGCTGATCCGAGGAGCCATTGCGTGTGTACACGTGTCCTGACTCGGCACTTCGCGCGGCGGAGGGCAGAAGAGCGAACCGTTCCTGTTATAACGGCGCGGCGCCGTCAACAATGATGCTGGCGGACTTACGTTGGCCGGCGCCCCTTAGATGGCCAGCGCCGGTCCGCCGCCATCGCGGACTAAACGTCGCTGAACGCTGGCCGTCGCATCAGTCGGATGTGGCTACCGCGGTGGCCTTCCAAGGGTTGTCATGCACGACATCGTATGGCTTCGAGCCGACCGGATCGCTGAACGTGTTCGCCCTGGCTTCCTCCAAGCGCACAAGTTACCGGAACCACCGGGAATATTCGCAGACGGGAAAGACGAGGGTATCGCCTTCGCGCAGTGGCTCCCCCTCGCTCTTCGACCAGCCGATTGATTGGTATGCGCTGGGCCTCGACTTTCTGCTGCGAAGGTCCAGCGGGACAGGATGCTCCTTTCCATGGACGACCTGCGCAAGCGAGTGGCGCCCGTTTCCAACGCCTCGATCTCGACCGCATGTCTTCTTGGACTGCCGCGATGCGCGCTGCCTGGATGAACAGGCGGTTGCATCGCGCCGGTATTGTCGTCCTCTCGCATCGATCTTCCTTAAGGCGCACGAGCGCCGAATTGCTCCGACAGTTGAAAAGCCGGTTCGTCAAAGACGACTAGCACATCGGGGCTGCGGACCGGTGTGCCGTCGTCGAGGTGACGTTTCCCGACGACGGCCGGAACGGGCCGGCGGCGTCCAGTTCAATGCTTCGCCCTTCACCGCAGAATGAGGCAATACGCCGTTGTACTTTCTACAGCGATGACTCGTTTTCGAAGTTGCCCAATCGTCTGCGGGCGACAGGGCCTGTCGAACGTCCACTTGGTGGCCGGCCCTAGTTGGCCAAGGCGGGGCCTAAGGAAATTGTGATTTTTCTGCTGCCATCAGCAAACCCACCGTCGCTCTGCGCGTCGCTTTGCATATTACGCGTCGTATGTTGAGCACTTCGAGATGAACGGCGAGCCGTTGCGGATGGACGTTTATCCGCTTCAAGGATGCTGGGATCGTGCGTCTTGCCGCCTGCACCGTGCTTGTTGGCCACGCAGCCGCCAGGTTCTCGACGTGAAGTTAAGTATCTTGCGAAAAGTTGATAGAAACACTTATGTCAACTTGGCTGTGCCGTTGCGGAGTGCTCTGCCGGTCAACGCGGTTGGCCCTGAGCGCTTCTCGCGATGTGCTCACGCCGGCGCGCGAGCCGAGTCTTCTCCTGACTGGTCCCATACTCGGCTTCGGCCGCGGTAACGACGCCAGCATTCGCACCGTTAAGGTCTACGCGAACCGTGCCTTCGATGAGACAGGTCCAGTAGCGTTGGCCGCGGCACCATAGCTTGACGCCATTGCGAGCGTCTCGCTCGCTCAGTCCGAGCGACGCCGCTCGGACAAGCACGTCCTTAAGAATCCCCACCTTGAGCGGCACCTTCGGGGCGATTCCGCGGAAAGGCGCGCGGGAAATGTCGTTGCAGCGTGGTCACCGCGCGCGCCGCTGCGTTAGCGGACGTTCGCGGAGGCTTCGGTGGCTGCTTGATTTCTCGTTTGACATTCACTTGCGATGACGTCGAGCGTGAAGCAACCGTTTTGCTGCTTTCGCCTCGGTTCAGTTGCGCTTGGAGCGCAGCGAGCTGTTCGAATCCCATCGTGCGTGCCTGTAATCAATCGGCCCATTTTACCAGTCGCCTTCATCACCGTCGTCAAGCCCAATCTGCATCGTTCGCCGCGGGAAGACCAAGCAAAGGCGACAAAATTGACAAACGCGACACAAGCGGTCAGTATGTTGGTATTGTGTCTCGCCTGAGGCCGAACCATGTCCAAGCCAATGCCCGCCATGGACTTCCCTGAAATCACGGCTGAAGACGCCCATCGTTTCGAACGCGCCGTACGGATCGATGACGAGGAAGCCTTCATCGCCGAACTGAACGCGTTGATCCGAGAGAAATTTGCGGAGGCCGCGCCCTCGCCGCTCCAGCTCACCACGGACCTGCGAGCGAAAGCACGCGCCCTTCGGGCAGATTCACCGTGGCAGCCGTCGGCGACTGATGTGCAACGCGGACGTGCAGCGTTGTTGCGCGAATATGATGCACCCGGGAACATTCCGCTGCCGGAGTTTGCTCGGTTCGCACACAAGTCGCGCCAACAGATCTATAAAGATCTGTCAGCACAGCCTCGGCGCCTTCTGTCATTAGACGTGGGTCGTCGGGGTCAGCGACTGCCCGACTGGCAGCTTGATCCACTGAAGCTGAAATTCACGCGCGAAGCGCTCACCCGAGCGGCGTCGGTCGACTCATGGACGCTCTATCGTGCGCTGTCGTCTCGAAATGATGCGCTCGGTGGTCACTCACCTATCGAAGCCGTGACGCTAGGCAACTTCGATCAACTTGTCGAGGTTGTGCTGAACGCGGTCGGTATTCACGGTGAGGAAGCGGTTTGACTTTGTCGATTCCAAGCTGCGTCATTCCGGCCGGAGAACTACTCCAACACATCAGCCGAGTCGAATACGCCGCTACGCCGCTCTATTTTGGTACGAGCTCCGCAAATCGATACGATGATCCGACAGGTGACTATGGAGTTCTGTACCTGGGCTTCGACCTTCCGACCGTATTGATGGAGTCGGTCTTTCATCAGCACCAATGGCACCGAAGCCGTTCGCGTACTATCCTTCGCGGAATAATTTCCCCGCGGCATGCATCGCTCTCTTCTACCGGGCACGAGCGAAAGTCGTGGTGGTCGACGATCTCCCGCTGGCGCAACACGTCGACTGGCCCGCTTTTGTAAATCAGTATCGCATTGGGGTGGCCAAAGTTTGAGGCGAGGGTCCGAGGTGCTTCCCCCTTTCCGCTCGAGACAATCCTTAATGTGAGGATAGCCGAAAGATTAACTTGCCTCACTTTTATCGTCGAATACATTTCGTATTGCGAACGATCATTCCTTTTATGTCAAATATGGTATGCAATTAAAGCGTGTTTTCGCCGGTCAACGCAGTCGACCATGGTTCGCAATCTGTTCTAGCCTGCGCGCGAGCCGACCCTTCTGCCGACTTGCGCCGTACTCCGATGAGTCAAATCAAAGGTAGGATCGGGCAAGTCGCCAGGACCACTCAAGAGTTCGCGGGCCGCACGGTGGACATTGTTCGAGATCAGACCGGCGAAAATCCGCTGGCCGTGCTGGGCATCGTTGCGGTCTCGAGCTTTTTGTTAGGTCTGTTGATCGGCAGTGCAGGCGCTTCGAAACAATTATTTCGGTGAGGGCTCTCGCTCACCCATTGATTGAGTCAAAGGGGTCGCGCGGCGCTCGCCGCGCGAGTACAGTCCGCATGCTCGCTGATTGAACTATCCATGCAACCGACCTACACCAGATCGCCCGCCGTGAGAAGATCGACGGCGACTTAACCGGCCTTGCTGTTCATCACGCAGTTACTGGAGCCCGAGGATCTCGCAAAGGTTCCGCTGCATCAGATCGAATTTCATCGGCGAGGGCTTAGGAAAGTCGCTCCAGTGCCGATATGATGGCATGGAACAACACCATCTGCCGCCCTCAGCCGCTTATGAACTGTTGCTGATCGACGCGGATCTTGAGCATCTGCACCGCGCCGTCGCATTGGAAGTCGCGGCCGCAAGACCGGTTCTGCCGCTTACTTACTGGCGGCGTCGTGTCATGCGAATTCTCGAAGCGCGGCACCTCTTACCGGCACAGTTGGCCGTCGCGTGCGCATTGATGGACTTGATCGAGTCAACCGACACGCGTAATCAGACAATCGCCAAGGCCTGCTGATTGACGGCCTCAGTACGGCTGGAAAGGCGATACTCGCGCTTTCATGCTTCATGAATGCAGCTGTGCACCGATGAATACGACTGCCTGTGCGGGTCCGTCCGCCGCCGCGACGGTGACGCCCTCCTCTTTCCGCGGTCCACGAACTACGGGAATCGCGGGTCCGTCGGCGTCGAAGCGCCGACCAAGACAAGCGATTGCGCCGCTGATCACCAAGACGAACAACGTCTGACCCGTTGCGGCAGTCAAAAGCGGAATGCGGATCTCGGCCCCTGCCGCCAGCGAAAGGTCGAGGATCGTCACCGGCGTTGGCGGAGTTACCGGCGAACGCACTCCGTCGAAATTGCCGACGGGAATCCTGATGGTCGCTCCCCCTCGCTGGACGACTGGAACGTCTTCAGGCTCGACGATCAACGCAAATGGATCGAGGCTCTTGTTCTCGTCCGACAGGTCGACGAAAATCTGCAGTGAGTGAACGGTCTTTCCCGACTCGGCCGGCACTTCCTCATGAACGATCCCTGAACCGGCAGTCATCCAGTGCATCCCGCCGGGCCTGATTAGGTTGCGTGTGCCGATTGAATCGCGGTTAAGAACACCGGTTTCCGAATCGGCAAAGAGATAGGAGACCGCGCACATTCCGGCGTGACGATGAGGCGGGAACGTCGGGCCACCCATCCACGCATGATCAACACCGAGAAACGGATTCAGAATGCGTTCCGAATCGCGCACGGAGAGCGCTCGGAAGTCATCGCCGTGCGTGAACGCTTCTAGTGGTGTAAGCGAGAACATAATTTTCCTTACGCAACCAACGTTTCGTTATGCGAAGGGTAGTCCGTGTACCCTACATCCGTTCCGCCGTAGTACGTGGCCGGGTCCGGCTTGTTCATCGGCACATTGAGCTTCAGCCGCTCGGGAAAGTCGGGGTTCGCCAGCACGAGTTGCCCGAAGGACTCGAGATCGGCCAGGCCCGATGCCACATCGCTTCCTGCCTCGGCCGGTGTGCGACCGGGCCGGTTCAGCATCAGTGGGTTCGACCACCGCTGTCGAAGCTCCGCCAGCAAGGCGTCGTTGTCCTTGATCGTAATGTGCAAATACGCTAGCCCGAGTTTATCGAGTTCGGAGACGAGATAGCGATACAAATCCGGTCCCTCGTCACCCTCGTCGATACCCCAGATCGACAGGCCCGGCGACAATCGAATAGCCGTTCTGTCAGCTCCAATCTCTTGCGCAACCGCGCGAGCGACTTCCAGTGCGAACCTGCTGCGGTTCTGGATCGACCCGCCATACTGATCCGTGCGTGTATTGGCGCTGTGCGCCAGAAATTGGTGGACAAGATACGCATTCGCACCGTGGATTTCGACGCCGTCCGCACCGGCCTCGATGGCGCGACGGGCCGCGATACGAAATTCCTCTACTACTCCGGCGATCTCTTCCGTCTGCAACGCTCGCGGCACCGGAATATCCTGCATACCGGTGGCGGTGAACATTCCGGTCCCCGGAGCAATGGCGGACGGGGCTACGCCTTGACGATGGTGGGGCGTATTATCAGGATGCGACATGCGACCGACGTGCATCAGTTGAATGAACATGCGGCTGCCTTTTGCATGTACAGCTTCGATGACAGTTCGCCAGCCTGCTACATGCCCATCGGTATAGATGCCGGGGGTCGCCAGATAGCCCTGACCGTCGTCGGACGGCTGAGTGCCCTCCGCCACGATCAGACCGACGCCCGCGCGCTGTGCGTAGTATTGCGCTGCAAGCGGGCCGGGCGTTCCATCGCCAAGCGCTCGCGAGCGCGTCATCGGTGCCATGACCATTCGATTCGACAGTTGATTCCGGCCGATGCGCACCGGGCAAAACAATTGATTCATGATGGGTACTCCAAGATTGCTTTAAGCGTCCGCGGACGATGCAGTGAGGCGTGCCGGTAAGACGGTTGTTTAGTGGTAGTTCAGAATGGCGACAAGCTGCTGGCCGACAGGAGTAGTCCAATCGACAGCAAGTTCAGCGATGATCTGGTCGACCGTCGTAATGACAGCGCCGGCCCTCTCCATGCGGCGCAGCGCGATCTCATTACCGAATTTGGTGTTCGATGCTGACGCGTCCGCCGACACCTGGACTTCATAGCCTTCATCGAGCATTTGAAGGACCGGAAAGTTGACACAGATGTCCGTCGTGACACCTGCGACAATTAGGTTCGTACGTCCAGTAGCCGCAACTGCTTCATTGAACCCGTCGTGGTGCATAGCGTTCACAATGCCCGGCCGCTTAATACGGGCAGCGAAGGCTTCCGGAAGTATCTCCTGTAGCTCAGGGAGCAAAGGCCCCTGAGCACGGTCTTCCATGCTTGATGTGAGCACCACAGGAATCTTGGCCGCTTTTGCGATCCGCGCCAGCTTGAAGGTATTTTCCCGCACCAGATTTAAGTCGTGCGAATGCGTCCAGGCAAGAGTTCCAACTTGGTGATCGATCAACAGAATTGCGGCGTTTTCCGGGGTAAAGGCTTTCTTATGCATGGCTAACTCCTATCCTTTGAGATTTTTGCCAAGGCGCTTCTCGCCTGGGCACGCTTCAAATTTAATCTTGATCGCGTTTTCGAAATAGCCGTAAAATGCCGTTCTTGTTGTTCAAAACTTTTGAATACGATGATCGTAGGCACGCCCACGTTCGACCAGCTTCGCGTCTTCATAACCGTGGTGGACGAGGGTAGTTTCGCTGCCGCGGGGCGGCGACTGAGCCGCGCTACCTCGGCAATTAGCTACTCGGTAGCGGCACTTGAAGAGCAACTTGGGATCGAACTGTTTGATCGAAGCAATTCAAGACGACTGACTCTGAGCCATAATGGGAAAATCGTGCTTGCACAGGCGCGCAATCTTGCAGGGGGACTCAACGACTTAAAAGCACGCGTCGCCGGCATTCTTGAAGGCTTAGAGCCCGAATTAACGCTGGTCGTTGATGTCATGCTCCCGGTTGAAAGGCTGATTGACGCCATCCGGGCCTTTGAAGAAGAATTCCCCACCGTCACGATAAGGCTCAATGTCGAGGCCTTAAGCGCGGTGTCGCGGCTAGTTCAGCAAGGGGTGGCGCGGTTAGGTATTGGAGGACTGCTGCATAGCGACGAAACTGATCTTGAGCGCGTGGCGATTGGCGCCGTCGAGATGATGCCGGTCGCCGTTCCATCTCATCCTTTAGCGGGGCCCGAACGAGGTGTTGTGGGCGCATCGAAGCATCATCGGCAAATACTACTTACCGTGCGGAGCGCCTTTGAAGACAAGACGACAATGGCTGTGTTCGCTCCGGAGACGTGGTCGCTTTCCGATCTCGGAGCGAAGCGAGCATTGTTGAACGCCGGCCTGGGGTGGGGTTATATGCCCGAACATTCGGTGCGCGACGACCTTGCATCAGGTCGTTTGGTTCGCCTCGACATTCCCGAGCTTCCCGGCGGCATGTATCCATTACAAATCATGTACCGGACGGATGCGCCGCCGGGACCGGCCGGTTCGTGGCTGATTAAGCGGCTCGCCGCGCAACAGTGATTTGCTCAGATCGATCGAGCCTACTAAGAAGTGACGCTTTGGCTGTCGACTGAGTGCGACATCTCTTTAAAGCGAGCGCTGCTGCTATCATCCTTACGACTGGCACGTCGGCATTGCGGGGGGAAATGTATATTCCGGCTACGCTTCAATAACCTTACTCCGCTGTTCGGAAACGCATGCGGCGCATTTGAGCGCCGTTGCTTATCGGGGAGTCACCAAGGCAGGGCGAGCCGGGGCGCAGCTCGTCGCTGTCTCGAAGAGATGCGTCTTGAGTAATGCCCGAGCGTCGCTAGGAAAGCCACGAAATTCAACGGCGATTGTACTAGTTGAGAACGACTCCTCATTCGCCGGTTACTTCTAAAACTGATATGTGGCGTCGTGTTTTTCGGGGTGGCGCGCGCCGGTTCCACACGAAGATGCCCGCGTGCGTTGCGTCTGCGAGTAGACGCTCATTGCTTTGACGTCCGTGCTGGCTGGTGTGTCTGAAGCCACGTACGCATGAAATTGAGCTGCGCCTGCTGCGAATACACCATGCTCTGAGCCAGCTTGCGTAGCTCCGGATCCTTTCCATACTGGAGCTCCACTTTTGCTACATCTACGGCTCCTTGGTAAAGCGGCGTCATTTGAGCCACGAAATCGTAGTCGGCATCTCCGGTGTATGGCAAATTCGTCTTGCCTTGAATCATGGCTTGGTTGGCAGTTCTGTAAGCGTCGGTCGATGGAACGTCCGATGCTCGCGCAGCAGGTCCTGGGTTGATCGGAGGCTGCTGCGCCCAACCATTTCCGGTTACTGCAGAGGCGAGAACTACTGCTGACAAGAGAAGCGCTCTGAAATTGGGCATTATGTCCTCAAAAAGTCTGCGCTGAGTGCCGGCGTGGGCTCGTGAACGAGGAAACCGACATTTCGCGGTGCATAGATCTTGGGTAAGAGCAAGAGATGCCTGCTCGCCTGGACCCACTTAGCGCAGACCAGGAGGTGCGTTCAACGCAGCTTCAACGTCCCTATGCGATTAGCAGCTGAACCGGTCACCGAATCGGCTCCCTTGTCACATTGAATTGCTCGTTATGGGTCTGCGCCCCTTTTCCGGTTGCTTCAATCTTCGCGCGGGCACTCTGAAGGTTCTCTGAAAAATGCATCCAGTCGGCTGGGTTATACCCAGCTTTTTCGTACTGAGCGAGCTCTGCGCGCACTTCAGCGCGGGTCCGTTCCCCCGCAGCTTGAGCCGAAGCACCGAGCGCGAAAGAGAAAAAAGAAACAGCTATAACGATTCGGGCGAGCGCCTTCATGAAACCTCCGTGATTCGAGTGGCAGCAATTCATCTTCTAAGTGCTGCCCCCGAATTCTATGAGCTAGTCTCATGAGGGTAAATACCGATTTGCGAGACAGTTTGTCGCTGGAAATGGGAGAATCGCTCGCCATGCCACGAGCGCTTCGGCACGGCGGGAGGGTGTAACCCGACGCTCGCGCCGCCTTACTCAAGCTTCGCTACGTATGCGCGACGGCCTCCCCATCCAACTCGGCCGTCACCGGCGCGCCGGTCAGTGCTGCGCAATCGCGAGGCTAGCGCACCCTGCACGCAACTCCTGATTGCGCTGCAACCTGAGCCTGCGGTGCGCGAACCGGTAGCCAAGGTAAAGATCGCCCAAACAATCGAGTAAGCAATCAGCGTCGTTCGGTTCCATCGTTCGAGCGATGCGATTCGAGCGGCACTTCGTGATGGTCCATCCAGTCCGACTGAAACGTGTCGGGGGACCAAGACCAGCGAAAGCGGTTCGAGCGCTCCGCACGTTCGTTCAACGTCGAGGCCAGTGAAGCCGCAGTATGAGAGCTGACATTCATTATGTATCTCCAAGTTTGGGTGGATTTCAACGATGGCGCTTGTCCGGGCTGGCAGCTCCGTCCTCGGAAGTCCGGACTCTCCCTTGCCCTCAGACTCGTGAGCGCCGGACGCCTGATCTTCAAAAGAGCTGTCGAAGCCCCATCATGACGCCGGTCTGATTCGCCCCGGGCGGCGGCGTCGTTCCCGGGCCACCGGCGCTCAGCGTATATCTCGCCCTCGCGCTATTGCCAAGAAAGCCAACCTGCGCGTAGACGGCCGTTCGTTTCGATAGTGAATAGATGCCGCGAATCGTACTGAGCGTCGCTCTCGTGTCGTGATCGTGATTAAGAATCCGGTAGACCGCTCCATCGACATAGAGAGAAGGCGTGATGACGTAGCTGGCGCCCAGATAGAAAATGTTCGACTTGACGCTCGCTGCTGCTTGCGCCGCCGGATCGACCCACCGTCCAAGCCATCCGCCCGAGATCGTCGCGCCGAAGAATTTGACGTACGCATTGGCCTGAGCCCGTGTGTCCTTGTCGCCGCTGCTGGGAATCGGTGTCGTCGCCACGCCATCAAAGAAGTTGGCGGCTGCGTTCGTTCCACCCCGTTGCTGGTCGTAGCTGACCACCGCGCCAAAATTGCGCGTGTCGTACTTGGCCATCACGGACCACTGGTGACATTGCTGGAAGTCGCCTGGCACCGATCCGGCGCACGTGCCCTGTCCGGGCGAATTGCCGGATCCTGCTGCGTCGCGCCCGAATGAATAGGTTGCGCCGAGCGTGAGGCCCGCGAATGTTCCCTTGTAGGCGATGGTGTTGTCGCTTCGGGCATTCGGAATGTAGCTGTCCAGCGATCCGAGACTGTAGATGGCCGGACCCATCACGTCGTTCTCGAGCAGCGCGTAGAACGTCATCGTGTACTGACGGCCGAACGTCAGCGTGCCGTATTCCGAACCGAGGCCTACCCAGGCTTGCCGTCCGAAAAGACGGCCGCCTTGACCCGCATCGCCCGCGCGCACGTTGAAGCCGTTCTCAAGAACAAATAGTGCGCGATATCCTCCGCCAAGATCCTCGCTGCCGCGAAGGCCCCATCGCGAAGGCAGTGAGCCGGTGATGGCGGGCATGCGAATAACGCGGTCGCCCGACGCATTCGCATGGGACACATATTCGAGCCCTGTGTCGATGATGCCGTAAAGCGTGACGGAGCTTTGCGCGTGTGCCGCTCCCGCAAGCAAGCAGACGGCTCCCGCCGCAACCAGGCAAGTCCTTTTCATGTGATTTCCAAACAAAGTGGTGAATCGATAAGCGAATTGCGCCGTTCTCGTATGGGAATTAGACGGCTTCGACTGCATCGGAATGACGCCAGTGCTTCTGTCGCTTCATGAAGAAGAAGATGGCCGCTACAGGGATAACTGCCAGCAGAAATGGCGCTGCGAACAGGTAGTAAAGGTGATGGACCTGCCAGCCGTGGTCGATCAGCATGCCGACGAGGAGCGGTGCCGCGATCGCGCCGAGTCTGCCCATGCCGACTGCCCAACCCACGCCGGTGGCGCGAGTTTTCGGCGGATAGAGAAGCGGCGTCAGCGAATAAAGGCCGCCGACGCATGCGGTAATCGCGGCGCCCAATGCGATCGCTGCCGGCATGGCGAACTGGAGTTGCGAAGCGTTCGCACCAAACATTAAGAGCAGCACGCCGCTGACCACCAGAGCCGAGGTCAGCAGCGTTCTAAGTTTCCCGCGGCCCGAGACCAGGCTGAACAACGTGCACCCGATAATGCCGCCCGCATTCAGCAGGACGCCGCCTGTCACGCCTTGCGAAGCGGACATGCCCGCCTGGACCAGAAGCCTCGGCGTCCAGCTCATGACGAAATAGAATCCGGCCATCACAAGCGAGAACGCAAGCCAGATCAGGAGCGTCCGCAACCCGATCAGCGACGGCGCCGTGGTCAGTTCGTCCGACCCGGCGCTTGCTTCCCGAGAGTCCTCGATGCGCGGCAGTTCATCGATCGTGTCCTGCTTCATGCGCCGCAAGATGGCGTTCACCTTGTCCAGCGCACGTTGTGGTCGCCGTGCAATCAGGAAATCCAGGGACTCGGGCAGGCCGTACCATGCAAGCGGAATCACCAGCGCCGTGCTGATGCCGCCAAACAGGAAGGCGCTTCGCCAGCCATAGCGTGCCAACAGCAGTGCGCTCACAGCGCCGCCCAGCGTCGCGCCGAGCGTATAGCCGGCCGACTGCATGCTGATCGCTGCGCTTCTCCACTTGTCGGACGCGTACTCCGAGGCGATGACCGCGACGCTCACCATCATGCCGCCGATGCCGAGTCCCGTCATGACGCGCAATGCCACAAGTTGTTCCAGCGTCTGAGCACATGCGGAAGCCAGCATGCCCGCGACGATCGCAAGCAGGCACAGCAGCACGAGCGGCCGGCGCCCGATGCGATCGGCGCACGGTGCAACGATGAAGCCTCCGGCCGCCATGCCGAACAGGCCGGCGCTGAGCAACGCGCCGAGCTGGCTACCATTGAGATGCCAGTCCGATGCCAAGTGCGATGCCGAAAACGCGACGGCCAGCACATCGAAGCCATCCAGCATGCTCAGCGCGACGCATACGACGAGCACCATCTTCTGGAACGAGCTCATTCGGCCCTCGTTCGTGGCCTTCGTCAGCTTGTGTTTCATTTGTCTTCCTCCAGTATTGCTGCCCCGACGGACTTCGTGGAGCAGTCGTCCTCTTGTGGGATGCCTGTTTTTGAGTCGGGTCGGTCTCTTCAATGGTGTTGTTCGTTACACGCTAGTTGCTGTCGAAGATGCAGGGCTCGAGCGCCCGCCACCACGGTTTGCCGGGCAGCGTCGCGCCCTGCTCCGGACCGGTCACATGAACGGCGCCTTGCCGCGCATCAGCAACGCCGGAGCCGTAATCCGGTCCGCGCACGACGTGACGACGCCGGAGCGTCTCGACCAGGATCGTTCCGCCGCCGGCACCCACCTGTGAGATGTCTCCGGGCTCATGACCGCGCCATCCGGATCGTCAAGTCGCCAAGGCCTTCGACGCGCGCCTTGACGACGTCGCCGGGCGTCACGGGGCCGACGCCCGCCGGCGTGCCTGTCATGATGACGTCGCCCGGATGCAGCGTGTACATCGCCGATGCGTATTCGATGAGCCGCTGAACGTTGTAGATCAGGTACTGCGTATTGGACTTCTGGCGCGGCGCGTCATTGACCGTAAGTTCCAGGTCGAGCGTGTTGGGATCCTCGATCTCGTCGACGGTCGTGATCCACGGACCGATCACCGCGAACGTATCCGCCGACTTGCGGAAGCCCGCGAACTCGGGACCGCGTACCGTCATGTCCAGCGCCACGCAATAACCGAACACGTAATCGAGCGCCTTCTCTCTCGAGACTTTCTTGGCCCGCCTGCCGATGACCACGCCGAGTTCCACCTCGTGATCGGTGCGGCGGTCCGGAAACGGAAACTCGACGATACCTTCGGGTCCGTTCAGCGACGTCGGTGCCTTGATGAACAAACCAAACTGTTCGAGCGTGGTGAAGGTCTTACCGTGTGCGATCTGCTGATCCGCATTGGCCTCGTCGATATGATCGCGGTAATTGATCGGCGCCCCGATGATCTTGCCCGGATTGGCGACCGGCGCGAGCAGCTTGGCCGCCGACAGCCGCACCGTATCCGCGTGGCGAAGAAACGTTTCGATCTGGTCCTCGATACGAGGAAAGTTTCCGATGATCCAGTCGTAAGGCGGATATGGCCAGCCCGGCTCACCCAGAGCGTGGAACAGCGGCGTGATGTCGTGAATCCTGTCCCCACGGACAACGCCAATACGGTTATCGTTAAAGCGGCAAATCTTCATGGCTTATCCTGCGTCAGGGTGAGTCAACCGCGCGTTTCGCGGTAAAGGCCGAGCTTCTCGTACACGGGACGATCAGAGTAGGTGAACATCACGGCGTCGCTGATGTCGCCGGCACTCATGCGCCAGCGGCTCCATCCCGGCACGATGAAGACGTCGTTCTCGGCGATATCGAAGCGCCCGGCACCTTCTATCTCGACGGCAGGCGAACCCTCGACGCCGACGATGACCGTACCCTCCACCGATCGGAAGAACTCCGTGGTAAGGCCACGCGGAATCAGGCGCATCGACGCGGCAATGGTCGGGATGGCCCAGCCGCCGGTGAGCGGGTTGGCGTAGCGAACGTTGACGCCGTGACAGGCATCGACGTCCGAGTAGCGCGCGAGCCGGTCGAGCACTTCGCGCGTGCGCGCATAGGGATAGTTGAAGATCGGCGATGTCGGCCCAGCGTGGCTGCTACCGATCGGCAGCAAAGCGTCGGAGTAACGTGTCAGCACCTGATCGGATTCGCCGGTGCGGGGAAACTGATTCGATTCCTCGTATTCCTCGCGAAATCCGGCCCGCAGGAAACTGACGAGCGGAACGTCGAGTCCGTCCAGCCAGACGACCGGTCCATCGCCGTCGTTGCCGTGGTCGTGCCAGGTCCACGCGGGCGTCACGATGAAATCGCCGCGCAGCATTTCAGTGCGAACGCCGTCAACCGACGTATAGCCGCCCGTGCCTTCGAGCACGAAGCGCAACGCAGACTGGCTATGACGATGTGCCCGCGCTATCTCACCCGGAAGAATCAGTTGGAGGCCGGCATAGATCGTATCGGTCGCATTAGGCAAACCTTCCAACCCGGGATTCATCAGCATCAGAACGCGCCGCTCCGCTTCTTCCGCGCTCACCACAGCGCCGGATTCGATTAGCCGGTCACGCATCACGGCCCACTTCCACGCATGCGGCCTGGCCTTCGGCCGCGGCTCATTAGGGACAAGCCCTTTCAAGACGTCCCACAGCGGCGCGACGTTGAGTGCTGCGAGTCGTTCCCGATATGAAACCGAACGGTCTGATTCCTGCGCTCTTACGGCGCTGTCTGCGTGCGCGCTCATGGCGAACTCCTTCTGTAACGTGGGGCGGCGATAGGTGAAAGGGCTTTCACTGTGACGATGGATGAAGCGCCGTGCCCCTTCCTATCGCGATATATTGGATAGGCATCCGAAAAAATAAATGGAATGTCCTGACACACTGCTCTTCCATTTTTCCCAAGCAAGGATCAGGCGTCTTCCAGTTCGATATAGACCTGGCCCTCCTCTATCCGCACGGGGTAGGTCCGGATATCCACGGAGAGCGGCGCGCACATGGCCTTGCCGTTGCGCACATCGAACCTTCCCTGATGCAGCGGACATTCGATCTCGTGGCCATCGAGAAAGCCGTCGCATAACCTTGCGTGGCCGTGCGTGCAGATATTGTCGGTCGCGTAGACCAAGCCGTCGACGCTATAAAGTGCAATCTCCCGGCCCTTTGAGATAACCGCGGTCACGTCATCGGCGGGCACTGCAGCAAGCTCGATCACTTTCGCCCAGGTCTTTGTCATCGAGCACCTCAAATCGGATAAATGAGCGAGTTCGCGACCATTTCGCTGTCGAACACGCAGGTTCGGCTTTTCAACCTGAGGCCTTGCGGCGTGCGCTGAATGACATCGATATAGCGGCCGACGTTGAATACGGTGGTCAACTCGTCCTGCTTCGTACGAAACACGGCGTAGTTCGCTTCCGACCGGATATGACGGCTGTCGACTTCCCGGACGATGGGTGCGCCGACGACATGCCTCTGGTAGTACGGGTCATGGAAGATCGTTTCTGTCATGCCATACACCCGGTCTTTCAACATGCCCTTGCTTTCGAAGGACATCGTTGCGAGCGGAAGGCCTCGATCGAAGTTCTCGCGAGGCTGAACGCGGTACAGGCACTCGTCGGTGAAGAATTCAGGCCAGCGATCCCAGTCGGCGCTGTCCAGCACGGCCGCATACTCGGCGTAAAGCCCGATAAGTTCCTGATAGGTCTCGAAATCGAGCATGTCAAATCTCCATCACCTTGCGCCAGTACTCGAACATGCCCCGAATCAGGGTCTCGCTGACGTTGTGATCGGCATCGGCGATATCCCGTCCGCCGAGTTGTGCGAGCGCCTGATAGAACGGCTTTTGTTCGACGCCTTCCTGCGAGAACTCGATGACCTCACCGTCGTCGGCCGACACGAATCCCGCCGGGCCGAAGAGATTCGCCTGGCGCAAACGCCGGCGCGTCATCTCCTCGCTGTCGTCCTCGAAGCCGAAGTGCGTCCAGACGAAATCGAACGATCCGACGCCGTTCGGCACGATCTGGCGCGTCGACACCGAATTGATCTGCTGCTGGATGATGAGGCTCGGGAAGATCGTCAGCATGGCGACGGTCAGATCGCCCCACCACGGTTCGTGAACGATGTCGAGAAAGCGGTCGTCGTTCAGTTTCATTTCTTCCTTGAAGCTCGACACGCCCTTGGTCACTTCGCTCTTTCCCTGTGCACCGCGCACGCCGATCATTGCAGCGTGGCGAAACTTCTCGTCCATCTTTAGCGCTGCCTTGCTGTCAGCGCGCCACAGTCCGAACGTGAGGAACCAGGTATGCAGCAAGCCCGCGTGATACGGATCCTTGATGTTCTCCTGCATGAACTTCCAATTTGCCGGAATTCGCTGCCGGTTGTAGCCTAGAATCTTCAGCTTCCGTCCGTCGAATACACGGTCAAATAGCGCAAGGATCGACGGTCCGAGGAATGCTTCGAGCGGCTCGACATCGTGGTCGAAGGAAGCGAAGATCACACCGTTGCGGGTCGCCACTTTCAGTTGCGTCAGACCATGCTGTTTCGGATCAAAGTCCGCAGGCATGCCGCCGTTGACCCTGCCGTCCGCCTTCACGCCTCGCCGGAACGGCACACCGATCAGATTGCCCTTAAGGTCATAGTTCCACTGGTGATATGGACACGTCAGGTCTTTTCGATTGCCGAACTTGTCCCGGCAGAAGCGCACGCCGCGATGCGCGCACACGTTTTCCACCACAGCTACTTCGCCATCCTGAGAGCGCGTCACGATCACCGAGCGCTCGCCGATGGACGTGCGCTTGAAGTCACCGGCGTTGGGAATCTCCGCTTCCAGACCCACGTAGCACCAGTGACCGGAATAGAAGAAACGATCGAGCTCCTTCCGGTAGACCGCTTCCTGGCTGTACGCCCAGAACGGAATCTGGCTGGTATCGTCCCCCTTCCAGACAGGCCGGATAAAGTCGATCGGGCTCTCATTCATGATGACGTCTCCTCTGGTGCGGCAACTGGGAACTGCTTGATCGAGACTCGCTTGCATGAAAAGCATCGGCGTAAATCCGGCCGGGGTCGACGCCCTTCCTGCGCAGCAGCGCGGACGAAGCGTCGACCATCGCCGGCGCGCCCGCCACATACGCGCGCCATCCGTCGAGCGTGTTCCAGTCCCCGTCGACAGCATCGGTCACCATGCCCGTGCGATACGGAACGCGCTGTTCGCCGGAAGCCAGCACGACATGGACACGCAGGCCGGGCAGGCTTTCGCGCAACGCGTCGAGCCAGTGGGTGCCATAGACGTCCGCTTTGGAACGCACGCCGAAGTACAGATGGATCGGCCGGCTTGTCTGCGACTCGGCCATGCCGCGAAGAATTGACAGGATCGGCGCCAGCCCGGTGCCACCGGCAATGCACAGAACCGGGTCATCCGACTTTCTGCGAAGGTAGGCGGTACCCAGAGGTCCGCTAATGCGAACTGCATCGCCCGGCTTGAGATCGGCCGCGACGAAGGACGTCACGTGCCCATTGGGCACCAGCCGTATATGAAACTCCACTTCCTGGCCGTTCGCCGTGCCCGCCATCGAGTAAGGACGAATGTGTTCCGGCGTGAACTGCACGTTCGCGTACTGACCGGGAGAGAAGTTGAATGGTTTGGACAACGCCAGCCGCACCCGTTTGATATCGTGCGTCAGGTCTTCTATGTCGATGACCGTCGCCTTGAGTATCTTCGGCGGATGAACCACGATCTCGTCGACCTCAGGAATCTCGATCACGCAATCCTCGATGAGCGTCGTGCAGCATGCGAGCACGGACTGGCCGCCCGTGACGCGCGAACCGCCTGCTTCGGTGCCGAGCGTCACGGCTGAGCCGGCGACCACGGTGCAACGACACGTGCCGCAACGGCCTGCCATGCAGCTGTACGAAATCGGGATCGCATGAGCGCGCAGTGCGTCAAGCAGATTGGCGCCGCTCGTCGCCTCGATATCGCGCTCTAGCGGCAGGACAGAAACCTTCATCACTTCCGTGTCTCCATGCTGTTCTGCGTTTGATGCATGATGCACGGAGCCGCGAAATCGATAAATAGAATCTCCTTGATACGCAAAATCACTCAGATTGATAATGCTTTTGCCAAAAGGGGCAGCCGATGGAACTTCACGATATCGATCTCAACCTGCTTGTCGTCTTTCAGGAGCTATTGCAGCAGCGACGTGTTTCGGCCGTCGCCACCGCGCTCGGCACGTCTCAGCCGGCCATCAGCAATGCGCTGGCGAGGCTGAGAAAGGTGCTTGGCGACGAACTGTTTCTGCGAACCTCGAAAGGCATGGTTCCGACGCCGTTCGCTGAGGCGCTGGCCGAGCCGATCGCCAATGCACTGGGCGCGATTCACCATACGTTGAACCAGATGTCGGTTTTCGATCCGGCATCGAGCACGCGAGCATTCACAGTCGCGATGACAGACATCGGCGAGATCTCGTTCCTGCCGGTCCTGATGCGCAAGCTCGCGTTGATCGCACCGGGTGTGACGATCAGCACGGTGCGCAACCAGTCCGACACACTTCGCGCGGACATGGAGCACGGCCAGGTAGACCTTGCCATCGGCTTTCTACCTGATCTGAAGGGGGGATTTTTCCAGCGCCGCTTGTTCCGTCAGCGTTACGTCTGTCTGTTTCGCGCCGATCATCCGCTGGCAGGCGCGGGCATGACGAGCAAGACGTTCTCGGACGCCGAGCATGTGTCGATCGTGGCCGAGGGGACCGGACACGGCATGGTCGATACCGTCATTCAGCGGGCCGGCATACGCCGTAACGTCCGCTTGCGCGTGCCGCATTTCGTTGCAGTTGGGCATATTCTGCAAACGACCGATCTGATCGCCGTGGTGCCGCACGCCTATGCGATGAGTACGCTCGCGCCTTTCGGACTCGTCAGCGCCCCGTGCCCGATCAAGATTCCCGACATCACCATCACCGTGCTATGGCACGGGCGAAACCATCGTGATCCGGGCAATCAATGGCTCAGGCAGACGATGTTTGAAACCTTCGCGCCCTGACGTCGTCGCCACGCGTACTGCACGTGCTCCGCGAGTTCAGCGCGAACCTGAACACGCGTCTCTCATGAGACAGATTCGAGGGCCGAGCTTCAAGAAGTTGAACTGCGGCCGTGCGCTCCTGTATCGGCCCGGAGCGTCTGCCTGACGCGCGCAGCGGCCTACCTGAGCCTCGCTACGTATTGGGCGACGGCCTGAACATCCGACTCGGTCAGAACTTCCGGGAAAAGCTTTGGCATGGCACCTGACGGATTGCGCACGAATGACTCGATGCCCGACACACCACGACGTTTCGCGACATCGACGAGCGACGGCCCGACCGCACCGCCTCCCGATGCGCCATGACAGGACGCGCATCGTGCGACATATACCTGCTGTCCGCGTTCGGAGTCGTCTTTAGACGACGATGCCGTAGAGGCTCCGCCGAGCAGTGCAATACTGTCCGCGTCCGGTGACGCCGGAACCGCCGCGAGATACGCTTGAATCTGCGCCAGATCGCGATCAGACAGGATTTTGCTGCTGTAGAGAGGCATTTGCCCCTTCGGCGAGCGGACGTAGGCCGTCATCGCCTCTACCGGCAACGGGGACGGTGCGAGGGCGGGCCCGGACATGATGCTGCCCTGCCCCACGGGACCATGGCATTCGTAACAGCCCTTTTTCATGTACAGCCCCTGTCCGGCATGAACGTCCGCCTGTACAGCCATCGCAGGCGGCGAGGTCATATCGATCAAGCAGGCAAGCGCACTTACGGCCAGCGCGATCATGCGTATCGGCTTCATGTGCGCTCCTAGCGAGGTTGCGTGAGGACGTCGAGAAAGGCCGGTTCGCCCGCCTTCACTCGCTGCATCGCGCGCGCGAGAGCCGGTCCGAGATCGGCCGGGTTCGAGATCGGTCCCTCGGCCCACATGCCCATGCTTCTGGCGAGCCCGGCATAGTCGATCGGCGGATCGTTGATGAGCGTGCCCGCCGTGCCGTTTTCAGGTTTTCGGTCGCGCCAGTTAGCCATGCGCTGAATGTGCATCGATTCCTGGTGGTAGGCGCGGTTGTTATGCATCACGGTGAGCAGGGGAATCTTGTGATGCGCAGCGGTCCACAACACACCGGGCAGCACCATTAGATCGCCGTCGGTCTGAATATTGACCGGAATGCGTCCCGCATCCCGATGCGCGATCGCCGCGCCAACTGCGGCCGGCGCGCCGTAACCGACGCCATAGCCGCCTTCGCCGCCGATGTACTGCCAGGTCTTGTCGAAATCCCACAACCGCTGCGGCCACTGGCTGATGAACAACGACGACGACACCAGCGCCCAATTTTCATGTCGGATCACGTTCCAGACTTCTTGCGAGAGTCTTGCCGTGCTGATCGGACTCGCATCCCAGGCGCGCGTCGCGTCGTGTCGCGCGGTCTCGCGCATCAGCGTATGAGCCTGACGCAGTGCGGGTGCACGCTTTCTCATCGTCTCACGCTGGGGAGCCGTGCACACCGCGTTCACCGCTTCGAGCAACGGCCCGAGCGAGGCCTGCGCATCTCCGCCGATTGCAAGCGTGGGCGCGATGAACCGCTCCGCGTCCTGCATGTTCGACTTCGAATAGAGATAGGACGTCGACACACTCACGAGATTGACATCGGGTTTCGTAAACTTTTTGGTCGGTCGCCCGATGACGTCCGCTACCGTTCCCGTCAACCCCCAAAGATCCGATACTTCGAGGGCAAGGATGACATCGGCGCGCGATATCAATTGGGTCTTGAGATAGGTTTGATTTAGGAAATGCCCGGTCGGGAAATTCAGCCGTCCGAGCAGGTCGACGACCGGCGCGTTCACCGCTTCCGCAAGCGCCACCAACGCATCCATGCCAGCCTGCGAACGGATCGCGCGGTCCGCGACGATGACCGGATTCGTCGCGCCGCAAAGCATGCGTGCGGTCTCTTCCAGCGCAGCTCGGCCCGCAACGGGCGGCGAGACCGGACGAAACGGCGGCACCGAAATCTCCCTCGGGTTCTCGATCGGGCGCTCCTGCAGCTCGCCGTCCGCGACAAGAAGCACCGGCTCCATCGGCGGCGTCATCGAAAGCGTGTAAGCGCGGACGAACGACTCCGCATAGTGCTGAAGCGACACAGGCGCGTCGTCGTACTTGGTGAAGTCGCGCACCAGCGCGCCAAGATCCAGCGCGGTGTGATACCACTCGACGCCGGGACGGCGCTTCGTCGCATCCGCGATGTTTCCCGCGATGACGATCATCGGCACGCGGTCGCACCAGGCGTTGAAGATCGCCATCGAGGCGTGCTGAAGCCCCACGGTGCTGTGGACGAGACAGGCCATCGGCTTGCCTGCGACCTTCGCATAGCCATGCGCGATCGCCGCCGACGCCTCTTCGTGCGTGCAGACGACGAGCGCCGGGTGCTGGTCTCCCGCATAACTCACGATCGACTCATGGATGCCGCGAAACGTGGAGCCCGGCATGGCGGCGACATAGTCGATGCCCGCCATGCGCAGCAGATCCACCATGAAGTCGGAGCCCGGATTGCCGATGTGTGCCGCGTCTGCTGAAGGCGCTTCCTGAAGCGACGGCACCTGCGTCTCGGCGGCAATCAGACGCGCGCCGGGCTTAGCGACCGACGGCGCCTTGTTGACAGGCTGCGCTACGCCTGCATTCGGCTTTAAGAGCGCGGTAGATGCTCCGGCGGCGATCGCTTCCTTGAGGAAGGTTCTTCGAGCCGTCATGGTGTCTCCTCCTGATCAGTCTCTGTTGTTGTGGCCGACGCCAAGGATGGATCGCGGGCCCCATGCGGAGCCAACGGTAAGGTTTTCAGTTCCGTTGATCAAGATTGATTGTTAGATCAACGCGCGATGCGCGATCCCACCGAACTGATGGACACGACGACGGCTTCGCCGTAGAGTTCTATTGATCAATATCGACAGCCAATCAACATGTCCGACGTCATCACGAACGGTCCCGCACGGCGGGCAACTAAAGACGAACACGCGGCGGCGAACTCCGACCACACGGACTACGTGACCGCTGCCGAAGCAATGAAGATCCTGAACGTCCGGCAACAGACGCTGTATGCCTACGTGAGCCGCGGTTTGATCCGCAGCATCGGACAAGCGGGACACAAGGGCCGCCTCTACTGGCGCGATGACCTCAGGCGTCTCGAATCGCGTTCGCTCGCGCGGCATGGGCACGGCGCGGTCGCGGCATCCGCTATGAATTTTGGCGAGCCGATCATCCCAACCTCGGTGACCGAGATCACGCCTGACGGACCACGCTATCGAGGCAGGCTCGCGACCGACCTTGCGCGTGCACGCCTTCCATTCGAGGCCGTCGCGCAGTTGCTATGGACCGGAATGCTCAACGACACTAACGTCGAACTCGAATGGCCGAAGCGCAAACCATGGCATGAACTGAACGCGCTCATTGAAGCATCGTGGCGCATGCAGCCCGGCAATTTGCTCGACGTTTTCTCCATCGTTACGCTGCACCTCGGCATGCAGCCGTCACAGCGCCGTGGAAGGACGGCGACGGCCGAGCCGGCCGACCTCGACATGGCGTCCGCCGGGATCGATATCATCCAGATGCTGGTCGGATGTTGCGGACTGATGTCGCCACGCAGCCACTTCAAGTCGATGGAGACCGGTCAGTCGGTGGCACAGGGCATCCTGTCCTCGCTTGCCGTCGAATCGACCGAAATTAATCGCGAGTCGATGGAAGCTTTGCTGATCCTGCTCGCCGATCACGAACTCTCGCCCGCGACGGTCGCCGCCCGCGTGTCGGCATCGACGGGCTGCACGCTGCATCGTTGTGTCGTATCCGGCATCGCTGCGAGCACTGGTTCGCTGACCGGCCAGTTGTACGACCGCGTCGAGGAATTCTTTGACAGCGCTAGCACGATGCAGGCATTGATGCGCCGCGCCAATACACTGCTTGAACGCGGCGTCGCGGTTCCCGGTTTCGGGCATCCAATCTATCCCAGGGGCGATCCGCGAGCCCGCTACATGCTCGATCTCGCACGCCGACGGAGCGACAACAGCCGCCAAATGAACGCGATCTATCAGTTCGTCGATCAAATAGCGAAGGAGCACGGCTTACTTCCGCGTCAGGAGCTTGGAACCGTGGTGCTCACGCGCGCCATAGGTCTGCCGCGACGCACGAGCGGCGCGATTTCCGCGCTCGCGCGCGTGGCCGGATGGCTCGCCCATGTGCAGGAACAACGCATGTATGGAAGCGTTCTCCGTCCGCGTGCGCAGTTCATCGGCTCATCTGCTGCCAAAGGCAAGTGAGCCGGCCGTGAACGTCTTGGTCAGAACAGGTGTCGAATACCGAACGACACTTCCACCTGGGACTTCGTGCTCGACGGCTGCATGAAGAAGATGGCAGCGTTGCTGGCCGAACCGACCGCACGTTGATAGATCGCGAAGGCATACAGGTCAGTGCGCTTCGATAGCAGATAGTCGATGCCCAGATCGACCTGATGCCACTTCGGTGACTGATTCAGTTCCTCATAGCGACCGAAAGTGAACATGTAGCCCAGGCCGGTGTAAAAATCCGGCGTGATGTGCCAGGTACCGTTCAATTCAGCATTGTCGAGCCGTAGATGGCTACCGTCGAAATAGCGGTATTTGGCGTGCGAGTACACGAGATTGTCCTGCGTCGGCCCGATGGCATACGACGCCGTCGCGGCGATCACCTGCTGCTCGTCCACCAGCGCGGTTCGCGGGCCCAGTGCGCTGGTCTTGAACAGACTGAACGGTGCGGGATAATCGCTGCCGGCGGCGCCGTTGGGATTGTCAGCCGCATTCGGATGGTTCATCTGCAGATAGCCGACCGCAAGCTTCAGACTGCCGTTGCGGTATGCCGCCGTCGCGCTGTAGGCGCGATTATTTGCGAAGTCGCCGGCAGCGTTGCTCATCGCGTACATGGCAGCGAAGCTAAAGCCGCCCCAGCTCGGGCTCGTGTACTTGACTGAGTTCTGGAAGCGCACGGTGCCGAACAGGTTGTCATTATCTGATACATGCGCGCCATTGCCACCGAAGAGTTTGGCCGCGCCCGTATCGGCCATGAAATCGTAATTGGTGTCGTACTGGCGACCCAGGGTCAGTGTCCCGTATTGTCTGGTCGCAAGACCCACGAACGCCTGCCGTCCGAACATGCGCCCGCCTTGCCCCAGCGCGCCAGTGTTGCCGTCAAAGCCATTCTCCAAGGTGAAGATGGCCGACATGCCTCCGCCAAGATCTTCGCGCCCCTTCAGACCGAAACGATTACCCTGAATGAGGCCGCTTGCGGATTCGAACAAATGACTGCCCTTTACGTTGTTCACATACGCGGGGCCTGTACCGATGAGGCCGTAGAGCGTCACGCTGCTGTCCGCGTGTGCGGCGCCGGCGCCGAGCGCGAGCATGCCGAGGAGAAGCCTGTTCTTCTTCATGATGTGTTGTTCGAGAAGTTGGAGACGAACTAAAGCAGCGTCCGGTGCGCCTCCAGCGAGGCGCACGACGCTCGTCCAATGGATACGTGAGAACTGAGGGGTTGCTAGACGGTGATGTCGTCGTGCCGCGTTTCGCGCACGCGCAGCACCACACACAGCGCGACGAAGGCGAGGCACAGATAGTAGAGACCGATACCGGAGGGGTCGCCGTGATTGCGCGCCGCGAGCGAGGCCGCGATCATAGGCGCGACTCCGCCGCCGAGCACCGTGCCGAACGCCTTGCCCATCGAGAAGCCGGTGAAGCGCACTCGCGTGGGAAACAGTTCGCCGTAGAAGCTGCCGAACATGGCGTACATCGGTGCATGAATCACGCCGACGGCGGCCACGACCGTCAGCACTACGACCATTGGCGAGCGGCCGTCGAGCATCGTAAAGAAGAAGTTCAGGTAGATCGCCGACGCCACGATGCCCAGCAAATACACGCCCTTGCGCCCGAGGCGGTCCGACAGCGCGCCGTAGAGCGGTACCGATACCAGGGCGAAAGCGTTCGCGCAGGCGATCGCGCCGATCGCGACGGAGCCGGGCATATGGAGCGTCTTCGTAACGTACGAGATAGAATAGACGCCCGTCAGATAGTAGAACGTGCTCTCCATGATGCTGACCACGAGCACGACGAAAACAGGCCACTTGTAGCTGCGCAAGGTCTCCCACGCCGGGATGCGGGTGAGGTCGTGCTGACTCTGCTGCTTGCGGAACGCGACTGTTTCCTCGACTCGCAGACGAATATACAGGCCGATTACCACCAGTACGGCGCTCACCAGGAACGGCACCCGCCAGCCCCAGGCAAGCAAGGCTTCGTGCGGCAGACGCGATACGACGAATACCGCGAGCGAGGCCAGCAGCACGCCCAGCGGTCCTGCCGCCTGAAGCGCTGCCCCCAGCAGGCCCCGGCGACGCTGCTGCGCGCTCTCCAGCACCATCAGGCTGGCAGCCGCCGACTCACCCCCGAGTGCAAAGCCCTGGACGAAACGCAGCGCGACGAGCAGACAGGTCGCGGTCATGCCGATTTGCGCGACGCTTGGCAAGAGCCCGATGGCCGCCGTACCGATACCCATCATCAGCAGGGTTACCAGCATCATCGACTTGCGGCCGATCTTGTCGCCGAAGTGACCGAACACAAGTCCGCCGAGAGGCCGACTCGCATAGCCGACGGCGAACGTCGCGTACACGGCAATAGTGCCGCTGAGCGCGTTCAACTTTGGGAAGAACAACTCTTCGAAGACGAGCGGCGCGATGAAGCCGTAGAGAAAAAAGTCGTACCACTCGACCATCGTGCCGAGAAAGCTGGCAAAGAATAGTCGTCGTGATCCCGATTCCGTTGCGCTCGCGCCGGGAGCTGATCCCGTGCTCGCGACTGCGTCGTGCCACTCCTGCGAGGTTTCAAAAGCTTTCACGCCTGTCTCCTTTTTCGGCATGGACGGTCAGCCGGACCCCGGTACCACCACGCTCTGATGTGCTCTGTCGATGTAAATGCAAAAGCCCGATGCCTCAGGCGCCTCTAATTATTCGCACCTCCATTCTTTGCCCCGCCGACCGTCCGCTGCAGAAGGCTTTTGAGACTTACGTCCTTCGCGGCGAGCGTCTCTCGATCGACACGCACGCCTTTCTGCCATATGCGGCGCAGTACCGGCATGTCTGCCGCAGCGTTGATGCAGACCGCCGCGACAATTCGCGCGGGTTCGTCGGTTGCGCACTCCTCCAGCCAGACCAGCGTCACCTTGCCGTCGCCTTCTCTCACGACCGGTGTGGCGGTCGCATGCGGGAACCCGAGGATCTGCACATTCACGTCGCCCTGATCGGACCAGAACCAGGGCAGCGAATGCGCCACCGCCTGCTTGCCGAGGATGGCCCTGGCACATGCCGCGCCCTGTTGCTCCGCGTTGTCCCACGATTCCAGGCGCCGCATTCCGACCGGTCCGAACGGATGCTCGAACGACGCCACATCCCCGCACGCGAAGACATATGGATCGACCGTGCGGCCTTCGACGTCGCACAGCACGCCGCCCGCGCAAGGGAGGCCTGCTTCAGCCGCGAGTTCATCGTTCGCTTCCATGCCCACGCCCGCGACCACGAGGTCGAATTCCTCGCGAACGCCCGATAGCGAAGCGGCATAACGTTCGCCGGGCAGCTTCGACAGTTGCTCGATGCCGGCACCCAGGCGCACGTCGACGCCAAGCGAGCGCTGAATCTCGAGCAGATGCTGACCCACGATCGACGGCACGGTCCGTTCGCATAACCGCTGCGCCGCTTCGACCAGGACCACGTCGACGCCGAGCTTTCGGGCGCTACATGCGGTTTCGAGTCCGATCCATCCACCTCCGATCACCAGCAGCCGCTTGCCTGCTATCAACCCGCGGCGGATATGCAAAGCGTCGTCGATGGTGCGCAGATAGGCGATATCGTCACTCGCGTCGCCAGGCACCGCGAGCCGCCGCGCGCGGCCCCCGGTTGCGATCACGAGGCGATCGAAGTGAATCTGCGTTCCATCGTCGACGTGCACGGTACGCGACGGACGGTCGATGCGGGTCACGTGCGTACCGGTGCGTAAATCGACGTCAAACTGCTCCGGTTGCGACCGATCAAGCAGAGCCGCAACTTCCGGCACGTTCTCGGCGCTCAGCCATGCTTTTGACAAGGGTGGCCGCTCGTACGGCCCTACGCGCTCCTCGCCTAGCATGATGATCCCGCCCTGATGTCCTTCCGCACGCAGTGTCCTAGCGACCGCCGCAGCGGCTTGCCCCGCTCCGACGATCACCACGCGCGAGTACAGCGGATCGGTTTGGTGGTTCGTCATATCGGCGACTCGTCATTGTTCGTTGAGGAAGCCACGCTTAGCGGCGAGCGCCGCCGCAGTCCTCAATGCCGCGGCCATGCTGCGATGCTGCGCCAGATTCTTTCCCGCGATATCCATGGCGGTCCCATGAGGGACGGTCGCGCGCACATAAGGAACCCCCAGATAGAGCGTGCACGCCCCTTCGAAAGCCGCCGACTTGAGCGCGATCTGCCCTTGATCGTGATACATGCTGACAACCACGTCATAGCGCCCGTCGAGTCCGTGGCGAAATACGGAGTCGGGCGAAACAGGACCCCGCACATCGATGCCCTGCGCTCTGGCCTGTTCGACCGCAGGGCTGATGATCCGCTCCTCCTCCTCAAACATGGCGTGCGGATTGAGTCCCGCAACCGCGATGCGCGGCGTCTCGATTCCCCAGTTCTTCAGACGCTCATTCACCAGCGTGACCAGGTTCAATACCGCATCGAAAGTCACCGTGGCGGGCACGTCGCGCAGCGGGATGTGCTCCGTCAGTGGCACCACGCGCAGTTTGCCGCTCATGCGAAACATGAAGGTATGGTCGGGCTGGAGATCGTCGATGCTCGCAACTTCGCCCGCGAGCTTGAGCGACATCGAATCGACTGGCCCCATGATCCATCCGCCGATCAGTCCGTTATGCGCGATCCGGTCGGCGAGCGTCATCCAGCGGACGACGGCTCGCCCCGCCGCGGCGGAAGGCTGGCCCGTTGCATACTCGTGCGGCGCAAGATCGAGCGGATCCAGCACGACGATGCGCCCCGACGCGAAGGCGCGCGCCTCGAACGACTGAATTACTTCCGTTTCGTCGCCAAGAGGCACCGCTCGCGCGGCAGCCCTGATCGACCCGATATCGCCGATCAGCATCGGCCGACACACCGCGCGCACCGACGCGTCCACCGCTGCCTTGACCGCCACCTCCGGACCGATACCTGCCGGGTCGCCGACCATCACCGCGATTATCGGCAGCGAAGTCCCAGGAGTTGTCGTCTCGTTCATTTCTGCGCCCTTTCAGTCATCGTCATTCGGCGAGTCGCGCGAGCACAACGCCCTCGCGCACCGTGGCCGCGTAACTGCGTATCGGTTTGCTGCACGGTGCCGCGCGGACTTCGCCCGTGCGAATATCGAACTCGCCTTGATGCAGGCCGCAAACGATCGAGAAACCGTCGAGCATGCCGGTCAGTACGAGTGATGCATCGCCATGCGTGCAGGTGTCGTCCGTGACGAAGGCGAGATCGTCCACACGCCATACCGCGAGCATCCTCTCGCCGATCTTTATCTGAAGACCGTCGCCATCTGTCACGTCGTCGAGCTGGCAGAGCGGCGTCAATTCGCTTGCATCGGTCGATGTTCCACTTTCCATCGCGTGTGCGTCCATGTCGGCCTCAAATCAGGAACGTGAGGTTGCTCATCGGCGTGTCGTTGTTCAGCAGAAAGACCTTTTTCTCGCGAATCAGCATCGCGCCTTCGTCGAGTGCCAACACATGGCGGCAGCGTCCGAACAGGGTCTCCTGACGATCGCTGCGTACCTCGCCGAGCACGAAGTTTGAATGCACGATCAACGCCTCCTTGCTCGCGCTTTCGATGGTCACGTTCGACACGACGCGCAGCAACCTCGAACGCGGACTCTGCGCGTGAGCATGACGGCCCTTGAGCCGATAGACGCGATCGTCGAGCTGCCGTCGGCTTTCGTAGATGAGCGAGATCGATTTGTCCGGTTCGAGATCTTCGGTATTGCACGGGACCCAATAGAAGCCGTCTGCGTGCCACAGTGCGAGCCACTCATCAAAGCGGTGCGCGTCCATCAAGGCGGCCTCGTGATAGAGGAACTGCGAAGCCTGCTCGATCGGCGAAACACCCGCCTCCGACGACAGCCATTGAGGATGAACGGCGTTATTCAAGTTCGGCTCCCTCGGTCATGAGTTCCAGCCAGTAGCGCATCTGGCCGCGTTGCGGTACTTCATCCGAGATGTGCCCGGTGATGGTTCCGTCGGGATGGGCCTGCTCGCGAGTCATGCCGCGGGAAATGTCGATCCACGGATTGACCTGCGCGTTCATCCCGCGCTGCGCCCGCTCGAAGATTTCAGCGTCGTCAGGCGAGCCTGCGCCCGCCGGGCCGTAGAAGGACTCGTGCTGCCGCAGGCGCATTGTGTTGATGGCGTCGTCCACGCCGTCGAACAGCACGGGGAACATCAGCACCTCGGTGCGTCCCGGTTCCAACGGCACCATGATGCGCACCTGGTTATTGATGATCTGCATGTTCGGAAACACGCCGATATGCGGATCGCCGGCGATCGCAACAAGCAGCTTCGATTGCTCGGCACCGTCGCGCGCTGCAAGCGCTTCGATATATTCCGCACCGCCCTGTACGCCCTTGAGGTACGTTTCATAGTCGGCGTAGTGCTCGACGCGGTGTTCGCGCATGTCGAGCATGGCGTGGCCGTGCCCCAGATCGCGCGTGTAGGTTTTCGCCTTGCCGTCGAACGGGTCGGCACGATGCGTGGCGCCGATGCCGCTGTCCGCCTGACGCTGCCACATCGACACGACCGACGCGTGCACGTAATGCGGGTGATACCCGTCCATGCCGACCATCTTCCAGTTGCCGTTGTAGACAGTCTTGTGGACGCCCGCCGACAGCTTGATACGGCGCGTCGGTGACGCGTCGACCAACAGGTCGATCATCTGCGCAGCAGGGCCGAGATACTCCGCAAGCGAGCCGACCTTAGGCGACAGCGACGCGAACACGAAGTCCCGATAAATCTCGACGCGCGGCGCGCTGGTAAGCGAATACTCTTCCATGCGGAAGTCGTCGCCATAGCCGGCCGGGTCCGTCACATTGATGAGCTTGCCGGTATTGTCGTAGGTCCAGCCGTGGAACCAGCAGCGAAAAAACTTTTCGCGTCCCGCTTCCTGCTCACACACTGCCGCGCCGCGATGCCGACAGCGGTTCATCAGCACACGTACGACGTCGTCATGACCGCGCACCATGATGACCGGCTGGCGTCCGAGACGGCGTACCCGATAGTCGCCTTTCTGCGGCACTTCGCTGGCGTGACCCACGTAGAGCCACGAACCATGAAAGATGCGCTCGATTTCCGCCTCGAAGATATCGGGCGAGGTATAGACGGCCGAGTGAACGCGACCGGGCTGCACCAGTTGGCGCAGCGTCGCGGCATCGACCGATTGCGCGTTACGCACGAAACGCACGGGGCTTCCGGCACTGCCGCCCTCGAAATGCGTACATCCTTGTTCCATGTTGCCTCCGGCTGATTCTTCAATCGGCGTTAATGTGTGCTCGCGTCGACGGCGGACTTCGACAGCAGATCGAGCGCTGCATCGACGATCATGTCCTCCTGACCACCGACCATGCGGCGCCGGCCCAACTCGACGAGAATGTCCACCGTCTTGAGGCCGTAGTGTTGCGCCGCGCGTTCCGCGTGCCGCAGGAAGCTCGAATAGACGCCTGCGTAACCGAGCGCTAGGGTCTCTCGATCCACGCGCACCGGCCGCTCCTGCAAAGGCCGCACGATGTCGTCGGCGGCATCCATCAGTTGATACAGGTCACAGTCATGCAGCCAGCCCAGCCGGTTCGCCGCTGCGATGAAGACTTCGAGCGGCGCGTTGCCCGCGCCAGCACCCATCCCCGCGAGACTGGCATCGACCCGGTTGCATCCCTCCTCGACGGCCACGATCGAGTTCGCGACACCGAGGCTCAGGTTGTGATGCGCGTGGATGCCGGTTTCGGTATTGGCGTGCAGCGCGTCCTTGAGCGCGCGAACGCGATCGCGCGTGTCGTTCATCGTCAGTGCGCCGCCAGAATCCACGACGTAGACGCAGGTTGCCCCGTAGCCTTCCATCAGGCGCGCCTGCTCCGCGAGTACCTGCGGCGACGCCATGTGGCTCATCATCAGAAAACCGACCGTATCCATGCCGAGGTTGCGCGCCGCCTCGATATGCTGTTTCGACACGTCCGCCTCCGTGCAATGCGTGGCGACGCGCACCACGCGCGCACCCGCATCGTAGGCCTCGCGTAAATCATGCACAGTGCCGATCCCTGGAAGCAGCAGGGTCGCCACACGCGCATGTTGGACGACTTCGGCGACAGCGGCGATCCATTCGGCATCGGTGTGCGCGCCGAAGCCATAGTTGAAGGACGAGCCTTGCAGGCCGTCGCCGTGAGCCACCTCAATCGAATCGACGCGTGCTTCGTCGAGCGCGCGCGCGATGCGCCGCACCTGATCCAGGCTGTAGCGATGTCTAATCGCGTGCGCGCCGTCGCGCAATGTGACATCCGAGATATAGAGCTTCTGCTTCATTGGATCCCCGCGAAGGTGTCGTCGAACGCGCCTTGCCCCGAAGCGGTCTGCCGCGCCGCGATGGCCTCGGCCGCCGCGAGCGCCGCCGACGTCATAATGTCCAGATTGCCCGCGTAGGCGGGGAGATAGTGGGCCGCGCCTTCCACCTCCAGAAATACCGAGGTCTTGAGCCCGCTGCGCAGACCGAGCCCCGGCACTTCGACCGGACGGCTAGAAGGAATCCGCTCGAACTGCACGCGTTGCTTGAGCCGGTAGCCGGGCACGTACGCACGAACGGACTCGACCATGTCCACGATCGCCGTTTCGACGGCGCTTTCGTCAGCGTCTTCGGAAAGCGTGAAGACCGTATCGCGCATGAGCAAGGGTGGCTCGGCGGGGTTGAGCACGATGATCGCCTTGCCGCGTGCAGCGCCGCCCACCGTTTCCAGCGCACGCGACGTGGTTTCGGTGAACTCGTCGATGTTAGCGCGCGTTCCAGGTCCCGCCGAACGGCTCGAAATCGACGCGACAATCTCCGCGTAATGAACACGCGTGACGCTCGACACCGCTGCGACGACCGGAATGGTCGCCTGACCGCCGCACGTCACCATGTTGAGGTTGTGGACGTCGCGATGCATGTCCAGGTTCACCACGGGCACACAGTACGGTCCAATGGCGGCGGGCGTGAGATCAATCAAGCGGATGCCAGGTTTTGCAGCGCGCAGTAACGCGTCGTTGCGTACGTGCGCCGCCGCGGACGTGGCATCGAACACCATGTCGATATGGGCAAACTCCGGCATCGACAACAAGCCGTCCACGCCACTGTCGCAAGTTTGCAGGCCAAGCCGCCGTGCTCTCGCAAGGCCATCAGAAGCTGCATCGATTCCGACCATGATCGCGGCTTCCACATTTCGCCCATGACGCAATATCTTCACCAGCAGATCGGTACCGATGTTCCCGGAACCGATGATCGCCGCCTTGAGTGGCCTATTTGCCTCTTTCGAATCCATTGTCGTTTCCTCTGGTCCTGTTTGATTCGAACGCGTGATGAGCACGCGTCATGCGAAAGCGACGTCGGCGTGACCCAGACCGTCGAACTCGACACGCATGTGGTCTCCCGCGCGCGCCGGCACCATCGCCGAAAGCGCACCGGACAAGATGATCTCGCCCGCCCGCAACGGCATCCCGAACTCGCCGAGCTGATTGGCGAGCCAGACGACCGCATTGATCGGATGACCCAGCGCGGCAGAACCTTGGCCGGTGCCGACGGTTTCGCCGTTGCGCGAGAATCTCATCGTGATTCCCGCGAGGTCGAGAGCGCGCGGATCTGCCCGCCCCTCGCCGATCACGAAGGCACCCGACGAGGCGTTGTCGGCGACCGTGTCCTGAATGCGGATCTTCCAGTCGCGGATGCGCGAGTCGACGATCTCGAAGCAAGGCATGACCAACTCCGTTGCGTCGAGCACGTCCTGCGCGGTGAGCCCCGGCCCACTCAAATCCTTTGCCAGCAGAAACGCAATTTCCCCTTCGGCGCGCGGCGCAATGAACTGCGACAGCGGAATCGTCGCGCCGTTGGCGAACTGCATGCCCGAGGTGAGCTGTCCGAAATCCGGCTCCCGAACATCGAGCATGTTCATTATGGCTTCGCTCGTGATTCCGATCTTCTTGCCGACGATGCGCTCGCCTCGCTTCGCGAGTCGCGTGGCGATCATGCGGCGTTGAATCTCGTAGGCATCGGCGATGGTCATGCCAGGCTCGGTCATCGTGAGCGGCGCGATCGGCTCACAACCCTCAAGGGCATCGAACAGCGCGTGCGCAACCGTGCCGATCTGCATCGACTCCATGTCTTCTCCTGATCTTGATTGTCGGTTAGGGCTGCGAACTGTCGAGCTCGAGGTCACCGGCGCTGAGATAGTCCCACATTCGCTCGATGACGCGTCCCGCTGTCGTCGCACGTCGCGCCGCGTCTTCCGCACTCATCGCGGACGCGTTTTCAAGGCGCATTGCACGAACAGCGCATTCGACCCGCGCAGCATCTTCGAGGAACCAAGTAAAGGCAACCGCCTCTTCCAGGGTGGCGCCCACGACGACTGCACCATTGCCGCGCATAACGACTGCCCGCGCGTGGCCAAGGGTTTGGGCCACGCCTTCGGCCTGCGGCGTGGAGCGAACCAGCTGCACGTCGTCCCAAAGCGGCGCAGACGGCGCGAAATAGGTGCCCGGCCCATGACGCGGAACCGGCGTGATGCCGGCGGTCGAGAGACTCATAACTGAAGGAGGCATGCTGCGCGCGACGGCGCCCACGTCATCCCTTCTCGCATAGATTTGTTGATGGATCCGGACTTCGCCCAGCACGCCATCGGGCAATTCGCCGCGGATCGGCACGACCACGCCGGCCTCGCGTTGGATTAATCCCGGCGGCATCGGCGCGCACACCAGCAGATAGTCGTGATTCAGACGTAGACTGCAGTGCCCGTAGGCATGGACCAGTCCCGCGCGCCCTAATGCGCGTGCCGCCATTCGCACGGTCGCCTGCTGCGCAGGAGACGCTTCGATCGCGCTCATGAGCCGAACTCCAGCACTTCGGGCTTCGAACCCCACATGCAGAAGGAACTTGGCTCGAACGGGAACTGTCGCGGAAGATGCGTGAGATGCTCTTCCTCGCTGAACACGCGAACGCCGCTCGAATACTCGTAGACCATGCCGTCGGGTCCCTCGAAGTACAGGAACATCGCGCCGGAGGTCGGATGTCGCCCCGGCCCGAAGCGAATTCGAATGTTCTTCTCCTTCAGGATGTACCAGGCCCGCATGATGTCGTCGATGCTCTCCACCTGGTGATTAATGTGCTGCACGCCTGCGTGCGGCGATGGCAACAGCGCGACCTTGTGATGCACAGGATCGATGCGCAGCAGGGCTGCATCGCCGATTCGATCGCTCACGCGGGCGCCGAGTACCTCGGTCCAGAACTTCTCGTCGCGCTTCGCGTCCGTGGTGCACAGGCCGATATGGCTGAAACCGGTGATACCCGCGTCGCGCGTACCATAGTAGCGCTGTCCACGATGATGTGGCGACACCACCAGATCAATATGGTTGCCACTGGGATCCGCAAAGCTGATGAAGTCACGCACGCAACGCTGCTCCGCCTCGGCCGCGCTGCCGCGCGTGAACGCGATACGCGCGTCGTCGAGCACTTTAGCCGCATGATCGAGCGCTTCAGGTGTTGGTACCTCGAAACCACTGACCTGTCGAGCCGGATCCCCTTCCGAGAACACCAGTGTGTGGTCCCGGTCATCCGAGCGCAGATAGACGTTCTTCTCTCCACGCCGTGCAATCTGAAGACCCAAGACCTCGGTCGCGTAACGGGTCGCGCTTTCAAGATCGCGCGTGCCAAGACGCACGTATGACACATCCTTCAATTCGATCACGATGTCTCCTGTCGTCGGCTTGCTCATGTCCCGGCCGCGGTCGCGGCGCGGAGCCGGTAATTTATAAGGGGTCACGAATCTTTCGATTCGTTGAAGAGAAACTCGACGACAAGCCGGTTGAAGCGCTCCGCCTGCTCGATCTGGGTCCAGTGACCGCAGCGGCCGAACATGTGCAGTTGCGAGTTTTCAATGTGCTCGTGTAACGCGAGGGAAGTGGCGGGCGGGATGACCTGATCGTCGCGGCCATGCACGATAAGCGTTTCATGTGGAAGCGCCTGGATGTCCGCAACGGGCGTCGCCATCGCTTCGACCCAGCGCTGGCGAGGGGCCGGGAACATCTGGGCGAAGGCTTCGCTGCAGCCGGGGCGAATGCTCGCCTCGTATCGCATGCTGGCGAGCGCCGGGGTGAGGCGGGACTGATCGAACGCGAAATACTGCATGATGCGTTGCATATTTTCGAGCGAAGGCGTGTAGCCCCAGACGGCGTCGAGACCTTCGGTGATCGGAAACGAGACACCAACGCTTCCCATGAGTACGAGCCGTTCGACCCGATTTGGCCGGCGCGCGGCCATGGCGAGCGCCAGCGCGCCGCCGAACGAATTGCCGATGACGCTGACCGACACTATGTCGAGTGCATCGAGGAAACCGAATACATGGTCGATCCATCGATCGAGTCCGTAAATGCCGTCGTCGAACCGATCGGTGTAGCCGAAGCCGGCCATGTCAGGCGCAAGCACCCGGCCATACTGGGCGAGCGCCGGGATGGTGCCTCGCCAGTTGGCCCACGCGGTGACGCCGGGTCCGGAGCCATGGATCAGCAGAACCGGTTTGCCGGTTCCAATGTCATGATAATTCGTCCGGATTTCTCGCGCGAGGATGGACTGTCCGATTTCAGGGTTGTCGCTCACGTTCTCGTCTCCACTGGCTTAGTCTTTTATAGTGCTGTTGAGACGACTATATGGCGCTTCTCGGCGTTGATCAATCTTGAATGTATGATCAACATGCGGCGCTGGGAGTGCGATATCTTGATGGTGAAGGACGCGCACGGATGACTATTTACGGTGGGAATGGACACCACATGCTCGTGACGCGTGCGTTCCACGCGGTCGCGCCGCGATTGACGGCGAGTTCGGCGGGGGGTCACTCATCGGCTCCATCGTTTGCGAGGTACATAGTGCCGAACGCATATCGCCAGACGTTCCCAAGCGACTGCTCGCCGTGCCTGCGATCTACAGGTCGTCCTTTCTGTTCTGTAATTCGATCGGGACCTGCTGCGCTGCCGGGATCATCGGGATAACGGCCCACAACAACGCGTCGGCACGAGTACGCGACTACATGCTCCGATAAGCCTTGCGCGCCCGTCGCGCCGTCAACGGCGTCCCGACACGTGCCTTCACGACCGAGCTCGTCGACGACGACGCTTTCAAGCGACGATCGCACGCCTCACGCTCAAAACGCCGAAACTGATGGCGGCGTTAAGTCTTTGAATTGACCTTTCGACGCTTCTTTTTCGGCGCCGGGTGCTTTCGATTTGCGTCGGCATATTCGCGGATCATGTCCGTCAATGCGCGCAAGCCCGCCGGCACATGACGACGGCCGGGATAGTAGAGGCATAGTCCGTCGAGCGGCGGCGTCCAGTCTTCGAGCACGCGCACGAGGGCGCCTGCTTCGAGATCCGCGGCGACATTCCATTCGGTCAGGTAAGCGAGACCGATCCCCGCGCGCGCGGCGGTCAGCATCATGCCGTTCGTCGAGCGTCAGCGCGCCGTCGCCATCGATGCGTATGGATTCGCCATGCCGCTCGAATTCCCATTGATAGATCGACCCGCTCGGCATGCGGCTGCGAATGCAGCGATGCGTCGCGAGGTCGGCAGGCGTGCGTGGCGGCTTGTGCTGTTCGAAGTACGCGGGACTGCCGACGACGGCGAAGCGCTGGCGATCGCCGAACGGCACCGCGATCATGTCTTGCGGTACGGTTTCCAGCAGACGAATGCCCGCATCGAAACCTTCGACGACGACATCGATGAGCCGGCCTTCGGTGACGATATCGAGCTTCATGTCCGGATAGCGCTTCAAGAACGCGATGAAAAGCGGCATCGCCTGATGCGCCGCGCCCACCGATGTATTGATACGCAACGTACCCGATGGCGTGTCGCGAAAGCTGCCGGCCTGTTCGAGCGCGTCGCGAATCGTCGAAAGCGCGGGCGCGATGTTCTGCACGAATTGCGCGCCGGCCTCGGAAAGCGACACGCTTCGGGTCGTGCGATTGAAGAGCCGCACGCCGATGCGAGCCTCCAGCGCGGCGATCGCATGACTCAGCGCGGACGTCGATACGCTCAGTTCATTCGCCGCCGCGCGAAAGCTGCGATGCCGCGCGACGGAAAGAACCGCTTCGAGTTCGGTGAGCCCCGATGTTTTCATTATGCTAAATCGTTCAATAGGTCATGCCGGATTGTACGTCTAGTCGAATCAATGCAAACGCCTTATCTTTTGCTCAATACATCGACCGAGCGAATTCATCATGCATGACATCGACCAGATTTATATCGGCGGCGCGTTTGTCACGCCGCACGGCAACGAGCTTTTCGAACTCTTCAATCCCGCGACAGAAAAAGTTATCGGCCGCGTGCGCCTCGCAGACAAGGACGATGCGCGCAATGCAATTGCGGCGGCGAAGCGCGCATTTCCCGCATTCTCGCGGACGGACAAGCGCGAACGTATCGACATGCTGAAGCGCATGCACGCCGCCGTCATCGCGAAAGAGGATGAGCTTTTCGAGGCCATCGTCGAAGAATACGGCGCACCGGTTTCGCGCGGCCGCTGGATGGCGCGACACGCGAGCAACGTGCTGCTGGAAGCGGCGAAGGTGCTCGAAGACTATGCGTTCCTGCGTGACGCGGGTACGGCAAAAGTGGTGATGCAACCGCTCGGCGTTGCCGGGCTGATCACGCCGTGGAATAGCAACGCCGGCTTTATCTGCGGCAAGCTGGCGGCGGCGCTCGCGGCGGGTTGCACGGCGGTCATCAAACCGAGCGAAATGAGCGCGATGCAAACGCGCGTCGTCACCGAAGCGCTGCATGAGGCGGGACTTCCGGCAGGCGTGTTCAACATCGTCACGGGCCGAGGCGATATTGTGGGCGCGGAGATCAGCGCGCATCCCGATGTCGCGAAGCTGTCGTTCACGGGATCGACGGTCGTCGGCAAGACGATCCTGCGCACAGCCGCCGATACGCTCAAGCGCGTGACGCTCGAACTCGGCGGCAAGTCGCCGACGATCGTGCTCGACGATGCGAACTTCGACGAAGCCGTGCCGCTCGCGCTCGATGCTGGCTTCATGAACAGCGGTCAGGCATGCATCGCGGGCACGCGCGTTCTGGTGCCGCGTGCGCGGCTCGCGGAGTTCGAAGAGAAAATCGTGAGCGCCATCGAGAAGATTCTCTCGGGCGATCCGCGCGATCCGCATACGAGCATCGGCCCGATGGTGAGCCGCAAGCAATGGGAGCGCGTGCAGCGTTATATCCGTATTGGCATCGATGAGGGCGCGCGACTGATCGCGGGTGGCGAGGGGCGTCCGGATCACGTCGGCGCGGGCTGGTTCGTGCGTCCGACGCTCTTCAGCGACGTGACCAACGACATGACCATTGCGCGAGAGGAAATCTTCGGGCCTGTGCTGTCGATCATCGCGTACGGCGATATCGAAGATGCCATCGCGATCGCCAACGATACGCCTTATGGTTTGCAGGCGTACATCGCTTCATCGGACGCCGCGCGAGCGAACGCAGTGGCGTCGCGCATCGACGCGGGGCGCGTGCTCGTCAACACGCTCGCGCATGAACCTGCTGCGCCGTTCGGCGGATTCAAGCAATCGGGCATCGGCCGCGAATACGGCACGTTCGGCATCGAAGCGTTCCTCGAACCGAAGGCACTGCTGGGCGTCCGTTAAGCCCGCGATTCAAGCCCACCCACATCTCCGTGCGATTTCGCCGGGCTGCGGTGGCCGGCCTGTTAGCGCGATGCAGACGAATATGTGATCAGCGTCGAAATGTATGCACTCAATGCAGCATAGAATCAAATTGTTTGCATTATTCTGCGAACGCAAGTAATGTAAGTATCAACCGGACGTTGATCGCCGCCGGTCTTCGGCCGCGGCTTGTCTGGACGATGCGTTCGCTGCAATCATCGAGCGAGCCAGGCGGCGTTGATTCGCTGAAAGCTTGGCTCCTCGGACTTCGGGTGGCACTTCCAGTCCTGGCCATCGTCGCCGACTGACGTTGTGGTTCGCAGGGAATCAATCCGGCTCTCGCCGGAATAGTCCGCAAGTGCCGATTGAAACATTGCTTCAGCTACTACGCGCTCGATGGTGACTACGACTGATCCTGTGTTGGTTGACCGTGCTGCCGCTTATGATTTTCTTTCGCCACACTTCGAATTGCCCGTCCTGATCAAGGAGGTTTCGTGGAGATCCATCGCAGCGTCGATGGATCACCGCGGCGATCGAATAAACATTGCTTACTGGAAAGACGAGACGCACGTCGAACGTCGGTATTCCGCCCCGACTCAGAGCTCGCACTACATCATTGAAGTGCTGCTGCGGGCAACCACCATTACGTGTTCCAAAAACGGAAGAAACCTGCGTAATGGCCCCGTTGCGTTTGGCGCCACGCAAGTAACCGCGCCGGAGGATCAGCTAGAGGCAAGCTTCACCCGGAGTGCCGAAGCTATTCACGTGTTTGTGCCTCGGTCGGTGGTTGCTTCGGTGCATCTCCAGTTGCACGGAAAGGCGGCTGCGCCGGATTATCGGCTTGTGGATCCGGGTTTTGCGGCCGATACGATGATGGGCAAGCTCGCGTGCATGCTGCTTGAGACCGAGGCTCTCAGGAACCCGTACGCACACGCTTTTTCTAACAGTCTCGCGATGGCCATTCTCACCCGCGCGATGGAGAATGGGTCGCAGCTTGACGACAAGCCGAGGCAAGCGCTGCCTCCGTGGTGGCTCGAACGGACGATCGCGTATATGGAGAGCCGATTAGGCGAGCGGGTGACGCTCAGTGACATCGCTGACCTCGCCGGCCTCAGCCGAATGCATTTCGCGTCGCAGTTCAAGCGCTTGACAGGACTAAGCCCTCACACATACCTCACTGTCATGCGACTGGAAACCGCCAAGGGCCTGCTGGCGGAAAATCGTATGCCCATCGCTCAAATCGCGATATCTGTCGGCTTCAATTCGCAAGCACACTTCACGACCGTGTTTCGGAAAGTGACCGGCATGACGCCGCAACGATGGCGACTGAGCGCCGCTTCCGCTGCCCAAGTCGAAGCACCGTGACCAGCCGGTCGGTCCCCTCGACTGATGTTCGGTTTGCCCACGATGTGAGAACGACGCTTGTAGATGTCCGCGGCCGCTCTTCTTTTTTTGAAATTCATGCCCCACGCAGCGCGCGGGATTGAAAGACCGACAGCTTTTGTGTGTGAAAACATGCGAGGAGCGGCTCCTATCAAACGCTGACCAGTCGCCACAGAGGGATGTCAGGAATGAATGATCGAGAAAACGACTTTCTTGTCTGGCAGGACACGCTCGAGCGGTTAAGACGGCTTCCCGAATGCGCGGGATTGAACGTGGTGACACCGCGCTATAAGTCACGGACCATTCAAGCGACAAGGCGGTGGAAAGAGGCGGTCGCGCCAACGGCCGAGAGTCAGGCGAGGAATGACTGCGTTCGAATCCGCATCGCCGAGCTCAGCGCCCGAACGGCGACCCTGTCGTGGCATGACTCTACCGCTTGTCATTACGAGGATCAGAAATGGCGCAGAGGCAAAGCGCGGCGCGCCGGAATATGCTCTCTGTCGGGCCAGTCCGTCACGCGCGGCGCGGATGTCTTCCGCCCATCTCGGAGGGGCGTTGGAGGCCCGATCAACTCCGACGCGATGATCTTGGCGAGCGCCCTCGCCGACCACGTTGAAGCAGGCGCATACAATGTCTTCGATTGGGCCGCCGCACCACGTGCCGGTCGGTGACTGCAACAGACCACCATGGATTGCGCACTTGTTGCCCCGAGCTGGCACTTGGCCGCATGGCATCGCTGTATTTGCTTTAGCGTCGAATGACTCTGTAACAGTGAAGCCTGCCCTATCCGCCTTTCGTCGGCCGTCCGCCGTTCTGAACGTTCGGCTCACAGGACGGATTAACGACTTCCGTATCAAGGAAGCGATCGGAATTTTTCTGACCGTACGGACGCATCCGGGCAACCACCGCCAGTCTCGGCGAACTTGGACTCTGACAAGATACGGCCAAAAAGTCCAAGCCACTTCAACGTTACTAGGAGCCTACGCACACAAGATCAAAAAGCATGGCGCATGAACGGACTGAAGCTCGGCGCGTCGGGCTTCAGTTGACCCAGCGCATCCCAGTCTTGCCAGCCGTTGAACCGAAGCGGCGTCATATGGTCGATCTTCGCAATATGCGCCCGCAAATCCGCCTTGTAGCGCTCGAGACGCGGCGCATCGGCTGATATACCCGCGTAGCGTATAGACGCTGAGATCCCGAAGGTCGCAAAAAATGGCAGCACTGTGTACCCCATGTAGTGCAATGTGAAGTGCAGCGGCCAGAGAATAAGATCGAGGTCGCCGTTGCGTCCGTTGTGGCTGAAGGTCGACTCCGGGCCGCCCGCGGTCACGGATACCAGCGCGCGGTGTCCGACAAAGAAGCCCTCGTCGTAGCGTCGCCTGCTCGTGAAAAGCCCATACACGAATACGCGATCCAGCCATCCCTTAAGCATCGCTGGCATCGAGAACCACCAGATCGGAAACTGGAAGACGACGAGGTCCGCTTCCAGCAGCTTGGCGATTTCCGCGCGTATGTCCTCACTCATCAGTTGCTCGTCGAAGGCATGGCGCTGTTCTGTCTGTACATCGAAGACATCAGGCCGCGCGCGATGCTCGAAATGTGTGGGTCCTTCGGCCGGATCGAAGCCCATCGCGTACAGATCGGAAACCTGAACGTCGGCTCCTTGTTCGCGAAGCGCCGCGACGATAGTTTCCTTAAGTTGCCCGTTGAACGATTGTGCTTCCGGGTGGGCGAAAACGACTAGTGCTTTCATCTGTTCCCCTCGATATCAATTCTCTTATGACGCTAGGCTGTCGCCCCGACGCCGCCGCCGCGATTTGCCGGAACGTCTGCCGCGGTATTCAGCGCGCGGCGCGAAGAGGAAGCAGTTGCGATTCGATATCATCGTCCGCTTCGGGCGTCGTCAGGTGCGCGCCGTGCGTCAGATCGAGCGGCATTGTCGGCGGAGCATTCTGCCGGTCATGCGCTAGTGCAACTCGATACACTCTCGAGCCATAGGTCGACAGATCGCGTGCCAGCGCTTGCGCGATGTCCACCTTGCTGTGGGTTCTCGGCGATACAAGGAAAATCCGCGTCGTGCAGACCATCAAAGACGCGGCCTCGAGACCTACATCCTCCAGCCAGGGAAGATCAATGCGCTCAGCGGTCGACAGAAGCAAGCGTTCGTAACGTTGCACCGCCTTGTCGAGATTGAGCACCTGAACCGAAACGCTGCGAATTCCTAGCGTGCCATTCGAATGAACACGACAGTCTCCCTCAGGGACGCGAAGGTGTCTCGCAGTCACATCGGCGCAGAGGAATGGAAGCGCCTCGTCTGTCGGCCAGCCAAGTAGCCAGTGCATCTCCGCGCCGTCCGCCTGAACGCGCGAGCCTGCAGAAGCGTTCTTGTAGAAGTCGTAGCGCCTGTCCGACCGTTGCGTTTCGATCGAGAAATCCGCAGGGCAGAGCGCGAAGTCGATGACGCCTTCGCCTCGTCTCGTCAGACGTTCGTACCATTTCTCGCCGTTCGCGGGGTTGACCCATTCGATCAACTCGATATAAGCGCCGTCGTGAAAATAAATGAGCGCATTGCGCGTCGGCGCATGGGTGTGCCGTCCACCGGCAGAAACGTTGAAGCCCAGTCGCCGATAGTCCAACACAGCCGCCTCTAAGGAATGCACTGCCACGACGAGGTGGTCAAACCGGAATGGCGTCTTCATTTACCTAACGATCCCTGGTCAAAAGAACTTACCATTGGATTAGTCCGTCCACGGTCTTATCGACGATCCCCGTACCCGACGAAAGCACCGAATTACGCCAGACATAGGACGTGGGAACAAATGAGTCGAGAAGGTCTGCGCGCACTTGTACGACCGCCTCTCGCGGATAGCGATCGCCGAACCGGCGTAGCCATAGGTCCTGCCGGATGGCCAGCTCGCCCGGCTCGCGGCCGCGCGTGCCCCACTCGATGACGCCGCCTGCCACTTCCGCATGCGGCAGAAGCTTCCGGATGCCGTCAAAAACCAGACCCTGGTAGCGGGGGCAGCTGCGTCCATGCGGACGCGCAGCAGGCAAGCCATCCTTCTCCCACCATTGCGTGGTTCGCCGGTATGCATCGGATTCGGCGTCAGCGAACGGCAGGAAAAATGCCTCGCCGTAATCGCCGATGCCGGTGTGCCAGTCGATTACCGCCACCTTCTCCGCCGGTAGAAGATGCGCCTGCACAATTCTTTGCAGCGTATGGTTTTCCCATGTCCGCCGCGTGCCTCCGAAGAACACGCCGTCCGGGTGCGCGTACTGGCCGCGTGCGATCGCGTCAAAAAGCGCGTCCTCTCCGAGACGGTTGCGCGCGGCGCTGAGCCCTGCTTCGGCGTGCGAACACCGATCCGCGTCGGCAATGTCCGCGTTCAGGAAGCGATGCACTTCGTCGTAGATCCGGTTTTCCGGCCTGCCCCTCGAGAAGTCCACGAAATTACGATTGAGGTCGATGCCGTCTTCGTTGGTCCGAACGCCATACGAGAAGCCATAGGGATTAAGTGCGTGGACGAGAATCACGCCAATGTGGTCGAGCTCTCGCCGCGAGGCACAGAGCCGAAGCCACGCGGTCTGGAGCGCGGAGCCGGCGTAGCCTTCAGTTCCATGCGTTCCGCTGATGACCACAAGTTTGTGCCGGCTCGTTGCGCTTCCTAAACACGCGACGTCGATGCTCAGACGCTCCTCCTCGATCCCGGGCGAGCGATCGTAATCGTAGACGTGTAGATCCGCCCCCGCGCCGCTTGCCGCGGCGCGAAACTTATCGCGTGCGACAGCATATGTCGGAGAAAAGTAGTCGGTGTTTGCGAAGAACATGAGTGCGCCCCGTCCGCCTTAATGAGCCGCGTCGATCAGCGGTGGGCTACTGATCTCGCGAAGGTGCGTAACTGCCGTCATCGCGATGCGTTTCATCACCGACGAGAGGCGGATTGAAAACGCAGACCAAACGAAGATCGCCTTTGACAGCGCGCACTTTATGACGGTCGTGCTTATCGAGGACGTAGATGGATCCGGCCTGAATGGTGTGCGTGTCGCCGGTGGCGAGGTTGACGACTTCTCCTACTCCTGCGAAACAGTAGTTAGCCTCGATGTGATGCTTGTACTCCAATTCCAGCTCAGTTCCTTCGAGGACCGTGGTGTCATGAACCGAAAATCCCACGTCATCGCTCGCGACGATGAGCCGCTTGCTCTCCCACCCTTTTCCGGAGGCGTGCCGTGCCGTTCCAACGATCGATGCAACGTCTCTGACAATCATTTCTGTTTCCTCTTCGATGGATCTCGCATTAAGGTTTCGACAGCGCCGCCTCGACTCGGCGCGCCACGGAGAGCAGATCGATGTCGCGATGGCGGCGTCCAGTGAGCATCAGCCCGAACGGTCGCGGCCTGGCCGGATCGAACTGCATGGCGATGCTCGGCGCGTCAAGGCGATTCGCCAGCTCGGTGAGACTGAAAGATAGCGCGTTCACACGCAGATACTCGATCTCGTCCGCGGTCACGTCTGCGATCCGAGGCGGAACAATGGGCACTGTCGGGGTCAACAGAGCATCGTAGCGCGCCATTTCTGCGTCAAACACATTGGCTTCGTGCTTGAGCGCTGCCGCGCCCTTCAGGTATCGATAAGCCGGAATCGATTCACCGCGCAATATCCTGGGCCCGACGAGCGGGTCGTAACGCGCCAGTCGCGTACGAATCCACGGTTCGTGCCATGCGAAGGCGTCCGCCACAATGATCCCGCTTTCGGCGGCAATACGCGACGGCGCTCTAAGGTCCATGAAGTCGGTCTCAACGATCGAAGCACCAAGGCTGGCAAGGCGATTGACACACGCTTCAAACGCTGCGACGACAGTCGGATCGCAACCAGTCAGTGCGAAATCCACGGGCAGAGCCAGCCGGATCCCTTCAAGCTGCCTCGTCGGCCGAACCCGCACGACGGGTGTCCTGTAAAGTTTCAACGCCTCTACCACCCTGACAATGGTGCTTACATCGCGGGCAATGAAGCCTGGCGCATCGAAGGTGGTCGACAGCGGAATGCACCCTTGCGTCGAGATAACATTCGTCGAAGGCTTGAAGCCTACGATCCCGCAAAACGCCGCCGGAATCCTGATCGAACCGCTCGTGTCGGTACCGAGCGCAATGTCCGCAAAACCTCTTGCAACTGCAACGGCGCCGCCGGAAGTCGATCCGCCGGCAACCCGTTCTCCATGCGCATCGAGCGGAGTAACGGGCGTGCCCGTGGTGTTGTTGATGCCAAGAGCGCCGAAGGCGAATTCGGTCATGTTAGTGTGCGCCACCAGTGTTGCACCGGCGGCGCGCAGCCCAGCAACGACCGGAGCATCGCGCGTCGCTTCGGGCTGGTCCGATAGAACGGCCGAAGCCGCGTCGGTGACCCATCCGGCGACATCGAAGCACGCCTTCACGGCCAGAATCAGTCCGTTCAGCGGGAGGCTTGCGCCGGATGCGACTGCCTGGTCAGTCGCGATGGCATCGGCTACAGCGGCATCGAATCGCGTGCGCAGGAACACTTTGTCCAGCCCACTGAATGCCAACGAAACCGCTCGGCTTTGCTCGACCCTCGATTCGCCCGACATCTGTCTCAGCCCTCCCGCGTGCGAGACCTTACTTCGCTTGCCAACGCATTAAGCCTGCATGTCATTGCTTCGCCCGGATCACGTCGATGTCGCGCCAGTCTTTTCCTTCTAGCTTGTAGAGCGTGTATGGAGCGCTGGCCAGATCGCCGCGTGCATCGAATGCGATAGGTCCGGTGGCGCCTTTGATGCTGCTGTCGGCGACAGCAGCCAGCACTTTGGCCGGATCCTTCGACTGAGCCTTAAGCACCGCTTCGATGATCACCGACGCGGCGTCGTAGGCATACGGCCCCTGGAAGCCTTTCAGACTCGTACCGAAGCGCGTGCGATAACGATTGACGAAGTCCGTTCCGGGCATCTGCGAAAACGGTATACCGGGCTGAACGGCCAGCGAACCCTCTCCCTCGCCTTTGGCAAGGTCAAGAAAGATCTCGTTGTTGAACCCCTCGCCGACGAGCGTCGCCGTCAGACCCAAACTGCGCATCCGTCTTACCACCTGAGCCGCCTGCGCGTCGAAGCCGCCGAAGACAATGACATCGGGGTTCTTGGCGCGCAGCTTAGTGAGCACGGCGCTAAAGTCGATGGTCTTATCGGTCACATATTCATGCGCCACAACGTTCGCGTGGCGCTCGCGCAGGGTCGCCTCGACCCGGTCGGCGAGGCCTCGCCCGAAGTCAGTCTGATCGTCGATGATCGCGATTCGCTTGGCCTTCAGCTGATCGACCAGATAGTTGCCGAGCGTCGCGCCGGCTACGGCATCGTGACCCACCACCCTGAAGGTCGTCTTGTAGCCCTGCTGCGTATAGGACGCGCTAGTCGAACTTGGACTGACCTGGGCAATGTTGGCTGCCGAATACGTTCTCGCAGCGGCGATGCTACAGGTGGAATTGAAGTGCCCTACAACGCCCGACACTCCGATGTCGGCGAATCGCTGGGCAATCTGCGAAGCGATGCGAGGATCGCCTTGATCGTCTTGCGGTTCGAGTTCGAATCGAACCGCCTTTCCCTTGAGCGTCGGATGGCGTGAATTCGCATCTTCGACCGCCAGCCGCGCGGCGTTTTCCATTTCCTTGCCGTCGGCCGCGGACGGCCCGGTAAGCGGCGCCGCAAAGCCGATCTTGACGATCGCATCGTCTGCCCGCCCCGCAATCGGCGCGAGCGCCAGCGTCAGCGACAACGCACCGCCAATAAAACCCGTTATAGCCCTCATTGCTCGCTCCCATCCATCCAGCGTCGGTTGTTTGGTTAACTGGTCAATTGTACGCATACAAAGATACATACAATGGCATGACGTGATGATGCTGGCAAAGCTTCGGCTAGGCAACCAGTTTCATAATAATTAGAAAGCACACCCGGCGATATGGACCAGGACGCCTGTCTCTTTCAGATTGCGAGATGCAGACATTAAATCGATTGTATGCAGCCACGCTGGCGAACGAACGCTATGAGAAACATGTTCGCAGAATCTTGGGATCGGTGTACCGGGCGCTCCTCCGGATATGCGTCTTAGATTCATTAGGTCGCATCGCCCATGATGAGTGCAATCGTGCAATCCGCTGAGGGATAGCAATCCTTCCAAGGGTGCGGGCCAGTGGTCACAAACACTGAGGGCGGTCGGCTTTAAACTAAAGTGAGAAGACGTCCATTGCCGTCACAGCATGCAACGGGTCGGAACTGGACCGGGGGGCGATACGGCGGCAGTGTCGGCCGTATCGCAGCGGGTCGAACAAAGGGGTATCGGTCTCGCTGCGACCGCTCGGCATCTTCGTCCCAGTAAAAGGACGACTGCAGCCGAACTGCTTCGGTAACGACTGGCGCATCCGGCGAGGCCGGCGTACTCGCAGCACGCCGAGCTCACACGATCACGCTGGGCTCAGATAGGTCAGAGCGGAGCAGCGATGCGATCTTTTCGAGCCCGAACTTCAGGTCGCCGATGGTGGGCGGCCCACCCAATGAGAGGCGCACGGCCTCCTCTGCTACGCCGACGCAAAAAGCATCGCTCAAGGCGAGGTTGATGCCGTCGGCTCGAAGCCGCTCGGCAAAAGCCGCTCGGGTCCAGATTTTCGGCAGTACCAACCAGGTGTGAAACGCTCGCAGGTCCGTGTGTTTCGTCCGTTCGGGCAAAATGTCCCGCGCCAACGACTGCCGCGCTGCGACCTCTTGGCATATTGCGGCAAGTAAGGTTGACGCGGTGCCATCTTCGATCCATCGGGTTGCTAACGCAGCGCTCAGAGGTGACGCCATCGACGCGGTCGCGCGCAAAATGACAGCAGCACGCTCGGCGAAAGACTTTTCCGGCGTCGCCAGATAGGCAATTCGCAGCGCCGGCGTGAGACATTTGGAGAGCCCCGAAAGATAGAAAGACTGGTCGGGCAAGAAACTCGAAAGCGGCGGCAACTCGTTGCCACGCTCAGCGAGAAGCGGCCAATAGTTGTCATCCTCGATCAGCGAAACGCGATGGCGTGACAGCACGCTGGCAATCGCCATCCTGCGTTTCAGCGACATGCTCCGCGTGGTGGGATTGTGCAAGGTCGGCATACAATAGAACGCCTTCACCCGATGTTCCTTGCACACCTTGTCCAGAGATTCCGGAATAGCGCCCTGATCGTCCATTTCGACACCTACCAGGCGGATCCCAAGATAGCGCGCGATGAGAATGATGCCAGGATAAGTGAGGTTTTCGACGCACAGGACGTCGTCCTTTGCAGCAAGCATCATGATGACCACGAGCAATGCGGATTGCGTTCCTGGACAGACAAGCACCTGCTCCGCCGAGACCGCGCTCAGGCGCTGGCGCAGCCATTGCGCGCCCACGTCGCGGTCGTGGATCGTTCCCGCCGGTGGCTGATACCGCATGAATGCCTTGGCATCGAGTGCGACCGTTGCCCTTGACACCTCGTTCCAGAGAGTATTACCCGCCTCGCCCTCGAAAACATTGGGCGGCGAGTTCACCATGAAATCCGTCGATGCATTGGACGACGGCGTGGGCGCTCGGTCGCGCAAATGACGGACAAATGTGCCCCTGCCGACTCGCGCATCGATAAGGCCGCGCCGCTGCGCCTCCGCATAGGCGCGGCTGATGGTCGAAAAATCGACGCCGATCGCCGCGGCCAGAGCACGTTGAGGTGGAAGCCGGTCGCCCCGATTTAGAGTTCCATGCGAGATGTCGGCGGCCATCGCATCGGCAATGCGCTGATAGATTGGACCCTTACGCGCTTTGATATCCGGAACCCACCGCTTGATCATCATCGCTCTCGATACATACATTCGGAAGATTGTATGCGAAAAGCAGTTTGCTTAAAGCATTTGTTAATCGTCGGCGTTCGAGTCCGCCTGACACCTTCGTCGCATTGTCGCCAAACGTCGAACCAACCGCCGGAAGATGCAAGACCGTCACTCGGTAATAGGACGTTTGCTCCGCTTGACCCGCTTCCCAGCGGCACGCTCGGCATCGCTTTGCAGCACCGATAAAGCCACGAAAGCCCGTGTCGCCGCGCTCCTGTACCCACTCTTGCGAAGCAGCAGCGCGGCCGTCCGCTGCGGCAGTGCCGGCTCAAGCTGGACGCTGCACAGCTCGCGATGCTCACGCGTGATTGCGGCTGGAAGCAGCGTCGCAAGTGCACTGCGGCTGACGACTTCAATCGCGGCGCTGATCGAATTGACTTCCATTGCAAGCCGCGGCGCCACGCCGTTCTCGCGGAAATAACGGTCGATGTATCGGCGCGTCGCGAATTCTCCGTTCAACAAGATCAGCGGCTCCTCCTTGAGTTCGTTGAGCGTCATGCCAAGCTGCCCTCTTGCTCGGGGATGCGCCTTGCCGATCATCAGCGCCAGTTCCTCGACGAAAAGTACCTGCGGCTCGATTTCCTCATTCGAGACCGTGTCGAATGCGATTCCGACGTCCAGCGCGTCGTCGGACAGCAAGGCCTCCATCCGATCTTGCGGCATCTCCGTGAAGCTCAGCATGATTTTCGGATGCAGACGGTTAAATGCCTCAATCAACGGTCCGACGAAGTAAGCGGTGAACGTTGGGGTTGCCGCGATGCGCAGAACGCCGCGGCTGAGGTCCTGAACATCGGAAATGGCGCGCTTGCCGGACTCGAGTTGCTGCAGCGCACGCCGCGCGTGGCTGACATAGGCCTCCCCTGCGTCGGTCAGGCGAATAGAACGCCCAGTCCGATCCAGCAAGAGAGCGCCGAGGGCTTCTTCGAGTTGTCGGATCTGCTGCGAGAGCGTGGGCTGAGATACGTGCAGGGCCTGCGCGGCGCGCGTGAAATTGCGATGCTCCGCTACGGCCAGCAGATACCGGATATGTCGTAGCAGCATGGTTGCGACTCCTTCGGTATTGGTCTTCCCTATAGATCGGATAAGAAACCGGTCTTGGACACTATAGCCGAAACCGTCGAGCATTCACCTCATCGAGTCACCGTTCACAATCGCGGAGTGAAAGATCGAGACATCATCGACGGATTTCTCAGGTTTCAGCGGGAAGCCTTCCCGCAGCGCACGAAACTCTTTAAGAGGCTTGCAACGAGCCAAAATCCCCGCGCGCTGTTTATCTCGTGTTCAGACAGCCGGCTCGTGCCCGAACTCGTGACGCAGCGTGAACCGGGCGACCTGTTCGTCATCCGTAATGCCGGCAACATCGTTCCTTCTCATGGTCCGGAACCGGGCGGCGTGACCGCGACCGTCGAATATGCCGTCGCGGGACTCGGCGTGACCGACATCGTCATTTGCGGCCATTCGGACTGCGGCGCCATGACTGCAATCGCGACATGTGCCTGCATGGATCACATGCCGTCGGTCCGGAGCTGGCTCAAGTATGCGGACTCAGCGCGGGTCGTGAACGAAGCACGCAAGCATTCGAGCGAACGCGACCGCATCGACTCGATGATTCGCGAAAACGTCATCGCCCAGCTTGCCAACATCAAGACTCATCCCTCCGTGCGGCTCGCGATCGAGCAAGGCGTCCTCGCGATCCATGGCTGGGTCTATGACATTGAAACGGGATCCGTCGACGCGCTCGATGGTGCCACCCATCGTTTCGTCTCACTTTCGAAGCATCCGAACGCGTGTGCAGAACCGGCCCGTGCGAGCCTTGCCGCCTGACCAGCACCTTAACTTCCCATCCGGAGATTCATCATGAGTCAGTCCCAGTACCGTCAGAACGCGCGTGCAACGCTGTCCGACGCAATCATCGACGCCAAGATCGCGAAGAACCTAACCTTCAAGCAACTCACGGAAGGCACCGGACTCAGCATCGCCTTCGTGACCGCCGCGCTTCTCGGACAGCATCCCCTGCCGGCGGATGTGGCAAGAGTCGTGGCCGACAGGCTCGGTCTCGACTCGGAAGCGGCGCGCGCCCTGCAGACGATTCCGATGCGTGGCAGCATTCCGGGCGGCGTACCCACCGACCCGACGATCTACCGCTTCTACGAAATGGTGCAGGTCTATGGCTCGACGCTAAAGGCTCTGGTACATGAAGAATTCGGCGACGGCATCATCAGTGCGATCAACTTCAAGCTCGACATCAAGAAGGTCGACGATCCGGAAGGCGGCCATCGGGCGGTGATCACACTGGACGGGAAATATCTTCCCACGAAGCCGTTCTGAGCTCACGAATGCTTGGCCACGAAGCGCGAGCTAGCCGCACGCCGTTTGCGATATCGGGTTCGACATAATGCGGCCGAGAACGTGAGGCTTTTAGGAATGCGTTGGATCTCTCGAATTTCATCAACGTCTTGCTGATGGTCATACTCAGACTGCCGACGATTGTGCCTTCGTTGTGCAGCATCGGTGCGGCACGTCCGTTTCAGCCTCCTTAAGCCTTCGCTCGCCGTCCAGCGCGCCTGCCGCATCGGGGCGAGTGGCGGGCACGTCGACGATCGTGCTGCCGAGGCAAGCGCTCAAGACGTCTCGTCGTGTTAGGCATAAAGGCGCGGGGCGGCGCGCGGCAGCATGTGAACCAAGATGATCCGCTTATAGGGATAGTCGATCGCATACATGACACGGTCCGTGCCACTCATACCGTGGGTGGCTTTGATGGCCGTTTGATCTGCCACACGGTCGACGAACTCAACAAGCTCGACGGCGTGTCAATCACGGCGGGTAACAAGAAGCGCTTCTATCAGACCACCGCCACGGCCCGTTGGATGAAGTCGACGGCCGCCCGCAGCGAATGCGGGCGGATTGCCGACAGATGACACGAGACTGCGCCGTCCAGCAAGACGCCCGCTCGCTGCCCGTCCAGAGCAGCTCCTCAGCGCGGCGCCGCCGCCGCATGACTCTTCTCAAACGACCGGCACATTCAGCGGATCGTTCAGTTACAGCCGCTTGAATGCGGACGCGGCGACGTCCCGTTCGTTAAAGGCGTCGCGCATCTTGTCCCGATAGAAGATGTGATACCGCGAGTCAGCACCGCGGCGATTTTCGATCTTCGATCGCCATCGCCGCTTCGGACCGCACACCGGATCGCAGGGCTACATCCGTAAGAAGGATGCGACGTGCGGCACATCACCATGCAGTAGTACCGCCGTCGATAGCGAAGTCGGCGCCCGTGACCCAGCCGGCTTCGTCGCTGGCGAGGTACAGCGCGCAATACGCGACGTCCTCGGGCGTTCCGACACGTCCATTCAACATCAGCTTGCGTTTCATGGGCTCGAACCATGCAGGGTTTTCCATGAGTGCAGCGGTAGCCGCGGTTCTCACGAGCCCAGGTGAAATACTGTTTACCCGAATGCCATGTTTGCCGCCTTCCATGGCCAGGTGACGCGTCATTGCGATGACCCCGCCCTTGCCCGCGGAGTGCGCAAGTGCGGGAAGCACCTCATAGGCCATTTTCCCGGATACCGATCCACAATTGATGATCGACCCGCCCCGCTCCTTGAGGTGTCCCCACGCGGCCTTGCACACGTTGAACACTATATCGAGTTCGCCCTTCATCGTGCCACGCCACATCTCGATAGTCATCTCTTCGATGGGCGCGAAGTGCACCTTTGCAGCGTTGTTGTAGACGATGTCGATGGCACCATAACTTGCCACGGCGGAGTCAATCAGCGCCTGAGCCTGATCCGCTTCGGAAGGGTCGCAGGGAGCAAGCGCCACAGCGATCCCGCCAGCTTCGCGAATCGAATCGATCGTCGCGCTGCCGCTCTCCTCGTCGATGTCGCATCCCACCACTTTCGCCCCTTCTGCAGCGAATAGAATCGCCGCAGCGCGTCCCATGCCGCTGCCAATTCCGGTTATGACAGCCACCTTCCTTTCGAGTCGTCGCGCCATCTCAATCTCCTCCGTGTGTATCTGCTATCACACGGCGTGTGCCGCCGCGTGATACTGAAAACGCAGCACCGATCACTCTTCTAGCTCAAGGAACGGTGTCCTAATAAATGAAAAAAGCTCAAGGGCATGCGCCTTCCGACATGTTTTCGAACCTCCGGAAACTATCTCGGACCGCCATAATTCTGTTGACGGCAGCCTCATCAAAAATTTAGCATACGTCTGTCATTCTAGGAAGCCAAACATGAGATTGATTAGCTTTGAACACCAGGGTACGGCGTCATGGGGCTTGCTCGATGGCGCGCGCGTCATCGATCCGGACCGCTCGCATCGCGATTCGGCGCGACTTTGAAAGAAGCGCTGCAGAAGGACACGTTGTCCGACCTGGGTGGTTGGGCTGCAACCGCCGACGCTGCGCTTCAGCTTGCAAATGTCAACCTCCTGCCGGTGATTCCGGACCCGCAAAAGATCCTATGCGTAGGGATCAACTATCTGTCGCACGTGCAGGAGACAGGGCGCGAAGTCCCAAAGCATCCTATGATCTTCACGCGGTGGGCCGACTCCCAAACCGGTCACGAGGGGCACATCGTGCGCCCTAACGTCTCGGAGAAGCTCGACTTCGAAGGCGAGCTGGCCGTCGTCATCGGGAAGCGGGCGCGGCATGTAAAGCAGGCCGACGCCCTGCAACACGTTGCAGGATATGCCTGCTACAACGACGGCACCGTGCGCGACTGGCAGAAACATACGATCCAGTTCACGCCGGGCAAGAACTTCCCCGCCACGGGCGGCTTCGGGCCTTGCCTTGTCACGCCCGACGAAGTGGGCGACCCGTCGTCCCTCAAGCTCATCACCCGCCTGAACGGCGCGATCGTCCAGGAAGCGTTCACGAATGACCTAATTTTCGACGTCGCACGGCTGATCGAGTACTGCTCGGTATTCACCGAGCTCTTGCCGGGCGACGTGATCATCACAGGCACGACCGGCGGCGTCGGAGCGTTTCGCGATCCGCCGCTGTGGATGAAGCCGGGCGATGTTGTGGAGGTCGAGATCTCGCGCGTCGGCACGCTGAGAAACATCGTCGTCGACGAACTGCTATGACCGACAGATCGGCTTGGAACGCTTCAGGGACATAAACAGGAGGGTCATTTGACTTTTTCGCTTCAGCAAAGCACGCCCGCGCGCCTGCATCACCCCCACGTCGTGTCGGACAACCCCGGGCGGCTCGCCGAGTTCTATACATCGCAGATGCAGATGACCTCTGTGGGTGGAACAGGCCATGATCGGGTTGTCCTGGTCGGTCGGGACCGCGCGATGGAGATCACCGCGCGTTCGAGCGGGCAGGGGCCGCATTTCGGCTACGCGATGCGAAATCAGGAGGAACTCAACGCGCTGCGTAAGCGACTGCAGAATCATGGGCTAGCCTGCCAGGCTCTGACCGCCTCGCTGTTTCAACCCGGCGCATTCGTGATTGGCGATCCGCAAGGTCGCCGGATGGCGTTCGGACTTGAGATGTCCGACGCGGCATCGGTCGCTAGTCGCGACGGTCTTCCGGCCCGCCTGCAGCACACCGTTTTTCAAACGACCGAACTCGAACGCGTTGTGACCTTCTACACCGATATCGTCGGTTTCTCTATTTCCGACGAAGTAGTGGATGATAACGGCCGTGTCGCAGTGGTATTCCTCCGCTCGGACGACGAGCATCACAGCCTCGCGTTCTTCCAGGGCTCGCGAAACGAATGGGATCACCATTGCTACGAAACCGATAAATGGAACGACATCCGCGATTGGGGCGACCGGTTCGCGGCAATTGATGTGCCGATCTTCTTCGGGCCGGGACGTCATGGACCGGGTAACAACCTCTTCTTCATGGTCACCGACCCCGATGGAAACCGACTCGAATTTTCGGCGGAACTCGCACGCGTCGCGGTCGGCGCCAAGCCCGGTGTTTGGCCTCACGGCGAACGCACGCTAAATAGCTGGGGCCGCGCTTGGATGAGAAGTTGAGGCTACCGTTGGCAACTCCCTCGCGCGCGGCCGACGACTCAGTATCGTCGGCGCCGCAGGCCACCGTTCCCTCCGTCGGGGAATAACTGGATGCCCCAATTTAGCGTATGGCGGGGTCCCCCACTTCTGCGACGAAACGAAAAGTTGCTCAGCCCCCGCATGGGAGTTTGCGAACAGGCGTCGAGCTGACCTTTGGTGCCCCGGGCTCAATAGACTTCCTGTCCGAATCGTAAATTCCATTCAAGCCACACAAAAAAAGCCGACGCCGGAGCGTCGGAAAAAGGCTCCGAGCGGAGCCCCTGAGAGACGCTTACGACGGTCGACTATTTCGTCCGGCTCGCTATGTACAATTGGCTTGCGCACGACCCTGGTAAGTCGGTTACTCCTGAACGAACTAGAGTCACGGCTTCACGTTATGGCGGAATTGCTCGCTTGCGCCCTCACCCCACTGCGTGACCATGCCTTCCTTGGCCTCCCATACTCCGGTGGTTGCAGTCGCCGAAAGACGGTCCGAGTCGGCCCAATGCTCGTGTGCATAGCCTAGCGGGTCGTTCCAGTAATCGAAGAGTTGGCTTCCAAGCAAGTGGCGACCAATACCCCACAGGTGCTCATAGCCCATCGACTTCAGATAATGGTGGTCGGCCATCACGGCATCGATATCCTGCGCTTCGAACGAAACGTGCTGGAAGCCGGCGGTATCCGAACGCATCGGCAGAAACGCGTGATGATCGACATGCTCGGCGCCTTTATCGACGCGCAAGAACGACGCAATCTGTTCACCGCCGGCCGTGCGAAAGACTTCGTCCGAGGGCAGCATGCCGAGCGTTTCGCGAAACCATGCGGCGGTTTCTTCGACGAGCGGCGTCCCCAGGACGACATGCGCGATCCGCTTGACCGGCGTTGCCTGGCCGCGAGGCAAGCGCAGCGGTTCGTCGGCACGAAGCGTCGGCTCGCGGCCGGTGTTGACGGCCTGACGCTCGACGTTGATCGGCGCGGGCACGGCGATGCCGTAGACGATATCCACGTCATAGCCATTCGGCTCTTTCAGGCGCACTCGCAGACCACCGCCCGGCTCGGCGATCTCTTCAACGTCACGGCCGGTGCCCGCCGCGAGCGTTCTTAGATCCGCCTCACATTTGGCCAAGAAGGCGAATCCCAACAGGCGGGCCGAACCCTGTTCTAGGATATAGCAGTGGTGAACGGGATCGGTGGCGCGCAAGTACACGGATTCGCCCTGCTTTGCGCAGGTGATAAGACCGAAGCGATTGAGGAATGTCTCGACTTGCGTGACGTCCGGCACGCTGCGCCGGATGTAGAGCAGCTCGTTACATTTGATGATACTCATGCTATTGGATCCATGAAAAAATGATGCCGTTAGAGCGACAGCCTTCCACCGTTCACGTGCAGGGTCTGTCCAGTGACGAACCGAGAACCCGCCCCCAGGAGAAAGAGCATCGGCGCGACAACGTCGTCCGGAACGGCAATCCGCTTCAGCGGAATGGTCTCCAAGATCGCGCGAGCCCGCTCGGGTCCGAACCAGTCCTCGACGGTTCCATCGACAGCCTTGCCTTGCCCGCTCCCACCGCCCAGGAAGGCGGTATTGACGAGGCCTGGAGCGACGGAATTTACACGTACCGGCGCCCACTCTTTTGCAAGCGTTTTCGCAAGCGCAAGCAGGCCCGCCTTGGACGCGCTGTAGGCGGCGAAACCGGGATCCGCCTGAACCGCAAGACCCGACGAGACGAAAACAACCGAAGCGTCAGGCTTCAGCAATGGCCGTGCGCTTACCGCAGTCAGAAATGCACCGCGGAGGTTCACCTCCATCGTCTTGTCCCACTGCCCGATCTGATGATCCACCGCAGGCGTAGGCGGAATGCCGATCCCGGTGACATAGGCAAGCCCATCGATCCGACCATGCAACTCGCCGACCTGTTTAAAGGCCGCCGCGATCGACACTTCGTCGCGCACGTCCACGGCGATGGCTGGTCCAGCCAACGCGGCCGGCTTGTCGCGGATCGCCTGTTCCGTATCCAGTCCCACGACCTGCATGCCGTTTGCCTCGGCGGCTCGGCACAGCGCCGAACCGATGCCGCCGTGACTGCCCACGACAACGAGCCTGTACCCGTCGGCCGGGGCGAGCGCAGGAAATTCGAGGTTCGCGAGGCCGTGTTCCTTTTCCAATGACATCAGCGGTTCTCCGTGAAGTTGACGATGCCCGCCGACTGACGATAGCGCGTCATCGTCCTTAGGGCGATGACGGACGAAGCGAGCGCGGCAACGGCACTGACGAGTGCAATTGATTGACCGATCGCATTGGGACCGCCCCCGAATACGTGACCGGCAACCCAGGCGACGATGACCGAGGCTCCGCCCAGGCCAACGAGATTCATGACGAGGAACAAAATGCCCGAGTTGATCGCGCGAATCCGGTTCGGCGTGACGGACTGGGCCGACGCGGTTATTGCGCCAAAGTACGAGTTCTGCACGAGGTAGTACAGAAAGGCTGCGAACAGGGCTGCATAACGGTTGTCCAGAAGCGGCCCCATCACAGGCACGATGATGACAAGCGAAGCGATGAGCACCGTGCGCATATGTGCGTCATGATGACCGCGGCGCAGCAGCATGCCAGTAAGCGACGGGCCGAAATATGCGCCGATCACGCATCCGGCCATGAGTGCGATCCCCAGGCCCATCCCGGTCTGGCTGGCCGTCATGTGGAAGACGCGGATGAAGTGCGTCGGCAGCCAGCCGAGATTCGCGAACATGACGATCGACAACAAGGTCGCGCATGTGTAGAGCGGCACCAGATGACCGCGCAGGGCCCACAGTTGACCGCAGGCTTCACGGATGGAGGGAACCGGCGTGTCGTCCAGACGCTTCGGCTCCTTCACGAGCGCGAGCAACACGCCTGTGAGCAGGATCCCGGGCAGACCAACCGCGATGAACACCAGTTGCCATGCCTGGAACTGCCCGCCGAACGACACTCCCGCGAACTTCGCCGCGTAGTCGAGCGCCGTACCCCCGACCACGAGCGCAAGGCCGCCACCCAGCATCGCGCCCATCGAGAATAGCGCGTTGGCGCGGATCAGCCGCTTCGGCGGGAACAGATCGGCGAGTAGGGAATAGGCGGCCGGCGCGAGCGCAGCTTCGCCGATGCCGACGCACATGCGCGCGACGAACAATTCCGTGAAGCTGTGCGCGAAGGCGCAAGCGATCGTTGCGGCACTCCAAAACGCCATCCCTGCGGCGATCAGAATGCGCCGGCTGCTGCGATCTGCAATCCGCCCGAGTGGCAGACCCAGGATGCAGTAAAAAAGCGCAAACGAAAATCCCTGGAGAAGACCGATCTCAACATCGTTGATATGAAGGGTCTGCTTGATCGGCGCGACCATCAACGACATGACCTGGCGGTCGACCAGCGAAATGATGTACGCGACGATGAGAACCGCGAGCGTGGTGTAACCCCTGGACAGCGGCGGCATCGATGCCGCGGCTTTCAATTCCGTCGACGCCGCGCGATGTGCCATGCCGTTCTCTTCGTTCGAAGCCGCTGCTTCTAAACCTTCCCTGGATGCATCCTGACCGCTGATCGGCCTGACTTGCTGCCCCCACCGCGGGCTGTCGCTCGTTGCCATGCTGTCTTCCTCCGGTTCATTGTGAAATCATTTTGTGCACAAAGATCATTTTGTGCAAGTAGAGATGTTCCCTTATAACGACCGAGAGCCGCGGAATAGAGCTGAATCGGGGTCGTCCGACTAGGCTATCGAAGACTTTGTGCACAAAAAAGGAAGAAGCGAGCCGCTTGCTGGAGCGCTCGGTCTACAAACGAAAGAATTGATGGCGCGCGAGTGGCGCGATGGCGAGGGCGGCCGTGATGCCGCGGCGTTCCTGATGAACGCAGGGAGTCAAACGCGTGCATCCTAGACGCTTACGCGTCCTGGACGCTCTTGATCAGCATGACATTTCGGGCGGTCTGCGCGATATGGTCCCGAAGGATCGCGCAGGCGAGCTCCGACTTCCGGTCAAGAACCGCTTCCATCATACGGCGATGCTCTTCGTCCGTATTGCGCGGCTCTGTCCGGTTCATGACCGAAAAACGCCGATAGCGTTCCGACTGATCGAATAGGCTCGAACACAGCGCGAGCAGGCGCGGCGACTCCGCAGCTGAGAGCATGGCCATATGGAAGAGCTTGTGACGCTCGGTCCATTCTTCGTCGGGCCAGTCGCCTCCTGAAGCCACACGCTTGCGCAGGCGCTCGAGCTGATGGAACTCTGCGACGATGCGCCCCTCCCACTCGCCGTCTCCGTTGGCGATGGATTGCGCCAGCGCGGCGGGCTCAACCAGCAGCCTGAAATTGGTGATGTCCTTGAGGTCTTCGGCGGACACGGCGGCCGCGCGGAATCCCTTGTTGTCGTCCGCCGTCACAAGTCCTTCCGCTACGAGCCGGTTCAGGGCTTCGCGAAGCGGGCTGCTCGACAGCGAATGCTCCTGTTGCAAAACCTCGATGCGTAACTTGGTACCCGGCGCGATTTCGCCGCGCAGGATGCGGCGCCGCAGCGTGTTGAATGCCTGCTCTGAAAGCGGCCGGCTCTTGCCGCCAGCATGCGGCAAGGCTGACTGGATGGTGATGGGCTCGTCGCGTTTCATGATGTCGATATTATGGCGCACTAGCTCGATAGAGGAACTTCTATATGCTGCGGCAGCAGTACGATTTTTCCAGCGATTCGCCCCTCTTCCAAGTCCTCATGCGCCCGGGCGGCGCTCGACAGCGGAAACGTGTCGGCGATCTCGGCTTGAAGAAGTCCATCCGCCGCCAGCGACAGGGCCCGGTCGAGGTCGCCGCTCGTCTGTCCTGTCGATCCATACAGCGTGAGTTGCTTCTGATACAGCTCCGTCACGTTGAGCATGACCTTTCCGCCGCCATGAGAGCCTGCGGTGACCAGACGCCCGCCCCGCGCAAGACTCGACACCGCTTGCGGAAACAGATCGGGATCGCCGATGTTCTCGAACACGACATCCACGCCGCGTCCCCCCGTCAGCACCATGACCTTCTGCACCAGGTCGGAGCGCCGGTAGTCGATGCCGTAATCCGCACCTGCGGCGACCGCACGCGCGACGCGTTCGGGTGCACCGGCCCCGGCGATGACCGTTGCGCCCAGTGATTTCGCCACCTGCACGCCCACGGAACCCAGTCCTCCGCTCGCACCCATCACGAGAACCGTCTCGCCAGGGCACACTCTCGCTTTTGTCTCCAGCAGATGCAACGCAAGAGGAGCGTGACGTGCGACGACGGCTGCATCTGCAAAATCCAGTTTCGGAGGAACGAGATGCGTGATGCGCGCCGGAACCGCGACGAATTCGGCATAGCCGCCCCATGCTGAAACGCCGAGCAGCACCGGAGGCGCGGATCCGGTCGCGGCCTTGACGAACGGCGAGGTCGCCACACGATCGCCGACCTTACGATCGACCACGTCATCGCCGATTTCGACGATCTCGCCGACCGGGTCGGCGCCGAGCACATGCGGAAGGGTTACTGGCCGGCCGTATCGCCCGGCTCTCACAGCGAGATCGAGCGTTCGATTCACTGTGACCGCGTGCACCCGAATCAGGACTTCGTCCGCTTGCGGCACGGGGCGCGGCACCTCGGCCAGTTCCAACGTTTCGGGGCCGCCGAAACGGCGCATCACGACGGCTTTCATGGTGCTTTTCATGGTGCAATCGCCTAGGTCAAGCAGAAATTTTCACGCGCAGGACGCCGAGTCCGGAGACCGCCGCATCCACCACATCGCCATTACGCAAGAATTCGCCGCGGCTGCTGCCCACGCCTGCCGGCGTGCCGGTCAGTACGAGGTCGCCAGGCCAAAGCGTGATGCGCGTCGACAAATCGCGGATCTGTTCAGCAAGCGAGAAGATCATTTTCCCGGTGTTCGAGTTCTGCTTTACGACCTCGTTGACCGACAACTGCAGGCCGAGGTCCTGAGGATCCGGCACGCGGGAGGCGGGAACGAGCCAAGGCCCGATCGGGCAAGCGCCGTCGAAACTCTTGTGCGAGAGCCAGTCCATACGGAAGGGGGAACGCTCCGACAGATCGGTGCGGCGGCTCCAGTCTCGCGCCGAAAAGTCGATAGCGACGGTGTACGCGGCGACGTGATTCAGGGCATCTTCCAGCGCGATGTTCTTGCCTTGACGTCCGATTACCGCCGCCAGCTCCACTTCCCAATCAATTGATGTTGCGCCCTCCGGCAGTCTCACGGTCGCTTCCGGACCGACGATCGAATGCGAACTCTTAAGAAAGTGCCATGAGCGATCACCGCGGGCCGCCGGCGTGCCAGAGCCCGTGATTCTGGCCATCTCTTCGGCATGGTCGGTGTAGTTCGCACCCGCGCCGTAGATGCCGCCGGGGTTTGCAATCGGCGGCAGCAACCGGACAGAACTTTGAGCCAGCGACTCGCCTGCCCGCGCGGCGTCGAAGCTGGCAAGCCACGGCTCAACGTCGGCCCAGCTTTCGAGCACCTCCTTCATCTCGGCGTATTCCTCTTTGCCGGACGCGCCCGCAAGGTCGTGAATCCGGTCGTTCACCAGCACGCCGGTTCGCGCGCCACGGCTCGACTCATACGAGACGAGCACCGGATACGCAGGAACGTTTGCGAAAGTATCTCTGTTCATCGTCGGGTCTTGTGATCAGATCTCACCGGCCTGCACGCGGCGGCGCGTCTCCGCGATGGTTGCCGAAATCGCTTCGACATAACTCTCGCGCACTTCTTCACCCTTGCGCTTTTCTTCCTCCGACCCGGCCGCGATGCCGTCGAACACCAGCGCGAATGTGAACGTCAGCGCGAGACCGCGCTCAGAATCGCTCAGGACATTCGTGATCCAGCCGTTGTCTGCCGATTCGATGCGCTGAAAGTGCACCTGCACCTCGGGCGTGAACGTGATGCGCTCGCGGACCGTCTTGCCGCGCAGCGAGATCTGGCGAATGAACCCGTCCTCGAACCTCTCGATGACCTCGCACTCCTTCATCGCGGGCACGAACGGAACCGCGTATTCGGCCTTCTGAACCAGGCCCTTCCACATCTGGGCGCGTGTTAGTTGAACGGGCTCGTTGGCCGGATTGACTTCGAAAGCTGCAGAAATGGCGTACATCGGCTGATTCTCCTTTAACGATTGAAGATGGCGGGACTCAGGATTTATCGGACGAGGCGGCGCGGGCAGCCCGGCGCCGCTCGACTTCCTTCATGGTCAGACTCTGACCGCCTACCGACCACAGTCCGTCCGCAACTTCGGTAATCGTGACGATCGTTGCGGGGCGGATGCCCTCGCCGCCCTGTCGCACGACGGCCGCAACGATGTCTTCCATGATTGCCAGTTGTTGCTCTCGGGTGAACGCACCCGCCAGATGCTGGACATTTACGAACGGCACGGTTGTCTCCTCGATAATGACTTGATCAAAGTATGCATGTTTATATGCATTCTGCAAACAAAGGGTTTGTCCCTAGCTGGGCTACTAAACCTGCTAAGACCCTTGTATGTAGCCGTCTGGCGCATTTTATTGGAATGGCAGCCATCGGTCCGGGATTAGCCTTACTTGCACAAAACAAGTTTTATGCACAAACTGGGTTGGCGTTGACGATAGGGCGATCGGTGCGGGTGCTGCGTCTGCCATACCTCCTCGCGAAGTTGCCACCGTCACATAAGAAAACCCGTTCGAAATCAGGAAACCTTCGCGCCGTCGTTTCGCTGCCAAGCGCGCATCCAAAATAGGAATACGAAATGGAGACGAAGCACTTGTTTTGCGCCGCCCTGATCGCTTGCGCCTCGCAAGCCCATGCACAGAGCGTCACGCTTTATGGTTTGCTGGACAACAGCATAGAAGTAGCAAACACTGGTGGTGGGACGACTGCGCGCATGGATCCGGGCATGTATCTAGGATCGCGATTCGGCATGCTCGGCAAGGAAGATATTGGCGGCGGCTACTCCATTAATTTTGTCTTGGAGCAAGGCATCCTCACCACGACGGGCGCGGCAAGTGTTCCGAACTCGGCCTTCGGCCGCCAAGCTTGGGTCGGACTCGGCAGTCCCTATGGCGAGCTTCGCTTCGGCAGACAGAACTCGCCTGTGTATATTCCGGTCTCCGGCGCGCTCGACGCGTTCAACGGCCTGACAATCGGTTCCGGTCTAATCAGTTTTCTTGCAATCGTCCCCCGCGTGAGCAATGCCATCTCCTACCAGTCGCCCGAGATAGCTGGTACCAAGGCGCAGTTGATGATCAGTCTTCGCGACGCGAGCAATTCGTCGCAAAACGGAATAGCTAGTTATCACATCGGCATCGAATACGCAAAAGGGCCGGTAGGTGCGGTAGTCGGCTATCAGCGCGTCGAAGACCCGGTGGGAGTTGTGTGGCCAGGTTCAAGTGCCGGCACAGTCTTGAAAGCGCTTTATGCCGGCGCCTCGTACAATTTTGGCAATATCACCTTCTATCTCGGCTACAACAACAACCGGCAATCGGACACGCCGCTAAACCGTGACGTGTTCACGGCATCGGTGCGCTACATGTTCGATCCGGCGACGTTCTTCTCCTTCGGAGCGGCACATTTGCACGACAAGTCGAACCTAGACAGTAACGCTGATCAGGTCGGCGTGATGCTTAACTATTTCCTCTCCAAGCGAACCAACGTGTACGCTGCCGCATCTTGGATCGAGAACCACAACCGCGCTACCTTCGCCATGAACGGCGCGACGACCGCGGGCATTCCCGTCGCCTATCCGGGCGCCCCCGCACGCGGAGTGCAACTTGGGATGGTGCATACGTTCTGACATGCCGATTCACGAATCGAGGTTGAGGCCACCGCGTGGATCAGGGAGATTCCCTTTGCTGACCGACCAATGAAAAAAGGCAGATCCAGTCATGGATCTGCCCTAAACCATTCTTCCACGAGCTTCCGTCAGGGCACGAAATCCGGCTGACGCGCCGGCGCCGCGCGTACGAACGCCGGATGATCCGCGGCAAATTCATACACCGCTAGGCTCCGCGTGTAGGGACGGAGGTCGCAGTCCATCCGCAAGGCGTTAGAAATTTGCGGCACGAGGCACACATCCGCGAGCGTCGGCTGCTTGCCGAAGCACCACGGTCCGGAATTATCGCGAGCGAGCATTCGCTCCACACTTTCCATGCCCTCCGCGATCCAGTGACGGTACCAGTCGCTCTTTTGCTGCGCCGTCACGCCCAGTTCCGTCTCCAGATACCGCAGCACTCGGAGGTTGTTCACCGGATGAATGTCGCAGGCAATCAGCGCAGCGAACTCAAGCACGCGGGCGCGGCTGTGCGTTTCCAACGGAATCAACCGTGGCTCAGGATGAACCTGGTCGAGATAGTCGATGATCGCGATGGACTGGCCCAGTGTGAAGCCGTCGTCGATAATAGCCGGCACCGCGGCGGATGGGTTTATGTTCGCGACGTAATCGACGGCGCGGTGCTCGCCCTTGCGTATGTTGACCGGCAGCGTATCAAAAGCGACACCCTTGAGCGCCAGCGCGATGCGCACGCGATATGACGTCGAGCTGTTGAAGAAGCTATGTAATTGCACGGCGGATCCCATGGTCGATGGACGAATGTCGCGCTACACGACGTGTACGGTCAGTTCGCCGAGGCGTTCCACGCCGACTTTCATCGTGTTGCCCGGCTTGACGGGGCCGACACCTTCCGGCGTGCCGGTGAAGATCACGTCGCCCGGTTCCAGTCGGAAGAATTTCGACAGATACGCGACCGTCTCCGCGACCGACCAGATCAGATGCGACACATCGCTCTTCTGCTTAGTAACGCCGTCGACATCGAGCCAGAGTCCGGCTTGTTCGAAGTGGCCGACGTCGCTTACCGGATGAATCGGGCCGAGCGGCGCAGAACGGTCAAACGCCTTGCCAATTTCCCAGGGACGGCCCATCTCTCGCATCTTCATTTGTAGGTCGCGGCGGGTCATGTCGAGACCGACCGCGTAGCCCCATACGTGACTCAACGAGTTCTCGAGCGTGATGTCTGAGCCGCCCTTGCCGATCACTGCAACCAGTTCGGCTTCGTAGTGATAGTTCTGGGTTTCCGACGGGTACGCAAGTTCGAGGGTCTCGTCATAGCCGACGGGCACGATGGCGTCGGCGGGCTTGCAGAAGAAGAACGGCGGCTCGCGATCGGGATCGAAACCCATTTCGCGCGCATGCGCGGCATAGTTGCGGCCCACGCAGTAAACGCGGCGTACGGCAAAGTGGGCATCGCGGCCCGCGACAGGAACCGCGACCGGTGCTTCGGGAGGGAAAACGAATGCCATGATGGTATCGACTCGAAATGGAGAAAATTGGAAGCGCAGTACGCTCGTGAATATGAATTTAGTGACGCTCTTCGCGAAGGAGATTGAGTGCGGACAGCACCGGGCGATCCGAGTAGCTAAACACCACGCTCTCCGCGGACGCATTCAACCGAACCGGTGCCCACGACGGTGCCACGAACACGTCATGCGGTGCGAAGCTGAACACGCGCTCGCCGATGGCCACCTCGCCGTTGCCTTCGACGACGCAATACACCGTAGCGTCGGTACTGCGGTAGGTGCGTCCGTTGAAGCCCGCCGGCAGGTACTGCATGAACGTGGCGATCGTCGGCATCGGCCAGCCGCCGGTCGTCGGATTCACATAGCGCAGCTTCACGCCGTCCCACTCGTCGACTGCTCCGTTGCGATACAGAGTGTCCAGCGCTTCGCGGCTGCGTGCGTAGGGGTAACTAAAGATCGGCGAGGTCGGATCGCTTACGCGATGCCGCACCGGGGCCATGTTGTGCCCGAAGCGCGCAAAGCTCTCGCCTTCCGCGCGTGACACAGGCTGCGTCTTCTCCGGATAATTCTCGGCGAAGCCTGCGTCAATCTGCGCTAGCAAGGGAATGTCCAGACCGTCAAGCCAAACGACTGGCTCGCCGCCCTCGTCGACTGAAGGATTGCCGTGGTCGTGCCAGGTCCATGACGGCGTGATGATGAAGTCGCCTGGATGCATCGTGGTGCGCTCACCATCAACCGCCGTCCACGCCCCCTTGCCCTCGACGATGAATCGCAGCGCCGACTGCGTATGGCGATGACTCGGTGCAATCTCGCCGGGTAAAATCAGTTGCAGCCCGGCGTATAGATTCGGCGTCATGCTCGACTTTCCCGGCAGCCCTGGGTTTTCGAGCACCAGCACGCGCCGCACGGCTTCCTCGGCGCTGATGACGTCGCCCGCCTGCATGACGAGCTCGCGCACTTGCGCATACTTCCAGATGGCCGGCTCGGCCTTCGGCTGCGGTGACTTCGGCACCAAGTTATGCAGCGATTCCCACAGCGGTGCCATGCGTTGCTGTGAAATCTTTGTGTAGTACGCCGCGCGCGATGCGCGGATCTGTTCCGTGGACATTGCATGTCTCCTTCTGACGTTGGTCGATCGAGTGCGACGCGTAGGAACGCCCTATGCTGCGTCTTGCTCCGCGATGAATCCGCGACGTTCATTAGCCGGCATCAGGCGCTGCCTTGCTCCAGCGCTGTGACCGCGTTGTCCGCTACCCGGCGCGCGTGGAGTGCCCATGCGGCGCCAGCGGACACGAGCGCGGGAACGCAGCCGAGCATGAACAGATGCGCGGGATCCCATCGCATCTCGAGCAAGGCGCCGCCAATGAGCGGCCCCATGATGGAGCCGATGCGCCCGACACCGAATGCCCAGCCGACACCAGTCGCGCGAATCGCAGTCGGATAGCTGCGCGCGACCAGGGCGTTCGCGGCAATTTGACCACCGACGATGCAGAAGCCCGCCGCAAGGATGGCGCAGACCATCACCGAAAAAGCGCCGTGCACATTCAAGCCGAGCAGCAGCACGGCGGCCGACGCCCCCGCATAGACAAGCGACAGCAGCGCGAACGGCCAGCGACGGTCAATAAAGCGCCCGAGCAGCAAGGTGCCCGCCACGCCTCCAACTTGGAATAGGCTGCTGGTCGTCACCGCGCGATCGACAGACAGCCCGCTTTCGCTGAGCAAAATAGGCAGCCAACTCGAAAACAGATACACCTCGAGCAGACTCATGAAGAAGATCAGCCAAAACAGCACTGTCGTGCGCGCGCGATCCTTCGAGAACAACTCGGCCACCGATGACCGGGCCGCATCACGCGCATGGCGGATGAACCGGTCGTCGGGATCGATGTCGACGGTTGGCGCGATGCGCGCCAACGCCACTACGATCCGCTCCCGCGCCATGCCCTTCGCCACCATGTAGTCGAGCGATTCCGGTAGATAGCGCATTAGCACGGGTGTAAGCAACAACGGTGCGATTCCCCCGGCTATCAGCACGCTGCGCCATCCGAAATGGCCGATCAGCGATGCCGCCACCACGCCACCCAGCGCCGCGCCCAGCGAGAACCCGCAGAACATGACCATCACGACCGTGCTGCGAATTCGTGCTGGGGCGTATTCGGACGTCAGCGCGATCGCGTTCGGCATCACGCCGCCAAGACCTAGGCCAGTCAGGAATCGCATGACGAGAAGCGCGCCGACCGAATCGACGCTTGCGGTCAGAAGTGAAAACACGCCGAACACGACCACGCTCAGGATTAGTCCGATTTTGCGGCCACGCCTGTCGGACAGCGAACCGAACAATAGAGCCCCGACCATCAGACCGGCGAGGCTCGCGGCGAACACAGGGCCGAAGGCCGACTTGCTCACATGCCATTCCGCCGCGAGCGCCGGCGCGATGTACGCGATGGCTTGGGTGTCGAAGCCATCGCAGAACACAGCTAGACAGCACAGCAGTGCCACGAGAAAGCGTGTCTTGCCGAATGGGCCTTCGTCGACGAGCCGGGTGATATCGATATGTTGCATACAGTCTCCTGCTCCGCCACGAGCATTGTTTTGACGAGGTGTCGCGACGGCCCGCATCGACTCTTCGACAGCACGCTCTCGCAATCACGAAGCGATAGTCACATTTCGGCAGACGTCTGTCAATATAGGAATGCGACGATGCATGACTGCATGCTTCGTCGCAGACCGATTGAACCGGGGCTTCAGACTGAGTGAGTTATGCGTCGGTGGATCCGACGATACTCACGCGCGTATTCTCGTTATGGTGCGTCACAAACTTCTCGAGCAATCGGAGAAAAGTGGACGCTTCTTCCGCGCTGAACGGCGCAAGCAGCGACTTACGCTCCCGTTCGGCGAACTTTGCGGCCTGGCGCAGCGCGTGCTTGCCGTCCGCCGTAATCAGTATTTCGACCTTGCGCGCGTCGAGCGGACTGGGCGATTTCATCGTTAAGCCGCGTTCGGTGAGCAGCTTGATGACGAGCGCAGTGGTTGACCGGTCAAGACCGATCAGACGTGCGACGCCGATCTGACTCATCGGCCCGGCTACGTTGAGAATATAGAGCACGCCATACTGACTTGGCGTCAGATCGATCGGCGCGCACGCCTCGATGAACATGTCCATCGCAATCTGGTGCGCCCGGCGAATCAAAAAGCCCGGGCGCCGATAGAGTTCATCGAGCGCCGGGTCGGAAGTGGGCGATTGGGCGGTTCTCTTTGTCATTCCGCGTAAGGGTTATAAGGTCTGTGCCGAGCAAGTTTAACCTAGCGCTTGCAGCAAGCTCGTCTAGTCTTCCGAACGTTGTTGACACGGCGCACGGCTCTCACTAATATTCGGCAGACGTCTGTCAATTATCGCCGATGCCAAGAACTGGTGTCGTTCGTGAATCGCACGATTGTGCACGGAGGAGATATGTCAAAGGAATGTGAAGTCGCGGTGATCGGTGCGGGCATCGGCGGATTGACGCTCGCGCTTGCACTGCACGATGCAGGAATCAGTTGCCGCGTATATGAAGCGGTGCCAGAGCTTCGTCCGCTTGGCGTGGGCATTAACGTGTTGCCGCATGCCACGAAGGTGTTGGGGCGTCTCGGCCTTAACGAACGGCTGGCTCAAGTCGCAGTGGCAACGAAGGAAGCTGCCTTCTTTAACAGACACGGCCAACTGATTTATCGTGAGCCGTCGGGCGTTGCTGCCGGCTATGCGACACCACAGTTCTCGATTCATCGCGGAGATCTCCAAACCACGCTCTTGGAAGCGGTACGCGAACGCCTCGGTGACGATGCCGTCGTGCTCGATCGTAAGTGCGTTGGTGCATCGAGTTCGGATGACGAAGCCATCGTCAACTTCGTGGATTCGAACGATCGCGCGTACGCCGTTAGAGCTTCGGTTGCCGTCGCATGTGACGGCTTGCATTCGGCGCTGCGCAAGCAGTTCTATCCGGATGAAGGGGCGCCGCGTTACTCGGGCGTGAACATGTGGCGCGGCGCGGTTCACTGGAAGCCCTTTCTCAGCGGCGCTACGATGGTGCGCGCCGGCGCGCTGGTGCCAGGCGTCGGCAAGATGGTCATTTACCCGATTCGCGACAATGTCGACGAACAGGGCCGTCAGCTCGTGAACTGGGTGGCGGAAATCAATGCGCCACAGCCTGCGCGTCGCGACTGGAATGGTGCCGGACGCCTTGAGGATTTCTTCCCAGCGTTCGCTGACTGGCACTTCGACTGGCTCGACGTGGCGGCCATGATCGAATCAACGGAAGGCATTTTGCAGTTCCCGATGGTGGATCAAGACCCGCTGCCGCGGTGGACGTTCGGTCGGCTCACGCTGCTTGGCGACGCGGCTCATCCGATGGTGCCGCGTGGTTCCAACGGCGCGGGTCAAGCGATCGTCGATGCCGATGTGCTCAGCGCATATCTCGTCGACATCGGCGTCGGTCCGGAGGCACTTATGGCTTACGACAGGGAACGCGTGAAGGCGACGGGCGAGGTGGTGCTTACCAATCGCAAGGCGCCGCCCGACAAGATCCTGCAAGTGGTGCATGAAAGGACGAATGGGCAGCCGTTCACGTCGCTTGCAGGAATTATCGACGAGGCCGAGCTTCAGAGTATTACTGCGAGTTACAAGCAAGTTGCCGGTTATACAGTGAAAGGACTGGAGGCTTCGTCCGGCGCCTAAGGTAAAGCACGACAGGTCCCTCGCTATACGCGAGGGACGCTGCCTTCACTGCCCAGCTGCCTTTACTCGTAGTGCGTTATTGACCGCCTCCACGCCGGGTGTATCACGCGCGGCAGCGACGACGAGCTCTATCTGACCGGCCTCCGGTACCGAACCTCCAAGCGTGATCGTACCGTTTTTCGCGACCACAACGATATTGAGCACGTCGATGCCCTTCACCTTCGCGAGTCGGCTTCGCACCGTTTTCGCGAGCCGTCGATTGGCAAGTCTTGCTTCTCTTGCCGACGGGACCGCGCTGGACGGGGCAACATCCGACGCAACCGCTTCATTACCCTGAGCGCTCACGCCCCCGATTCCCGCCAGCGAAAGCAGGACAGCCAAGCCGGCGCTCATGTGCTTTCTGTTCATGCGTTATCTCCCGCCAAATTAAAACATGTGCCGAACGCCGATTGCGCCGCCCACCGAGGTACCGGCTCCCTCTTTCAGCGCGCCATTGACGGACAGCCCGGTAGTCATCGCGCCGTGATTGTTGACGACGGCTACCTGACCGTACAAGGTGGTGGCCTTTGACAAGTAGTAGTTAATCCCCGCGGATCCGAGCAATGAATGGTTGGCCGTGTTATTGCGGTCGCTGGCGTACCAGACGCCAGCGTTCACATCGATTTCAGGAGTAGCCAGAAAATCGGCGCCTCCGCCCCAGACGTTATTGCTCATTGCGCCAGCGACCTTGTAGCTCGTGTAGGAAGCTTTGACCGTCAGTTTCCCGAAGCGATAGCCTCCGCCGATCATCCGGCCGGCGAATTCAACGGTCGTAGGCACAGGAGTCGAGGCCGCAGTGCCGCCTGCATTACCGTTGTAAATCGAAGCGGCGAGCAGCAGGCTTCCGTTGTCGTATTTCACGCTGGCTGAGTACTGCTGGCCGGCTTGGAAATCGCCTGGCGAGCCACCAAATGCATACATGACGCTCGCCTGTAGACCAGCCATGACCGGGGTGGTGTAAGAGATCGCGTTGGCGTTGGCCAGGCCTGTCCCCACCACGTTGTCAATGTAATGCACGACGCTGGTGCCGAACGGTGCGAGGCCACGTGGATCAAGATCATAGAGAGTCAGAAAGAAGGGGGAGAATTGCAGACCCATCTTCAAGTTGCCGATATCGCTGCGCAACTGCATCCAGGCTTGCCGACCAAAAAAATTGCCATTGGAGCTGTTGTACCCCCCGTTGGTCATGTTAATGCCGCTTTCCAGATCGAAATCGAGCTTTAATCCCCCGCCAAGATCCTCGGTGCCCTTCAAGCCGAATTGCGAAGGGGAAAGACCGCTATCAATCAATGCAAATTTCTTTCCTGTTCTATTCCCCGATGAATCAATCGATTTACTAGAGTAGAAAAATCCGCTATCCACAATCCCATACAGCGTGACATTGCTTTGTGCTTCAGCATGCGTACTGCACACGCAAACACCTAAGGCGGTCGCCACGTGCGCCGCCGATTTCCTCTTTAACATCGACCGTCTCCTCCTGTATATGCGTTACAAGATTGGTCTTATCTTTTTCACTTGATCAAGGCAGGCTTGAATGATTTCCGAAGTGGATGGATGGCTTGCTCCACCTGTCCAGAGAGACAGACGGCGATTCGATTCTATGGGTGTGCGCTTTGATAAACCATTCGCTACGCTCTAAGGTTCGATACAAATCCGGTCTATATCGCGAGCCTTCGAAGGCCAAAAAAAACGCTTCCGGGACTCACGTTGCAACGTGAGCCAGGAAGCGTCGAAGGGTGACCGGACTGCGAATGTTTATTGGCTACAGCGCGAGATATCCGCCGTCGACGGCGATTTCCGCCCCAGTAACGAATGAAGACTGATCGGAGAGCAACCAAACCACGGCGTCTCCGACCTCGTGGGGCGACCCGAGACGGCCGATTGGATGTCGCGACTCGAGCTGAGGCAAAAGGTCCGAGAACTGCGGCTGACTAATGAGCGACTCAATCATCGGCGTGCGGATAATGCCCGGTAAGACCGCGTTCACACGAATACCGCGAGCACCGTATTCGACCGCCGCGCTTTTTGTGACGCCGAGAACCGCAGCCTTGGATGCGCAGTATTCCGCCGCGTTCGGAATCGCCACACGGCCGAGACCCGACGACGTATTGACGATTGCGCCGCCGCCCGACTTCAGCATCGCAGCGATCTCATGCTTGAGGCAGAGGAAGACGCCCTTCAGGTTAACGTCCATCACGACGTCCCACTGCTCCTCGGTCATCTCATGCAGCGCCGCATTACGCTGTTCGACGCCCGCGTTGTTGAACGCCCCGTGAATGCGTCCGAACTTCGTCACGGCACGCTCGACCAGCGCCGCAACGTCGGGTTCCCGCGCCACGTTCGTCTTGACGGCCATTACCTGCACGCCAGAGCGCTTCAGGTACTCCGCGGTTTCCTGCAGGCCCTCTTCATCGAGATCGGCCAGCGCGAGTGAAGCGCCCGCCTCGCCCAATGCGTACGCCGCCGCACGCCCGATCCCACGCGCGGCGCCCGTGACGATGATCGCCTTGCCATCCAATGGATGTTGCATTTCATCCTCCGGGTTAACGGGCTAGTGCATCTGAGGAGCAAAGACAGGGGAGAGGTCGGTATAAATGCGGTAATCGTCGATGCGGCCGTCCTCGGCATGATGCAGGATCACGGAGCACGGCACTTCGATAGCACCGCCATCGTGCCGGGTGTAGACCGTTCTGAAGCGCAATACGGTCGTTTCATCGATTTCCCATTTGCCCGTCATTTCGTGATTCAGTCCGGCAATGCTCGCGTAGAAGCCGCTGACACCCTCCTCCACCTCACGCTTTCCCTTCAACGGCGTGGCATTGGCGAACTGGAATACCACGTCATCTGCGAGATTCGAGAGGAAGCCTTGCACGTTCTTCGCGTCGATATCGGTGAACATTGCTTCGATATTGCAGCGCATATCTGTCTCCTTTCTTGTAATTGCTTGCCGCGGTCGGGCGATCGTTCAAACCTGCGTTGTAGCATCCTCGCGAATGCGTCGCAGCGTGGTGCGAACGGCGTCTAGGTAGGCTTGCTCCATGCCTGCTGCGAATTCCGCTTCCTTCTTACTACCCGGCTCCTCGCCCTCGAGCACAATATCGAACGTGAAGCGCAGCGATAGCGTGCCGTCGGCATCTTCCTCAATGATGTTCTTGATCTGTCCTTTCGCATGTCCCGAGAGGCGCACGAACTCGACACGCTCCTGCGGGAAGAACAGGATCAGCTCGCGCAGGGTTTCCCCATGGAGCACGACTTCACGAATTAAACGGTCCGGCTTCTGTTCGACGATGTCGCACTTCTCGATGGCTTCAACGTATGGCACGGCGTTCTCCGCCTTGCGGACCAGACCTTCCCACACTTGCTGACGATTGAGACGAACCTTTTCGGAACCGTCTGCAGGATTGACTTCCAGCTTGCGGCTGACGCTGATCATTACTGTCTCCTTTGAGTGAAATATGGTTCTGCAGCGATGGACACGTTCCATGCACTGGATTTGATTCTAGGTGGGCCATGCTGGAACAACCATTGGCGCGGCCAATATTCAGCTATCGATCACATTTATTCGCGACTTCTGTGGTTATTCGGCTCTACGGCACCATCCCGGCTTGCATCTTCGGCTCGTATAAACGGCATCGAACGTGCGCTATCAACCTCGTTATATGGACTCGTCAATCAAGCGCTTCGACAATCATTACATCGCCGCATCGCAAGACTGCTACTTCGAGTGCGACCGGCCGATACAGACATAGAACGAAATAGATCAAGAGACACATCATCAAAGTGAAGCTGGAAAAGAAAGCTCAGCCACTTCGCTTCTGAAACAGGAGAACACATGTCAGCGTCCCAATCCGGGCAGCTGAAGACGGTTGCGATCACCGGCGCCGCGTCCGGTATCGGTGCGCACACCGCTCGTCTGCTTATCGCACAGGATATCGAGGTCATTGCACTCGATCGTCACGCACCCGACTTCGACGTCACCCGTTTCATCCAGATCGATCTTGCCGACCCGCTGTCGATCGACGCCGCCGCCGCTCAATTGCCTGGCACGCTCGACGGGTTGTGTAACGTCGCGGGCGTTCCCGGCAATGCGGGAGGCGACATCGTTGCCCGTGTGAACTATCTCGGCCTGCGCCGGCTCACTGAAGCCGTATTGCCGAAGCTCCGCGCAGACGGCTCCATCGTCAATGTGGCTTCTACGGCCGGCCAAAACTGGCAGGCGCGGCGCGCGCTTCACGTCGAGCTCGCGGCCACCCGCGACTTCACGGAAGGTCTGCAGTGGCTCGAACAGCATCCGGTCCCGGACGCGGGCGCCTACGCGTACTTCAAGGAAGCGCTGATCGTCTGGACCATGGCGCGCGCCACGACCCTGCGCAGTGCCGCTGGCATCCGCATGAACTGCATCAGCCCGGGGCCGACCGACACGCCGATCCTGAAGGACTTCCGTGCATCACTCGGTGCCGCGAACGTCGACGACGCGATTCGCCGTGCAGGCGGGGTCGGCACGCCGGAAGCGATGGCGCCCGCAATTGTCTTCCTGCTGCAAGCGCAAAGCGCCTGGATCAATGGCGTGAATCTGCCGGTCGACGGGGGCTTGGTCGCCGCCCGCATTCTCGACCCCGTCTGAGGTTGCTCCCTCCTGTCGCCTAATCACTCTAATCAAGGTTGAAAAGAATGTTCCTCAAGAATTCATGGTATGTGGCTGGCTGGAGCAACGAGATCCAGCGCTCTCTGACGCAACGCTGGATTATCGGCGAGCCGCTCGTGCTGTATCGCACCCAGGCAGGCAAGGTTGTCGCGTTGACGGACCGCTGCCCGCACCGGCGCGCGGCGCTCTCCAAGGGCAATCTGATTGGCGATACCGTGCAATGCGGCTATCACGGCGTCACGCTCGATTGCAGCGGCGCGTGCGTGGCCATTCCGGGCCAGCAGCAGATTCCTCCTTCCATGAAGGTCCGCACTTATCCGGTGGTCGAAAAGTGGCAATGGATCTGGGTCTGGATGGGCGATCCCGAGGCCGCAGATGAATCGCTGATTCCTGATTTCCGCTACAACAGCGAGCCGGGCTGGGTTTCGACCGGCGGTTGCATCGACGTGAAGGCGAACTATCAGCTTCTCACCGACAACCTGCTGGACCTCACCCACGAGACGTATGTGCATACGCGGACCATCGGTACCAACGAGATCGTCGAAACGCCGATGACACAGCGTGTCGAGGGCAACGAAGTGCATGTGCAACGAATCATCAAGAACGCCCCGCCGCCGCCCCTGTTCTCGCGCGTTCGCAAGCTCGAGGGCAACATCGACCGCTGGCAGGTCATTCGCTTCCAGCCGCCGGCGAGCGTGACCATCGATGCGCGCGCCTATCCGGCAGGCACCGACGATCTCGAACGCGGCTTGCGCTGGTTCTCCGTCAACACGATCACGCCCGTCGACGCGCGCACGAGCAAGTACTACTGGACCATTACGCGCTGCTTCGCCCAGGACGACGCGGAGGTCACGAAGACGATTCATGACTCGATCTACACCACGTTCATGGAAGACGTCGAGGTTCTGGAAGCTCAGCAGATCATGATCGACACCGACGATTCGATGAAGGCCGAAGTTGGCGTGCGCGCGGACGGCGGCTCGGTTGCGGCACGCCGGATCGTCGAGAAGCTGGTGAAGCAGCAATCGACCGCGCTGGCGTCGTGAGCGGGCCGCGTCAGTCAGGCGGCGGTTAGGTGATACCCGGGAGTAAAGCGTATGAAAGACAGTCAACAGCTAGTCGTCTCCGAAGTGCTGCAGGCGACGGCTCGCATCCGCCGCTTTGTTCTGCGCCATCCGCAGGGCGATGCGTTGCCAGCCTTCGAGGCAGGCGCGCATCTCGACGTATCGATTCCCCTCGCGACCGGCGAGCTGGCGGTGCGATCGTATTCCATCGCGAGTTCGCCCGCGGACCGCAGCCACTATCTGCTTGGCGTCTTACGCGAGGACGCGGGAAAGGGCGGGTCCGCTGCGATGCACGGACGCGTGCAGGCCGGGCAGCTGTTGACGTGCAGCCTTCCGAAGAATCACTTTCCGCTCGTGCCGGAATCGCCCCATCATCTTTTGGTAGCAGGTGGCATAGGCATTACGCCGATCCTTTCAATGGTGCATGTCCTTGCCGCCCAGGCGCGCACGTTCAGCATCCACTATTGCGTGCGCAGCGCAGATGACGCGGCGTTTGTCGACGAATTGAAGGCCCTTGCCGGCGACAAGCTGACACTCCATTGCGACGGCGGTGACCCCACCCGTGGCGTGGACCTTGACCTCCTGCTGCGCAATGCGCCTGCGGGCGCGGACGTCTATGTATGCGGTCCCCGCGGACTGAACGAAGCCGTAATCGGCGCGGCACGGCGTGCGCATTGGCCGGACGAACGAATCCACTTCGAGTTCTTCGGCGCAGCGGCCCCCGCCGACGGTGACGCCGCCTTTCGAGTCGTGCTTCAGCAAAGCGGGCAGACGGTCGAGGTAGCAAGCGACGAGTCGATTCTCGATGCGCTAATCCGCCAGGGGGTCGAACCGATTTACGACTGCAAGCGCGGCGAGTGCGGCCTATGCGCGACTACGGTGATCGAAGGCGAGGTCGACCATCGCGATTACGTGCTTTCTCCCGATGACAAAACCAGCCGCAAGCAAATGTGCGTGTGCGTGTCCCGGGCACGGTGCGGCGACCTGACACTGGACTTGTAATCAAGGAAACAATGAAATCGAACCATCAAACCCTGTTGCACGACCGCGCTTATGTTGGTGGCGAATGGGTCGCTGCCCTGAGCGGCGAGACATTCGAGGTCCGCAACCCAGCCACCGGCGAACTCGTCGGCACCGTGCCACACATGTCGGCCGAGGATGTCGAGCACGCCATCACGAGCGCGCAACGTGCATTCGACGAGTGGAGCGAGCGCACGGCCACAGAGCGTGCCGGGCCGCTTAAAAAGTGGGCGCGTCTCATTGTTGACCATGCGGACGAACTCGCAGCAATCCTGACGAGCGAACAGGGCAAGCCGTTGTCGGATGCGAAGAACGAGGTGATTTTCGCAGCGTCCTTCGTCGAATGGTTCGCGGAAGAAGCGCGTCGGACCTACGGCGACACTATTCCTGCTGCGCGCCGCAACATGAGTTTCACGACGGTGAAGGAGCCGATCGGCGTGACCGCGGGCATCACGCCGTGGAACCTGCCCTCTGCGATGGTTACCCGCAAGGCCGCGCCCGCGCTCGCCGCTGGCTGCACGATGGTGCTCAAACCCGCCGAGCACACGCCGCTGTCCGCACTCGCGCTGTGCGCACTCGCTGAACGCGCGGGGATTCCGCCAGGCGTGCTCAACGTCGTCACTGCTGACCGCAGCGCGGCCGAGGCGATCGGACGGACGCTGACCTCCAGCGAGGCAGTTGGCAAATTGAGCTTCACGGGATCGACCTCAGTTGGCAAGATCCTCTCCGCGCAATGCGCGGCGACGATGAAACGGGTATCGCTCGAACTCGGCGGCAATTCGCCGTTCATCGTTTTTGCCGATGCCGACCTCGACGTCGCCGTGTCCAGCGCACTGTTCGCCAAGTTCCGCAATGCTGGCCAGACGTGCATCGCGCCGAATCGCTTTCTGGTCGAGGCTTCTGTGCACGACGAGTTCGTCGCGCGCATGCTCAAGGCGATGGAATCGCTCAAACTTGGCGACGGCACGGAGGCTGGCGTTACGCTCGGCCCGGTCATCAGCGAGGAGGCGCTTCGCAAGATCGAGCGGCATGTCGAAAACGCGCTGGAACTCGGTGCATCTCTTCTTGCCGGCGGCAAGCGTGCTCAGCGCAAGGGCCACTTCTTCGAGCCCACCCTGATGAGCGGCATCACCGAGTCCATGGCGATGTCGTGCGAGGAGACCTTCGGGCCAGTGCTGGCACTCGCCACTTTCAGCGACGAGCGCGAATTGATCGCACGCGCCAATGCCACGCGCATGGGCCTCGCATCCTACCTGTTCAGCCGTGACGCTTCGCGCATCCACCGCGTGTCCCGTGCATTGCACGCGGGCATCGTCGGCATCAATACTGGCATGATCGCAACCGAAGTCGCACCGTTCGGCGGTTACAAGGAATCAGGGGTTGGCCGGGAAGGTGCGCGTGAAGGCATCGACGAGTTCATGGAGACAAAGTTCCTCTGCCAAGCATTCTCCGCGTGACGCCATTCGATAGCCCGCAGCAAGACGCATCGCTAAGCACTTCTAGCTCGTTGAACAACCATGCCACGGGTGCACTGCACCCATGGCTTAGGCCTGGTAGCGAGGTTCGTCACCCATGTCTGACGGCTGGAAGGGCTTGGCAAGAACTTCGAGGTCGCGGTCGCCTGACATCTCTCGGCCACCTGACATCGGTTTTGAGATTTCCTTGCGAAAGAGGTCGACAATTAACGACCGGAACCAGCGATTTGCTGGGTCGTGATGGTAACGGTCGTGCCAGTACAGCGCGATCTCGAACGCTTCGAGCCCGAGAGGCTCGGGCCGGTACGTCAATGGAAAATGACGGCTCAACGTGGCGGCGAGGATCTCGGGCGCTACCCAGATGAGATCCGAACTCAGTAGGCAATGTGGCGCGGCAAGGTACTGCGGGATGCGCACTTTTATGCGGTTCTTGGCCCCTGCTTCGAATAATGCCCGTTCGAGCAACAGATGCCCGCTGCCGCCGTATTCGACCAGCAAATGATCGAGCTGACCGAATGCATGCGCATCCAGCGTTCCGTGTGCGAGCGGATGACCTTTTCGCATCACGCAGACATAACGTTGCTTGAAAAGCGGTTTGCGGTGAATGTCCTGCTCAAGCGTCGGCAGATAACCCACCGCCACATCGATCCGCCCGTTACCGAGCGCTGGAATCGTGTCTTCGATGCGCGTGAACATCGTATGCAGTTTGATGTCGGGCGCTGTACGTTGGAGCTCTCGATATAGCATCGGCAATAGGACGACCTCGCCGATGTCGCGTGTCCTAATGGTGAACGTTCGATCTGATTTCTCGGGCCGAAAGGGCTGTGGCACGCCTGTCGTGCCGCGCACAAGGTTGAGCGATTCGATCAATGGCCCGGCTAGCTCCAGCGCCACTGCGGTCGGCTCCATCCGCCTTCCGACAAGCACAAAAAGCTTGTCTCCGTACGTTTCCCGTAACCGTTTGAGCGACGCACTGACGGCGGCCTGCGTCAGCCCGAGATTCTCGGCCGCTGCCGTGACGGACCGATCACGCCACATGGCCTCGAAAACGTAAAGCAAATTGAGGTCTTTCATTTCTGCCAGCTGTCTCTCACTTGAAATGCTCGACTCGTTGCAGCTATTAATCCAGTTTATAGACGACCGGTGGCAGGCATGCACTGGGGTTTACACGTCTGCGCCGAAGTTCCCGTTCAGAACGGCCCTCGGCGGGCTATAAATCACATTTATCCATTTGAATAAGCGCCACTTCCTCGACGGCGTTCAACCTCACGATCAGAATTTCGTCAAACACATCAGATCGATAAAGAAGGAGACAGCGGCATGAAGACAGTGGGAATGATCGGCCTAGGGCAACTCGGCCTCCCCGTTGCGTCCAATCTGGTCCAGGCCGGAGCGCGTGTGCTGGGCGTTGCACGTGGCAGCATGGAGGAATTCCGCAATATAGGCGGCGTTGCCGTTGCAGATCCTGCGACGCTTCTGCGCGACGCAGACATCGTGCTGCTCTGTCTGCCTGGCGAGGAGGCGCAGCTTGAGGTACTCGGCGGCGAGCACGGACTCCTGGAAGCGGGCGTGCGAGGCAAGATTGTCGTCGAGCTCGGCACGTACAGCCTTGCATTCAAGCTCGAGATGCAACAGCGCCTGCGGGACGCCGGCCTTGATTTGCTCGAATGCGAAGTGAGCGGCTCACCGCCGATGGTGCTGCAGAAGAAGGCGGCACTCTTCGTCGGCGGATCACAGGAACTCTACGCCCGCTGCAAGGACGTGCTCGATCTGATCGCGCCGACCCAGTTCCACCTCGGACCGATCGGCGCCGCGCTGAGCATGAAGCTGATCGCGAATGCGCTCCTCGCAGTGCATACCCTCGCGGCCGCTGAAGCGATGAATCTCGGCGTGCGCGCGGGCATCGATCCGCATGTGCTGGTGGAGGCGATCGGCAAAAGCGCGGGCGCCTCGACCATGTTCAACATCCGCGCTCCGATGATGGCGGACCGGCGCTTTGAGCCCGCGCCAGGCCCCTTCACGGCGTTGGAGAAGTATTTACATCTTGCCTCTGAAATGGCGGGCGAGACCGGCAGCGCCATGCCGCTCTTTTCAGCCGCTGCACCGTACTTTCGCCGTGCCGTCGATCAGGGCATCGGGCAGAAGGACATCTCAGCGGTCATCACATTACTCGAGCAAGAGTCCAGAAACGCGTGAGGATATTTCATGATCATCGAGCAACGAACCTACACCCTTAAGCCCGGAACCGTGCAACCGTTCCTCGCGCTCTATCAGTCCGACGGACTTGACGTGCAAGCCCAAGCGCTCGGCAACCTGGTCGGGTATTTCGTCACAGAGACCGGCGAGCTTAACCGTGTCGTACAGCTGTGGGGCTTCGAGACCTTCGAGGACCGCCTTCAACGCCGCCGGGCGCTGTCGCAGTCCGAGGCGTGGCGGGCTTTTCTCACAAAAGCCGGGTCATATGTAATCGAACAGCGCAGCGAACTGCTGATGCCTGCGCCCTTCTCTCCTATCCGCTGAGGCCGACATGATCCACAGCCTGAACCACATAGGACTGATCGTTCCTTCGCTCGAAATCGGTCGAGCTTTCTATGAATGCGCCGGCCTCGAGACCCGCATGTCCGAAGGCCATCTGGTTTGTCGTTGCGAAGGTCGCGACCAGGACCAAGTCCGTCTCATTCAAGGTCCGAAGAAGCGCCTCGCTTATGTATCGTTCGGCACGCCAAAGTGTGGCCTTGCCGAACTCCGCGCGCGGCTCGAAGCGGCTGACGTTCAACTGCACGATGCGCCTTTTGCCGTGCCCTTCGACGGCATCTGGTTCAAGGATCCGGACGGCGACTGGATCAACGTGCAGGAGGCCGACGATGTGCCCTCGACGTTGCCCGCCCCGGTAGAAGTGAATTCACCGCAGCGCTACCGTCGTCTCGGCGTGCGGGCATGTGATGCAACGTCGTCGCAAAAGCGCACGCGTCCGCGCCGTCTCGGGCACCTCATCAAGTTCTCGCCGGACGTCGACCGTGCCGTACGTTTCTATACCGACGTGCTCGGCCTGCTGATTTCCGACCGTGCTTTGGACATCATCGCGTTCATGCGCTCGCCATTCGGTGGGGATCATCATATGCTCGGCATCGCCAAATCGTCGCATACCGGCTTACATCACATGAGCTTCGAGGTGAGCGACATCGACGAGATCGAAATGGGCGCTCAGCACTTGCTCGCCTCCGGATACCGCGACGGATATGGCCTCGGACGGCACGGCGCCGGATCGAACTACTTTCACTACATTCGCGACCCGTGGAACAGCATGATCGAATACTTTTGGGATATCGACGTGATTCCCGAAGGCGCGGACTGGACACCGATGGGTTCGACGGAGAATGAAGTACGGGCCGTACTCGAAGCAGTCTGGTCGGGCATGCCGGCGCCCAAGGAATTCATCATGAACTTTGAAGAACCCGATTGATCGCGCTGTCTTGCGTCCCCCACGACTGTCACCTGAATCTTCGAAGCGACCATGAGCGACCTTCAGACCGTTCTGCGAAACATGCTCAACAAGACGTTCTACGTTGCGTTGCGCAAGCCACTCGATCTTAAGCGCGTGGCCGATGTGCTACCGCGCCATATCGAGTGGATGCTTGAGGCCGAGCGTACCGGCGAAGTCTTCCTCTCGGGGCCGTTCACCGGCGACGGCCCGCCCGGTTCGCAAGGGGGCATGAGCATACTGCGCGCGCCGTCGATCGAGGAAGCGCAGCGCCTTATTGCACAAGATCCCTTCATCGCCGAAGGCGTGTTCGAAGCGGAGTTGAGGCCGTGGCTTTTGATGGAAGGAAGCCTCAACTGCACGATCACCCTGTCAAACCAGAGAGCCAGCATCGACTGAGAGCATGTGATGACTTATCAGCTTTTCACCTACATCGACTCGTCAGGCGCCACCTGTCCGGGTCTCCTGCATCGCGGACAACACTTCAGCCTCCGGGCCCTCAACTCTGCATGGGCGGGTCCTGCGCTCTTTGATCGCTCGGACGCCGGTATCGATGAACTGATCGGAAACTGGGCGGGCGCTCACGCGCAACTGGAGGCCCTGGTCCAGGCGTTGGACAACGCCGCCTTTGACAGTGCGCCCGCGCGGCTTCAGGCGGACGCCCTCTCGTTCGACGCACCGGTCACCCGCCCCGGTGTCATTTACGCATGCGGCGCAAACTATCGGGACCACGTGGAGGCCATGGCGCGCGCATTCAACATGCGCATCACGCTCGACCCACGCGGGGACGGCATTCCGCCCTGGCATTTCATCAAAGCCGGACGCGGCACGCTAGCGGGTCACCGCCAGAAAGTCAGGTATCCGGGCCACACGCAGTTGCTGGACTGGGAAGCGGAGCTCGCAGTGATCATCGGCAAGCGCGCGGACAACGTCGCGGTCGAAAACGCCCTAGACTACGTGGCGGGCTACAGCATCGCGAACGATCTATCGGCGCGGGATAACCTTAAGCGCGACAAGGTGGACGAATCGTCGCCGTTCCGTTTCGACTGGATCGGCCACAAGTGCTTTACCGGCGCATGTCCTCTCGGACCTTACTTCACGCCAGCCCAGTTCGTGGCATCGCCGGAAAAGCTCGGCATCAAGCTCTGGCTCAACGATGCGATCAAGCAGGACTCGAATACGTCAAATCATCTCTACTCCGTGGCCGACCAGATTGCTTACCTGAGCCAGCGGATGACGTTGTTTCCCGGCGATATTCTGTTGACCGGCACCCCGGCCGGCGTTGGCATGGAAACTGGGACGTTCCTCAAGCGCGGCGACGTCATGAAGGTATGGATCGAGGCGCTCGGCGAACTCGAGACGACAATCGTCTGATAATACTACGCGGACTGCGTCAATCTGGCGCCTCCGCATTTATGTGGCCGACATTTCGTGCCTGCGCCGTAAATCGAACATCCGATCCGTGCGGCGAACCTCGCATCACGCTAGCGGCAGCTGCCGCGATATGGAGAGATCGATGAACGACTGGAAACATTCCCTGCGAAAGACAGTTGAGTATTGGCTTTCGCCGTCCCCTGCTGCGCTCGTGCGCATACTGCGGTTTAAGAATCGTGGACGCACGAACGAGTGCTTCGTGAAGGTCATAACCTCGGAAAGCGGCAGGGCTGCGGAAATGTACTTCTTTCGGCACGATGACGGCACCTGGCGCGTCTTCCCACCGCGCCGCTCATTCCCATCTCTGACCTATCCCAGATTCGCGTAGCGCCGGACCCGCGGACGCCTCACCCGGTACAGCATGCTCGTTTTACAGGGATTCCATATGGATTTCCTGGTCAAGCCGACCACAGTCGATTTGGCCGCTTCATGTTGTACCCCGCTTTTCTTTGAGGTCTGGTGTGTAGAGCGCTATAACCGCCTGCGACTCTTGGTCTGAAGGAGCCGGAGCGTCGATGTGAGCGCGGTCGAATCAATACTGTATCGTCGCGGGTCGTTACGGGCTTCCATCCGGGCGCCGATATTTGGGTGCGCAATCGGAAGTCGATAACTCATCGAGGCCTTTCCGCCGTAGCAGCCTTTCCACCGCTTGCGTCTGTTCGCCTTTCAGAGTTGAACAGGCTCAATGAGACCGCTGCGGCGACGAGTTCACAGGCGGCGAAGAGGCCCAAGGCCATCTCAAATCCATGGGCGAGGATCACGCCGAAGAGCAGACTACCGAGGCCGAATCCGACGAACAACGTGAAGACGTTGAGCCCCATTGCTTGTCCCGGGCGTTGACCGCCAAGAGAAGTAACAATGCCGCCGAAAAGCGGCTGCGTCATGTCATATCCGAGCGAAAGGATCATCGCGACGAGCGGAATTGCCTGCACTGGCACGCTCATGCAAAGGGCAGCCGCTCCCAGCGCGCTCAGGGCCAGACCGAGCGGAACGATGCGCGCGCGGCCATACCGGTCCGCCAGCCGTCCGATAAACGGCCCCAGCAGGAAACCGGGAACCCCGTATCCGAGCAAGGCGAGGCCGACATGCACGGCATCAAGTCGATAGCGCTGTTCCAGATATACCGCGAGCCAAGTAAAGACGCCGGAGTGAAACATCGAGTTCACCAGCACATAGCCGTAGGTGCGTCGAGCGCGAGCATTGCGGAGCAGCTGCCTGTATCCAGAAAAAACGTCGGGAAGCTTTATGGTTTGTGGTGGTGTCGCCGCTGCAAGGAATCTGCGATAAGGAAGCAGCACAAGCAGAAGCATGGCGCCGAGAAGTCCCACCATGACGAACAGTCCGCGCCAGCCAATGAGCGGCATGAGCAAGGCACCGCAGGGGGAACCGAACGCCATGCCACCTGCCATCGCGCCAAAAAGCCAGCCTAGCGGCCGCCCACGCTGTTCGTAGGGAAAGGCGCGGCCGACTAGGACGAGTGCAAGAGGCACGACGCCGCCTGCGCCGAGGCCCGTCGCGATTCGCCAGGCCGCAAGCTGATCGACACTCGTTGCGCTCGCGCTCAGGAGCGTGAGTCCTGCGAACGCGGCGAGCGACCCGTACAACACGCGATGGATGCCGGCCCAATCCGCAACCAAGCCGTAGATCAACGTCGCGACACCGTACGGAATAAGATAGGCCGGCACGATGTGAGCGACAGCTGTTTGTGGTGCCGCGAAGATGTGCGAAAGCGCTGGCACGATAGGGGCAACCATGTAAGCCTGGAAGAAGATCACGAACGTGACACCGGCCAGCCTTCGTAGCAAAGCTTCACGTTCGACGGGAGATCCTACATAGGAGGCAGTGTTCATGACGATGAGACTCCTGCATGGTTGCGGCGGGGGCAGGCTCTTACAGACCCAGATCGCTCAGTCCGGGGTGGTCGTCGGGTCTGCGCCCTAGCGGCCAGAAGAACTTCCGTTCACTCTCCTTGATGGGCAGGTCGTTAATGCAGGCATAGCGGTGATGCATAAGCCCGTCGGCGCCGAATTCCCAGTTTTCGTTGCCGTAAGAGCGATACCAGTTCTGCGCGTCGTCGTGCCACTCGTATGCAAAGCGAACGGCAATGCGTGCGCCCTCATATGCCCACAATTCCTTGATAAGACGGTAGTCGAGCTCGCGTTGCCATTTGCGCGTAAGCAGTGCCACGATCGCAGTGCGACCCGTAGCGAACTCTGCTCGATTGCGCCACACGCTGTCCGCGCTGTACGCAAACGATACCTTCTCAGGATTGCGCGAATTCCATCCGTCCTCTGCAAGACGCACCTTCTCAATGGCGGTTTCCAGCGAAAAGGGCGGAAACGGCGGCCGCGCTGCGTCGACATCTTTCATGATCAATTCCTTTCTAAGGGTGAGGACTTGAGGCTAGTCGCTAAGGGACGAGCAGTATTGTCAAACGTCGAGCAGCAGACGATCCCCACCGCCCGAGCTGGGATGTGCAGGCACGGCGCAGCAGATCAACGCCTCGTCCTCCGGCACCTTGAATTCTGGACTTGCAGTGTAGGCCACTGCGCCTTCAACAATGCGCGTCCGGCAGCTTCCGCAACTGCCGCTCCGGCAACCATAGTCTGGTGCCAAGCCACGTGCTTCGGCCAGTTCAAGCAGAGATCCGGAATCCGGCTGCCAGCGCGCTTCCTTTCCTGTCCTCACGAACGCGACGGGCGTCGGCTTATCTGCCGGTGCGCGCAAGGAAACGCTCAACGTCGCATCGGTGCGCCGTTTAACGCCGGACGGACCGAAGGCTTCCACGTGGATGCGGGCGTCTGCGACGTTGAGATCGCGCAGCCCGTCATAAATCGACCGCATGAAACCCGCTGGCCCGCACAGATAAAAGTCGTAGTCGTCAAAGGGAAGCGTCGCACGCAGCAAATTCATATCAACACGTCCCGCAACGTCAAAGTCTTCGCCCTCGCGCGCGTCGCTCGGGTCTGACAGCGCGCGCACGACCTTCACTGCACCATCGGCGGAAGCCACTAGACGGCTGATCTCCTCGCTGAACGCACGGTCCTTGATTGAACGCGCCGAGTGTATGAACCACGTCTTGCGAATTCCGCGCTTGCGTAGGCCTTCGTAGACGATGTGACGTAACATGGCGAGCATCGGCGTTACACCAACACCGGCGGCAAGCAACACTGCGGGCCGGCGTTCGAGTGCATCGACCGTGAATTGGCCCTCCGGGGCACGCGCCTCAATCACGTCGCCATTGCGCAAGGTGTCGTGCAGATATGATGAGACGCTTCCTTCTCGCTTCACGCTTATTCGGTAAAAGCCGTCCGACGGCGCACTCGACAATGTGTAATTGCGCGGAATCGGCGTGCCATCGCTCACGATACTGACACGAATCGGCAGATGCTGACCCGCAAGGTGCGGAATCAGCCCAGCACCGTCGATCGGTTCCAAATGAAAGGACCGGATCACTGCGCTTTCGTCGACGATCTTCGCAACCCTGAAAGGGCGCCATGAACGCGCGAGGTCTGAGGCCCTTAGTCGGCTCGCTGCATCATCCCAACTCCCTGTCATAAGCGAGTTGGGCGACCAACCGCTCGTCTGAAACTTCCAGCGCAACGGCAACGCGCCGCGGCGGTGAATCACTCTGCGCGGCTTGAAGCGCCACAGCCTTTCGGCGCCCTGAAAAGCAGCGATCTCTGGCGACTCGAGATCGACCTCTGCGTCGCCTGCCATTTGCAGGACATCGCCGGTTTCGAAGTCGGTGAATAGCAAGCCGGCGCGGGGATTGACCAGAAAATTGCCAAGCGTCGCGAAGAACAGATTGCCAGCGAAGTCGGGAATCGTCAGCACACCGTCATCGCCGATGCGCACAAACCCCGCCTTCCCGCCTCGATGCGAAACATCGACCTGGCGCGCGTCGCCATCGCCTTGATACGAGGCGACAAACAACGTGTCGGCGCTTGTTATCATCTCGTGGGCGCGGTCGTCGAAGCGATCGTATTCTATCGGCGCCGTCTCCGAGAAGACATCCGGATCCCGCACGAACTCAAAGTCGCGCAACTGGATGTATTGCGGACAATTGCCGAAACTTTGCACGACTTCAAGATCGAATGCGCGCGCGGCCCGCTGGCGGATCATGCCATTCAGCCGATTGCGTCGGCGAGTGTGCAGCTCGATACCGAGCAGCCCGAGCGCCGCGCCGTCACCGATGCCACCGGCGGCTGGATCATTAGGATCGAACGCGGCATCGATAGAGAGGATCCGATCGGTAGGCGAACGCATGAAGCCCGGTCGCCCGCACCCGTAGGACGCCCACACGTCACCATCGTTTGCTACTGCGCCAACGACGATGAATGGAAGTTGGGAAAAGAAGCTTCGGTGCTGTTCGGGCATGTGATCCCGGACGAAACGCCGGCCCACGCTGTCCATCTTCTGCATTACACCGACCTTCTCTTGTAGTTGTAGTTCGCCCGGATGCCAGGGCGAGCCGATTTGGCTCGATACAGAACTCACGATCTATCTCCTCGATCGAAAATGCGCGTTCGATGTTGCAAGAACCCGTCTCCGCGGCGGGAGCAGTCATGCAGCGGCGGCAAGTCCGACCGGCGTCTTGGCAAATTCGACGAAGCCCGGCAGTGCTTCGATGCGTCGAAGCCACGCATTGACGTTTGGATAGCTGGACAGGTCCACGTTGCCCTCGGGCGCACGCGCGATGTACCCATACAACGCGACGTCAGCGATAGTCGGTTTGGACGTGACGAGGAAGTCACGACCGCTGAGTTCTTCATCGATCAATTTGAGGATACGATGCGCGCGCGCGATGACCTCGTCGGCATTGAATTTGGCACCAAACACGGTGATGAGCCGCGCGGCCGCCGGCCCAAAAGCGATTTCGCCCGCTGCTACCGACAGCCAGCGCTGTACGGCGGCTTCTTCGACCGGATTCTGCGGAAGGAAATCAGTCCTGCCGGACTTGCGCGCGAGATACACCAGAATCGCGTTCGAATCGGCGATCGCCACGTCTCCGTCGACGAGCACCGGAACTTGACCGAAACGGTTCAACTTCAAGAAGTCCGGGGACTTGTGTGCGCCGGCGGCAAGATCGACTTCGACGAGTTCATGGGTAATAGCAAGGAGCGAAATCAGCAGTCGGGCACGGTGAGAATGACCGGACAGCGGATGAACGTACAGTTTCATGGTCGTTTCCTTGAGTTGGCCGCAGTGGGCAGGTGAGCACCGTATCGCGCGTAGTAAAAGCCCCGCGTGAGATAGGCAGAGTGAATCTTTGCCGGTCGCACGGAGCGCCCGGGTCCAATGGCTGTTGCTTGGTAGCCGCCGAGGCATAGAACCGCTTTACACGCGGACCTGTACGCAGATGCGACACGTCGAGTGCTCTGACTTAGTGCCTCGACTCTCTCTTCCCTTTTTGCATCGGAAACCGCTTGGGTGAAAGGAGGCTATGCTCAATCACCTGTGCTTTTCGGCCGTCTGTTCGCGTCCAGGTCCTCAATCGTTGGGGTGCAAGAAGCCAGTCTTTTGCTTCTTCGGTAGGCGCGCGTCGCGCCATGACATAAACACGATCGCTTGATCTCAGAGCATCAGAGTCGACAACATTTGAATTCATGCACATCAACGAAGGCGCCGGCGGCCGATCCATTTTGTGCAGGAGCACCCCGCCCGCGCTCGGTGACCGCGAAACCGATATTGAGATAACACATCCCCCCGCTCTTCGGATGAAAAAACGCGGATTATTTAGGCTCGTGAGTCTGCTGAATTTTGTGCCCAACCTCAGCGATAGTCTTTCAAGAACGCACGCTAAACGAGGGGTCGGATTTCAGAATCCCTCTGGACTACGCCGAGCTTGTGAGCGGAGCGCGTTGAGGTAGACCCCTCCCCGTGCGGAATCTCAAGTCGCGGAGTGACGTGAGCTCGATCTCGCGATGCGCAAGCCCCTTGCGCGTCGCCACCTTGAGGGGGACGATCTCAGCACCGCTCGCATCCGAGTGTCAAGGTGCGGACGCTTCATTCGTTCCTTGATCGTCAGGTACATCGACAACATCAAAAGTACGTGCCAGGTGTCGTTCCTCCGTTCGCAGACGTCGGTGTTAGGCACCGGAATGCAAGTGACGGCGCAGGGCCAGTGCAGTCAGCCGACCCTGCCATCGTCGTGCCGGAGCTTCAGCACGTTTCTGCATCGCTCTCGGCTCGGCAAGACACTCGCTGATTCCAGGCGAAGCCAGCGACCTGTTCCCCGACCGCACGAAGCAGTTTTTCCTGCTCCGTCAAGGGGTCGCGTACTTCGCTGCCCGGCGGAATGATCGTGTTGATTCCTACGCCGAGCGGCGTCGGCCATCCGCGCAACGCATGCACGATCGATCGCAGAGAAGTAAGAGTCAATCCGACTCCTTGCCAACCGCCCGCGCAAACGATGCATCCAACTGGCCGCGCGTCGAGATAGGGACGGCTGTCGTCTCGCAAGTCTTCGAGATAGTCCAGCGCATTCTTCACCAGTCCAGAAAGTCCGCCATGATAAGACGGTGTCGAGACGATGATTCCGTCGCATCGACGGATGAGTTCGACGAGGCGCCGCGCACCGTGATGTGTGGCCGTTACGCCGGGCGCATACATTGGTAATACGAGGTTGTCGCCTGACACCACCTCGACTTCACAGTCTCTGGACCGGGCTTCGTCGACGCTGATTCGCAAGGCTCTCTCCGAGGTAGAGCCGTCACGCAGAGTTCCACCAATACCCAAAATAAAAGGACGTGCCATTTTGAACTCCGTTTTTTCACTGTCTACAGGTTTCGAATTTAATTACAGCCGTCAAACTCCAACACATGCCTGTGCTCGTTTCCCCTTTCTGTGCGGTTCTTTAGCGCACGATTCGATCTTCTGAAAGATTCGTCGCGGAGACAATCAGGGGTATGGAAAGCACGTCAGAATCTGTGGGCGATCATCGCTCTGATGGCTAGCTGCGTAGCGTTGCTGGAAGCCGTCAGACCAGTAATGTTCGCCACTGCTTTCTGTCCCGTCGAATCGATCCCTTCAGCGCGTTGCCACACGCCGACCAAAGTGAGATCGGTTCTCTTCGACAGCGAATAGATCGCGCCGAGATCGACCTGGTGATATCGCGCCGTGTCCGCATCGGTAAAATCGTACGATCCGGCCAACGCCAGCGATGGCGTCAGTCGATACAACGAGTTGATTTCGTAGCTGTTGATCCGTACCTGCGGTTCCCGATACGGGATACCGGCGATCGGACGGATATCGACGAAGCGGGTGTTCGTGTAGACAAGTCCGACCTTTCCGTCACCTATCTTGTATGTGAATGCAGCGCCGAAGATCTGCAAGGATGCAGCTGACGCATAGCCTCGGTAAACCGGACTCGTTACCGGTGAGCTGTAACCAGGCGAGCCGGGAGACACGCTGCCGTCGAACGCGGTGACCGACGGATTGTTCAAATTGGCGAAGGCAACCGCCGCTTTAACCGGGCCTGTTTGATAGTCGACTCCGAAGCTGTACACGCGGTTGTTGCCAAAGTTTCCTGGCGTTCCGCCGGGAGCAAACACGCCTTCGACCGCGACGCCGCCCAACCGGGGACTTGCGTACTTTATTGCGTTGTTTATCCGGGCTGTGGCGTTCATGTTGTCGAAGTCGCCGGGATGCGATCCAAAGAATCCCCACTGCGCCGTCGCACTCGATAGCCCGATATACTCGAACACCGGCTCGTACTGACGGCCGAGCGTCAATCCACCGAAGGGCCCAGTCAAGCCAACATAAGCCTGACGACCGAACATTCGCCCCCCTTGAGAGAGCTTCCCGTTGTTCGGGTCAAATCCATTCTCCAGCGTGAAGACAGCCTTGATTCCTGCACCGAGTTCCTCCTCACCGCGCAAGCCCCATCGGCTGGGATTCGTCAACGCCGTAGCGGTTTGAAATACCGACGATCCCTTCTGATTACTCGTATAGACAAAGCCCTCGAAGACCAGACCGTACAAAGTTACGGCGCTTTGTGCATGTGCCGAGCTTGCCAACAAGGAACACGTTATCAGGGTTAGGGCTTTCCTCACCGACTGTCTCCATATTTTCTGTAGCGAGTCGCTCGTAAGGGACTTGTCTTGAGTACCCTTCGATGCCCAGCTGTTTGAATTCACGATAGAAGAAACGTCAGCACCCTTTCGTTGAACACGTCGGGCACGTCGATTTGCGGGCAATGTCCGCCGTCGAGCATCAGGAGCTCGGAACCGCCGATTTGCTTCTGCAACTGCCGCGCGTAGCCGGGCTCACGAAGCGTGTCCTGATGTCCCGCGACGATCAGCGTCGGAACATCGATGCGAGAATAGTCTGGATGCTTGTCCACCAGAGGCCGCGCCGCGCGCACTGGCGCCTTGAATCGAGCGGCCGCCACGCACTCCCAGGCGCCCTTCTCGATTGACAAGGCGTGACGCCGCTTGATATATCCGAGGTCGTTGCGCAGCGAAGGACGCTTGATGAGCACGTCGACCATGCGGTGCATTGCTTCCTCCGAACCGTCATAGTCGGTCAGCACTTTGCGATCGTCGTTCTCCGGGACGTGCCCTCCGCCGCTGACCAGGATCATGCGATCGATCGGCCAACGCTTGTCATCGCTCGCGGCAACATTGACGAGGACAGTGCCGCCCATGGAATTGCCCATGAAATGAGCGCGCTCTACCCCGATCTGCCGAAGAAAGGCGCTCATGTGGTTCACCCTGGCGTTCCACATGTCTTCGAAGAAAAATACCTTTTCGCTTTGACCAAAGCCGAGCCAATCGGGCGCGATCACGCGGAAATGTTCTGCCAGCCTGTCGAAGTTCCATTCCCAGCTCAACGCGCCACAGGCACCGAACTCCCCGCTATGAAGAAGAACCAAGGCCGGTCCCTTGCCCCCTTCGAGGTAGTGCGTCTTGAGCCCATTGACCGTCTCGAACCGGCTTTGGGCACTTTGCATTGGAGACATGTATTGCAAATCCGTAGATTGGTAAGAAGCGACCATGAACAGTTCTAGACGAGCGGCGGCGAACCATTGAGCCGGCACTCGGACCCGACAGGTTCACCACCAACACCGTTGCTGCTTACGTGCCTGCCTGTTCGAGCTCACGAGAGACAGTGATGCGCGACGCCGAGCGCTGCTTGAGGCGAGGCAATACTTCCTTGCCAAACAGAGTCAGGTTGTCCACCGTGTCGGCATGTGAGAGCGACGCGGCATGGCCCATCATGAGAAGGTTGCCGAGGCCGCCTACGTCGTCATCGAAAGCGGCGATCTGCTCATACACCTCATCCGGCGTGCCGACGAACATCGCACCGGCATCGATGAGTTCTTCGATCGAGCCGCTATGAACATCGACCGCTTTGCCGGATGCTGACTTCGCGGTGCGCTTTCCATTCGCCCGCATCATGCGCGCACTGTCGGCCGCTGACATATAACCGGGCGGATTGTCGAATGGCTCGGCAACCAGCGCCGAGGTTCGCAGGTAATTCACGAGGATCCGTGCGCGCTGCATGGCTTTGTCATGCGTATCAGCGACGGCGACGATCCCGAGGTAGGCGAAGCGATCCGCAGAAGGCGTGGCATGTCCGAGCTCGGCCGCAACCTCCCGGTAGTAGTCGAACATGCCTGCCGTCTGCTTTCCGCTCAGGAACGTGGCGAAGACGTGTCCGCGCGACGCAATATCGCGGATGTTGCTTCGGCTTCGTCCGGAGATCCAGACCGGCGGGTGCGGATCCTGGTAAGGTCGAGGCCAGACGTTGACATTGCGCGCCTGGAAATGCTTTCCCTGCCAGTTGAAGGGGCCGTCCCGCGTGCTCAGCGCCTTCAAGATCAAGTCGTGCGCTTCCCAGAAACGGTCGGTCATGCCGACAGCGGATTTCTGCGTGACACCGAGTTCGTAAGGGACACCTCTGACGAAGCCCATTTCCAGCCGGCCGCGGGAGATCACGTCGATCATCGCGAGTTCCTCCGCGATTCGTACCGGATCCAGCCGATTGGCGATCGGATAACCGAGCGTGAGCAGGCGGGCGCGTTTCGTTTGTCTTGCTAGAATCGATAACGTGACGCCAGCGACGGATGACAAGCAGGTGGCCGTGGCGTGATGCTCGTTGACCATAAGGTCGAAGCCGAGTTCATCCGCGAGCATCCATTCGTCGAAGTAGCGAGCATATAAGTCGGCCATCACCGAAGGATCGCACTCGCTATTCGGCAGCGTCACACGCAGCGACGTTGCCTCGGGATTCCAAGCATCGGGGTAAGGCTGCTCGGTGAAATAGAAGACATTCATTATTAACCTCCTTGACGTTTCACTGCTCGATCGACACGGCTGCTTCATGTTGCGACGCGACTCGCTGGACGAAGCTGACGATCTCCCGCGCAACCACGGCAGGCTGTTCGATATGTGGAAAGTGGCCCGCGTCGACGATCTCGCGGTACTCGGCGCACGGCAGCGCTGCAGCAAGCTCACGACCATATGAAGGCGCGGTTATTGCATCATTCGCACCTTGGATAACCAACGTAGGTCTGTCCGCGCGACCCAGTCGCTGCCTGAGTTTAGGGTTGTAAAGGCACGGTAGCCATGCGAATCGCGCGGAAGCCTCGCGGTTCGTGGCAACGGTCAACAGCTCCTCGTCAGTGAGCCGATCCCTCGGCGGAGGCGCGAAGCGAAGATCGAAATAGGCATGTTCGGCGAAGGCCGCTTCCGACATCGAAAACACGTCGGCAATGTCGTTATCTGTCGGGTGTCCGAACTTGACACCTACTGAGTCGATCAAAACGACCTGACCGATGCGCTCGACGGACTTCACCGCCATCTCCAACGCGACCCAGCCTCCGAATGAGCTTCCGACCAAAACGACATCTTTTAGATCGAGCTCCCCCAACAGATCGAGATAGAAGTACGCGAGGTCGTCGACCGAATCGAAATCGTCATTGATGGACGACTGATCAAAGCCTGGATGGGACGGTGCGATTACATCGAATGACTCGCTTAGAGCAGTCAGCACGTCCACTGAACTGGCGCGCCCGAGATGCGGATGCAGAAAGAGCAGCGCACGGCCATGACCGGCGCGAAGGACATCGATATCAAGTTTGTTGACGGTAAGCCTGCTAGTAGCCATATCTCTCCCTGACAGTATGTGAAATACATTTCACTTAATTCAGAATATGAGCTGCCTGGGATCGACGTCAATGCTCCAAATCCTTAGATTTTGGTCACCAAGCGTCCAATCGCAGGCATCGCCACGGCCCTGTCCAATGAGGCGGAAGAGATTAGTTGACAACGGACGCCACCACACCCTAGGATGAATATATGTGAAATGACATTTCACATAGTGTTTGTTCGCAACGTAGATCTCACCTCGCACTGCGAACCCGCCAGCGGCATGACACACCCCCCATGCCACTTCAAGCGCGGTGATCGATGAGGGTTCCTATATGAAAACAAGGAGACGATTGTGACGGGACGCACCTTATGTATCGAAGATTTAATCGATGAAGGGAAGATGGGAAAGCGGCATTACCTCATCATTCTTCTCTGCGGTCTTGTCCTCTTCGTCGATGGTTTCGACACGCAGTGCATCAGTTATGCGGTTCCTCACATAGCCGCCCAATGGCAGCTCAAGCGCGCGGAACTCGGTCCGTTATTTTCCGCCGCGCTGATCGGACTGATGGTGGGATTTCTCGTCGTATCGCCACTTTCCCCGCGCATCGGTCACAAGCGACTGATGATCGCCTCTTGGGTCGTGTTCTCGCTGTTCACGCTTGCGACAGCCTTCGCCACCAACGTGTCGGAGGTCATCGCGTTCCGGTTTCTGGCAGGCATCGGCCTAGGTGGTGCCATTCCGAGCGCGATCGCATTAACTTCGGAATACAGTCCGAAAAGGTTTCGTGCCACGGCGGTGATGTTGATTTACTGCTGCTATTCGCTCGGTTTTGTCGCGTCAGGATTCGTTGCTGGCGCCTTGCTGTCGCGCTACCACTGGGGGTCGGTGTTTCTCGTTGGCGGAGTAACACCGCTCGCCCTGACGTATCTTCTTTGGAAATTTCTGCCGGAATCGATCTACTTTGCACTGCGCAAAGGGCGAACCGACACAGTCGAAAAACTTCTGCGCCGTCACTACCCCACCCTGCCCAATATTCGAGGCGCGCGCTTCGTCAACTCGACGACCGAATGTGATCGTATCGGCGTGCTGGGCTTGCTTGGATCGGCCGAGCGCAGAGGCACCATCTGTCTCTGGATACTCGTTTTCCTGAATCTGGGCGTGTTCTACTTCATTCAAAGTTGGCTGCCGACTATGCTTCACTCTTTGAAGTACGCGACAGATTCCATCGTATGGGTAACGACCTTGACTACGATAGGCGGCTTCTGTGCCGCGTTTGTCATCGGGCCGTTGATGGATCGGACCGGGCCCTACCTGACACTCGCCGCGCTTTATCTCGGCGGCGCTGCGTCAATGTTATGGATGGCATCGTCTATCTCGGCAGAACCAAAGGTACTGATGTGCGCAGCGTTTGCAGTTGGCTTTTGCGTAAGCGGCGGACAAAAGGGAACAATCGCGCTCGCGATCCACTTTTATCCCACGGGCTTAAGAGCGACCGGAACAGGCTGGGCCCTTGGCATGGGGCGGCTGGGCGGAATTCTCGGGCCCTTGCTCGCTGGCGTGCTATACAGCGCCCAACTGTCAATCGACGAGATCTTTCGAATCGCGGCGGCTCCAGTGCTCCTCGGCGCTGCGGTGACGTTCGTGATGCGTTGGATTTACAGCGAGAGCAAGCGTACAGAGGCCGCGGTAACGTAATCGCAGTCTATCGACACAGACGATGAATAATCCTGCGCCGTTCGAGGCGCAACCCACTCAAGGTGATAAGCGAATGCCGGTCAGTCAGGTCAGTCATCTGGATCGATCGGCACGCGACTACAGCACTGGCTACCGGACTTGCGTAACCGGCAAGCTGATAGTGTCGGGATCGATGTGAGCATACGGATTCTCGAACAATGCCGGCTGGTCCGCGATTCTGGTCTCAATCGACGTCACGATCTGACGCCAGTCGCGGATCTTCGCATCGTCGGCACGCTGATTCTGAGAATCAAGCACAGGGCCTTCGATGGCGAGGACGCCTAGCGTGCGGCTACTCAAGCGGATTGGCAGCGCAATCGATGCTCGTCCTTCCGCAAACTTGAATGCCTCGCATCCATATCCGTTGGAGCGTATGGCGTCCAGCTCGCGAGGCAGATCGTTCTTGAGCGTTACTCCTTCCTTCCTAGCCCATGCGACAAAGCGCTGATATTCTAGTCCGTCCAACGAAGCCAAGAGTACTTTCGATGGAAGGTCACGCGATAATTCGCCGATGGAACCCACCGCAGAGGCCGTCCTGATTGGATTGGTCCCTGCAACGGTCGCAACCGTGACACCATACCAACCGACAGGCATAGTCAGCGTCACCGACTCTCCAGTCGCAAACGCAATCTGTCTCATGTACGGCAGAGCGACATCGCGAAGAAAAAAACGCGCGAATCCCGTCTGACGCAATCGTTTTGTCGTATCACCGGCAACGAAGTCAGTGGAAGACTGGAACCGAGCGACATAACCTAGGCGCTCAAGCGCATCTAGACTGCGAAATACTGTCGCAACAGAAAGGCCAAGCTGATTGGCGAGAGCCGTGACGCCGATCGGCGCTTCAGCGGTGCATATGATCTCAAGGAGCGTCAGAGCTCGAAGCGCGGAACTGCTCATGAGTGTTCACGTGTCACAAAGATCGGCGATGCCGGTATCAATCGGGCTCGCTCTTGAAGCGGGCGCAGGATCGTCCGTATTTGCGGAAGTAATTCTTCTGCCCGCGCTTGACTGAACCTTTCACGCGGACCGCCAATGGTGATAGCCGCGTGAGGACGGTTGGCCCGGTCAAGTAATGGGAATGCGAGGTAAAGCGCGCCAAACTGTTCTGCGCCGTGCCACATGATTGATCCGTCTCTTCGAACGGTTTGGATGTCTTTCCAGACGTCATCCACGGTTTCGTACTTGGACGCGGTGGAGAAATCGACATATTGATCGATTGGCGCAGCAGCGCGCAAGAAGTCTTCAATGTCTTGGTCATCGAGAAATGCAAGCAGCGTCCTGGACGTCTTGCCGACATGCAAAGGCACGGAAAGCCCTCGCTGACTATGCGCGACGCGCGGCCCCTTCGCTTCGATCACCTCGACCGGCACTCGGTTGTCCCCGGCAATAATCGAGAGAAAGACGCTCTCGCCGGTAAGTTCGTGCAAGGCAATGAGATACGGATGGCAAAGTGCCCGTATGTCGAAGTCGTCGACCTTGCCGTTGCTCAGTCCAAGAACGCGGTAACCCAACGAAACCGTTTTCTTGTCACCGGAGGAGATCACGAAGCCCGCTGACTCTAGCGTATCCAAGGCCCTGGAAATGATAATGCGGCTGAGTGACAGCTCGGCTTCCAACCGCGAGACACTCGTGCTGCCCTCTTCGTCGATCAGGAAGCTCAGAACCGACAGGACTCGTTGCGCCGCTTGATTGCGATACGCGACTTCTTCTGTCGACTTCTCTGAATTCATCTCCGCCGCCCCCCGTAAGTACGCTCAGTTTACCATTTCACCAAGCTCGCTCAGCCTGTCGGACGAAGGCAGGACCGGGCCATCGGACTCTGACGTTGGATCGCTCGATAAACCGTCACGCCTCGATGCAACCTAAACACCCGGGCCGATCATAGCCATCCCATGAAGGCTAGCTCCCGATTTTCACAAGAATCTTCCCTACCACCGTCCCGCTCTCCTGCGCGAGATGCGCATCCACGACTTTTTCGAGCGGGAACTGCTGCCCTATCGTCGGCGAGTATGCCCTGGCGCTGATGCACGCTGATATATCCCGCACTGCGTCTTGAATCGACCTCTCGGACATCGAATAAAGGTACACGAATCGAAAAACATGACCGCCAAACATCGCTGGACGGAAGGGTATTTCAAGCGTCGCATCTGAACGACTACTGGAATAAGCAGTCACGACGCCGTCCGTTGCAAGACAGGCAAGATCGATGTGCACATTCGCGACTATGTCGACGTCAACGATACGGTCGACGCCTACACCCCCTGTGGCCGTCAGGACACGCTGCGCAACATCCTCTGAATGGCGAAAAATTACGACATCGGCACCTGCGTTTCTGGCCGCATCGGCCTGGGTCTCGTTACTCACCGTCGCGGCGACCCATGCGCCTGCCCACTTCGCAAGGAGAATCGCGGCCGTACCTACTCCGCCGCCGCCACCATGCACTAGCACACGCCCTCCACGCAAATCGCCATCGGCGAACAGGCAGCGGTGAGCGGTAATCGCTGGAATCCCAATAGATGCCCCCGTCTCGAACGATGCATCGTTGCCGAGCGGGACCGCCAGGCGGGACGGGAGGACTACATATTCTGCCGCAGTGCCGAAAGGCCGTTCTGTTTGTGCCTTGAACACCCATACCCTTTCTCCGATCCGTTCCTCTGATACACCGGAGCCGACCGCGTCAATGGTTCCACTGCCATCCTGGTGGGGAATCACCCGTGGGAAACGCATCGGAGCACCTGTGAAGCCGGTACGGGCCTTGATGTCGGACGGATTCAGACCGGAGACCGCGATCTTGACCCGTACTTCGCCACGCGCCGGTAATGGGTCAGGGAAGTCGCCGATCCTGAGGACATCGACGGCATCGCCTTGTCTTTCGTAGAACGCGGCTTTCATGAATGATCTTTTCGAAAAATTGTTGGATTCGCCCCGCTTCCGTCGGGTCGTGGGAATTGCTCAGCATTATAGATGTCAGCGCGGACAATCGCAGACGTCTGCTCATTTAGAGCTTTCAAAGCCGGATGGCGTATGGATTTGTGGTTAAGCTGTATAAGTCGGAAGGCAAAACGGTACGGATACGAACGACAGGGTCGCATTGTTGAGCCGTGCGCTCGACCACATGCCAGGGAACACAAAGGTAGTGCAAGTTCTTCGTTGTGCTGGGGCGTAGACCAGAATTTTTTGGGGCGAATCGACCATTCTTAGAGCACAGTTTCGAGCACGTCGGTCTGGACGAAGGCGTCACAGAAAAACTCATCTTCCAGCAGGCCCGCACGGATGAACTCCGTACGTGCAGCACGCGTCATCGCCGGGTTACCGCATGCGTAGACCTGATACGCAGTGAGCGACGGATGATCCGAAAGTACCGCGCGATGCACAAGACCTGTGCGGCCAGCCCATATTGCGTCAGGATGCGACAACACAGGCACGAGTTCGACGTGCCCTTCGACGTGCCACTTACGCGCAAGATCCAAAAAATAAAGGTCACTCTCGTTGCGAGCGCCCCAATACAACTTCAACGGACGCGCAAACTTGCGCTTGAGCGCATCTTCAATGATGGACTTCACCGGCGCGAAACCCGTTCCCGTTGCAACGAGGATTACCGGCTTTGTAGACCCGTCGCGAAAGAAGAACTCGCCGTAGGGCAACTCTATCCGCAACTTGCTTCCCACTGCGAGTTCTTTCAGCACCCCGTCCGAGAAACGGCCTCCTGGCACGCGGCGCACGTGTAGATGCACGCTGTCATTCTGGTGCGGCGGGTTGGCCATCGAATAGTTCCGAACCGTGTTGTCGTCGAGATGAACCTGCAGGTACTGGCCGGCTCTGAACTTTGCGCGCACTCCAATCGGCAGGCGAAGTTGTAGGACTGTCACATCCGGCGCAGGCTGCGTGATTCGAAAAACCGAGGCATCAACTTTCTTGCGCGCGATGCGCTCCCGCTTCTCGATCTTGCGAGGCACGATGGTCAAGTCCGTCGTCGGACGCGTGCAGCAAAAGAGCGCCTTCTCCGTCCCTTCCGCATTGAGTACCTCTCCGACACACTCGGCGCACACACCCTTGCGACATGAATACGGGAGTGCAAAGCCGGCCCGCTCGGCGGCATCAAGAACGGTCTCGCCGTCGTTGCACTGGAAGCTGATGTCGCTCGCGGCGACGTTGATATGATGAGCCACATTCACTCCTTATGAACATTGACGGCGACGAGTGACCTGCACGCTTACATTGCTCGCGGACACTCATCGCTAACCGGTCCGTACTAGCTTTCGTATCGATTCCGGCGTGATGTCATGAAGGCTGCGCACACCCCGCGCAACCATGGACGCAATACCTTCTACAACGGCAACGCGAGCAGAGTATCAATGCGCGAGCTATCACACACGGCAACGCGTTCACGCAATCGCACGCTGTTCCCATTACGCACGTAAGCATCAAGATAGCGCCCTGTGACGAAGAGGCTCTTCGTTCCGTCGCGCATGATGCGCACGACCATAAACGAAGTCTCGCTGCGGACGACGTCGAGGTCCTCCGACACGATGTAGGGCTGTCCGAGTAGATGTCGATACGCATGACGCTCGTAAATGTTCGCATCCCGCAGCGACGCGACCCGGTCCATTAGCATGCCGCGCGACGCCGCATAGATCAGACTTGCCTCGAGACCTCGCTTGTGATTCTCAGCCGTAGTCACTTTGTAGATGCATTCGTCGACGAAGAAGTCTGGCCATCCGGCGAGATCTCCATCGTCTATGCAGCGCACATACTCAGCCTGCGCTCGCGCAATCAACTGAAAAACGTCTTGCATGATGGGGTTCCCTGCGATCAATAGTTCATAGCGTGGCGATACGCCTTCCAAAAGCCTCGAATGGAGGCTTCTGTTACACGGCTCTCGCTGCTATCGGCTGTGTCGCCACCCATTTCAAGTACCGAGCAGGATCCTTCCGCGCCTTCGATACCACGCTGAACGAAGCCTCCGACGCAGCCATCTTCCATCGAGACATATCCCGCGGGGCCAACCAGGTTAGCTTGCCGCAAGCGCATTTCCCGCAGCTCCGGCGTGTCATTGTCGAATCCGAGATATATCCAGTTCAGCTCGGTTTCCTCGATGCCTCTCGGCAAGATCTGACGCACGGCGATGGCGTTTTGAATCTGCTGTAGCACGAAGCCTGGAAACACGGACAGGATCTGCAGCGTAATGCCATCACCGAACTCGTCGTTGCCTTTGAGGATGGACACGTCCTCTAAACGATGTCCGCTCTCCGAGCGAATGTTCTGCTTCGAATAGTCGCTTCCCGCGTCATCCTTCGTATGGTCCACCGCGGAGAAACTGACGTGATGCGCTCCGCTTGGGTCAACAATGATTCCACCGCGCTGCGAAAGTTTGTTCAACTGGAACGTAGTAAAAAATAGATGCAGGATACTCGCGTGATAGGAATCTTTGACGTTCTCAACGTAAAGCTTCCAGTTGTTTGGAAGCGTTTGAGTAAATCGGCCTAGCACCACCGGAACCCGACCATCCAAAATGCGTGCGACGCGTGACACGATCTCTTCGCCGAGGTAATCCTCCAGCGGCGCCACATCGTCCGAAAAGCTACCAAACACAAGCCCGTGCAGCGTTTCGATACGTAGCTTGCGTAGCCCGTGATCTTCCATACAGAAATCAGGCTTCATGCCCCCCTTGCCGTTGATACCGTCCTTGAAGGCGACACCTTTCAAGTCCCCCTGCAAGTTATAGGTCCAGGCGTGATACACACAACTGAAATCCTTGGTATTGCCCTGATCCTCCAGGCACACCATCGCGCCGCGGTGGGCACAACGATTCTCAAAGGCATAAATTTCGCCATCTTCATCACGTGTGACTACGACCGGCGTGTCACCAACGAACGTCGAGCGGAAGTCGCCTGGGTTCGGTACTTCTACTTCGAGGCATAGGAAATTCCAATTCGCAGCTCGAAAGATTTTCTCCTGCTCGTCCGCATAAACCGCTTTACTTTGGAACACCGTATAGGGCACACGCGTTAATCCTTCCTCAGGCCAACGGACGTCTGCACGAGGCGCCGAATTGATAGGGATGAAGTTCAAGTGGTTCTCCTTGCTCGGGTTTTGATGCGTCGGGCGACTCGAATCTGATCTGCTCGACATTTGACACGGCTGGGTTATTGTGTTCGAATACCGTACATTGTTCGGATATAGAACTATCATGACATCCCCCAAGAAAGCAGTCAACGCTTACGACGCCGCCGGCGCGCCAGGCTGCGAGCAAGAATCTGAAATGGAAGATGATTCCGGGTCCCGTTTACGCGAGGGAATGGGTGGACTGGCGAAGGGTTTGGCCATCATCGAGGCTTTTAGTCCAGCGTCCCCACGGATGACCGTCGCCGAGGCTGCCCGGTTAGCTAACGTCACGCGTCCGGCCGCCCGACGCTGCTTGCTTACACTTGTGGACTTGGGGTACTTGTCCCACGACGGTAAGTTTTTTTCACCGCTGCCTCGCATGCTGAGGTTGGGAGGCGCGTACCTAAGTACGTCGTCGCTTGCACAGATTGCGCAGCCGCTGCTTGCGGCTGCGCGCGACGAGCTCCAGGAGTCGGTATCTCTTGCCGTGCTCGACGATGGCCAATCAGTGTTTGTCGGACGCGCCGAGGCAATCCGCATCGTATCGACGGGGGCTAAGCTTGGTGGCCGCCTCCCTGCTTATTGTTCTGCGACAGGTCGCGTATTGCTCTCCCAGAAAACGAACGCAGAGATTGAGCGGGTTATCTTGGCGTTGCCTATGACAAAGCTCACTTCGCGGACGATCACTGAGCCCGAGCAGGTGCTCGATGCGATCCGCCGCGTCAATTCAGACGGCTACGCCCTCAGCGACGAGGAACTCGAATTGGGAATGCGAGCGATCGCCGTGCCGGTTCGGAATCGACAAGGCAGCATCGAGGCAGCTTTGAGTGTGAGCGTGTCGTCAGCGCGCGTAAGCGTAAATGAATTGATAGGCCGTTTCCTAACGGTCTTAATACGCGTAGCTGAAAGGATTGAGAGAGCGCTGTGATCAGAATCAACGCCATGACTCAGCGGTCCATGGAGTTCAGGTGATCTGTCATGGAAATGCAACCGCGCCGAATTGTCATCAGCGGTGATCCGATGCCTTGTGTCCGGCGATCCGCCACAAGGCACTGCACGCAACACAACGCCTCTTCCGGATCGCTTTCGCTCGGAGTGCCGCCTGCGCCAGCACCGGACGAAAAGAGCTAAAGACAACAATGTTGCATCGTTGGCGCTTGAGCACATCTCCCTGGATACCGTGCACGTGCTAGTCAGTTTCACGGGCTAGGCCAGAACGGCAACGTGAAGGCATCTTCGGAGCGGGGTTCACTCTACCGATTTCGTCGGGGACTACGATCAGTATCGATTGATCCACTTCATTCTGGAACTTTACCGGAGGGGGCCATCAAGACTCAACTATTGAGATAACTCTCATTCTCCTAATAGCTGCATTTCTGGCGCTAAACTGGCGCGCATAAAACCGGGTCCGCGCGCGCAGGATCCCGCCTTGCGTGATGGTCCCGATCGGCACGATGTTTCTAATTTTTCGAGCGTCGACATACTCAGGGCCATGCCCGCGTGGTGCGCCGGTCTCTCTTCACGTGAAGCAATTCGACGCATGCTGCCACATGAATCGACGACGAACCCATCCCGCGGCGCGCTCCGCAGCATTCTCGACCAACTCGCCGACCGAGCGTATGACGTCCCAGTGTGCCGACCTCGCAGATGTGCTTCGTCTCGCTCGGGGGTGAACTGATGTCGCGATGCTGGCGCTTCCGACGTACTGCCGGATCTTGCTGACGGCGAGCTTGTGCGTATGCTGCCCAAATGCCATGCAGACGCGGGCACGAATACGCTTTACTACGCTTCGCGGTGGCTTCTGCCGGGGAAGACGCGCGTATTCATCGACTTCGTGATTGAGAGCTTTCGGCAGCTCGGTTACGCGCAAAGATTCGATGCGACGAAGGACGAGCGCCCAATAACACGCACGCGCTAGGTCGCATGATCCCGCACCAGACGTCCCAAGGCGCGGGAGACGGATAAATGTCCTGCAAAGAGCCGACGAACGCTTTTACCGCCGACTTGCTGCGGCGGCTTTCCGGCCACACCGCATGCGGATGGAATCGGTAATAAGCGAACTCGTGAAGTACAGGTACGAGTTCGCGCCGTCGAACATAAGGCGCGGCGATGTACGTCGTCGATATTCCGATTCTGGCACCCGCGGCCAACGTCGCGGCAATCGCGTTGCTGACGTCCGTAATTAAAGCCAACACAGGCGCGAACTCGACGAGTTTGCCTCACACGTCGAACGCCCAAGGCGCCTCCTGGCCAGTCGACTGATATCTGAAGTTCACGCAATCGTGCCGCAATAGATCGTTCGGATGCTGCGGCACGCCTCGCTCCCGCAGATATTCGGGCGATGCGAACGCGCAAATCCGATGCGGAGCAAGACGGCGCGCGATCAACCGCGTGTCGCCGGGATTACCGACTCGAATGGCGACTTCCACGCCCTCCTCGATCAGGTCGACGTAGCGTTCGCTCAGGGCACCTCGACGGTCCCTTTCGGATGCTGTCGGCAAAACGCCGGCAATGCGGGCGCGAGGACGTTTACGCCGACGGACAACGGCGCGGTCACCTTGAGCGTTCCGGCCGGCTCCGCGCGTGCAGCGGCGACGCCTTGCTCGATACCTTCCGCCTCGCGCAACAACCGCGGCGTGCGCTCCATAAGATCCCGCCCCTCCGGCGTCAGCATCAGCGAGCGCGTAGTCCGGCTGAACAGCCTGAGTCCGAAGTGCTGCTCCAGCCGCTGGATGCTCTACTGCATGGAGCGCGCGGCGATTCCCTTCGCTTCGTTGCTGCTCGAATCGATCGACAGCGCAGTGTTGGCATTTTGCCAAGCACACATGGCACGCTCCTGCACGACGCAACTGCGTGCCGCCTGCAAGGCCGCATTGCGAGCCCTCTCCCGCGACAGCAAATCCTGCTTGAGCCGAAGGGCCTCGGGACTGTCCGGCTGCAACGAAAGCGCCCAAGAAATGCCGGACCGCGCCAGTTGCAGGTTGTTTTTTTGGAGACCGTCGTGCGCTCTCGCGAGGGCAAGCGACATCAACTTCTGATTTTTGTCAGCGGATGCCTTGTCACTCGGCAGCGGCGCTTCCGAGCTTGGGGCAATCGTCGGAACCTGCGGCATGGTCGGGGCCTGCGCGGACTGATTCAAGTCGTTCGACGTCACCATGCCTCGCGCGGCGATCGATCTCGTCGGCTCTTCCTGCGCGTCATGATTCTGAATCCAGTACAAGAGCCCCGATCCGCCGATGAGCACGAAGGCCACCGCAAGCGTCAGCACTGCCCCCTTTCTCATGCCCCGACGACCGGTATCGCGGCGCGGTGGCGGACGGACCTCGTCGTCGGGATATACGGCGTCGTTCGATGCGAACAAGGATGCATTTTGCCGCGGCCACGGCGGGTTAGGCGGAAAATCAACACGCCCGTTCGGTGTGCCGTGCCCTGCCGCTCCGGGCTTCCTCGCGGCGGGTACACGATCGCCGGACACAAACCGCGCAGGCGCACCGCAATGAGGACAGGACGAAATCGGCCACGGCACCTTGCCTCCGCAGCGTGCGCATGTTCCCGTGACAATCGGGGCGCGAACGCCTTGTTCGTCCATCTAAACTCTCCTCCTCGTGAAGTTCGAACGATACGTCAGCCCTGAGAAGTGCTTGATGCGACGGGCACGGGTGGCCGCTCGTTCGATATGGAAGGGCTCTCTTTCCTCGCAGTGACGAGGCCAGACTAGGGCTGTTAGTCTAACATCTGGCCGCTTGCGCGGCGTCACGCCATCGACATGGAACGTTAGCGATAACGCGACTGCGCGCCTTAATGTCGGTATCCCTATTATTTACCGAGGGGCCGAGGAAGGTCCTTGGTTGGCAGCCAAACCAAGCATCGAAGTAGAGGTCGAATGAACGCAGGACCGATTCGGCGATCAGCCGAGCGATGCCCGCGTGGTTGTTGCTCACGCAAGCGTCGTCCAGCGAATCGCAATAGGCTGCGCGATCCTCATTGCGGATAACAGCCGGGGATAGCTCGATTTCATTAATTCGATATTCAGAAGCAGGCGACCTGTTCTGCCGTTTCCGTCCACGAACGGATGGATCCTGACCAACCGCAGCGTGGCAGCGGGTGTGAACTGGCGTTTGAACGAACGTCAATATGGAACAGATTTAGAAATGATGGAGGTGGCGGTGGTTGATGGATAGCCGAAGCCTGCCTCGTCTGCAGCGCGGACACTTTGGGTCGCGGATGCGCTTGAGCGTAGCGCGTTCTGCGTCAGCGTGACGGTGCGTTGGCGGGTGTGTGGGATCGTGCAGGTGGACAAGCGATTCTGGGATCGGTGAATTCGCCGTATCGACGGTCAAATGTCTCTTGGACTTCCAGGCCGTCAAGAGTGAGTTTCGCGCGGCGTCGGACGGTCGGCTTCCGCGGGATCTCTGCCGCTCCTCTTAAGGTTTGTTCGACGCCTGCCCATGCCGCGTGCCCGCAAGCGCGAGACAGCGTATGCGGGCAGGCGTTGGACAAACCTGAAGGGAGGAAACCGCGGAGTGCTCCGATGCAATAGGAGTTTTCGGGTCTATGGCGATTGATAGTCCAGGAGAACCTGCGGAACTACGGGATGCGCGGTCCGGCGGCGTGCCGAGTGAACGCTAATGATGTGCCGACGGGGTGCAGTCGTGCAATCGTGATGTCGGATCGAAGGTGTGAGGGAATGCGGGGAGCGGCAGGCGCGAACGTCCGCTCGCGGGCCGCGTTGCCGCAGAGCCGACGATGGGGTTGCTCGTCCTGGAACAGTTGCGTTCATGTCTTGCCCCGACGCGTGGGTGGTGCGCGGATCGGTGCGGTGCGCGCAAGGATATCGATGACGATCATCGGTGCGCCGCAGTGTCGGCAGATGAAGGCAGGTCGCGTTTCGATGACGGTTTCGTGGGGTGATGGGTCGACTCCGGGCGTGACGTCCAGCAGTTCACGCACCTTCGCGAGACTGGCGCGGCGCACCGGGTTGGCAAGCAATCCGTAGTGACGGATACGATGGAAGCCGCTGGGCAACACATGGAGGAGGAAGCGGCGCATGAACTCGCCGGCTTCGAGAGTCATGGTCTTGTAGCGAGTGCGTCCCGTTGCACGGTAGTCCTTCCAGCGGAAGGTGACGCCGCGTTCATCGAATGCGAGCAGGCGCTGATTGGAGATCGCCACGCGGTGCGTATAACGCGATAGATACGCCAGCACCGCTTCGGGGCCTGCAAAGGGGCGCTTAGCGTAGACAACCCATTCGCAGGCACGCAGCGGCGCAAGCCAGGCGTCAAAGACAGCTGGGTCGGCTAGTTCAGCATACTGGCTGAAGAACTGCAGGTGGCCATGCCGGTGTGCGTCCGTGAGCGCTTCGAGGAAGCGCCTGCGGAACAAGCGCGAGAGCACACGCACCGGCAGGAAGAAGCCGGGCCGGCAGGCGATCCACCGCTGACCATCGGGCGACAGCCCACCGCCGGGGACGATACCGTGCACGTGGGGATGATGCGTGAGCGCCGAGCCCCAGGTGTGCAGCACGAGCGTGGCGCCGATATTGGCACCCAGATGCTTCGGATCAGCGGCGATGGTGCGTAGCGTCTCGGCGGCGATATCGAACAGCAGCCCGTAGATGACGGCCTTGTTGTACCAGGCGATGGCACTGATGGGCGCAGGCAGCGTGAAGACGACGTGGTAGTACTCCACCGGCAGCAGGTCGGCCTGACGCGCGTCGAGCCAGCGGCGCGCGGCACTCGCCTGGCACTTTGTGCAATGGCGGTTACGACATGAGTTGAAGGCGACTTCGATCTTTGCGCAACCTGAACAGCGCAGCACATGCCCGCCCAGCGCCGCGGTGCGGCACTGTTCGATGGCCGACATGACCTTCAGCTGCCCCAGGCTGAGCGACACCGTGCGTCGCCATACCGGACCTTGGGCGCGGAAGATGTCCGCGACCTCCAGCATTGGGTCTTACACTGGGCCGCGTTACTCGGAGGGCAGACGCTCCAGCGGACTGATGACTTTGCGCAGCAGGTCGGTGGCCACCTGCGCATAAAGCGCGGTGGTCTCAAGTTGCTTGTGACCGAGCAGCACCTGGATCACGCGGATGTCGACCCTCTGTTCGAGCAGGTGCGTCGCGAAACTGTGTCTCAGGGTGTGCGGAGTTACACGCTTTTCGATCTGCGCGGCCTCGGCGGCGGCGTGAACGGCACGGTTCAGTTGCCGCGTGTTGAGCGGATCGACGGGATCCATTCCGGGAAACAGCCAGCCGCCATCGAGCATGCTGCCTTGGGCACGGGCAACGCGCCACCAGACTCGCAGGCGTTCGAGCAGGACCGGCGAGAGCATCGCATAGCGGTCGCGACGACCCTTGCCCTGCTCGATGCGCAGCGTCATGCGCTGGCTGTCGATGTCGCTGACCTTGAGTGCCACCACTTCGCTCGCGCGCAATCCGGCGCCGTAGGCGACTGACAGCGCGGTCTGGTGCTTCAGGTTGCCGGCTGCTGCGATCAGCCGCCGCACCTCTTCGGGACTAAGCACCACCGGGAGCTTGCGAGGCACGCGTACCGGCTGCATCCGGGCCATCAGTTCAGGCTGGCCGAGCGTAACGTCGAAGAAGAACTTCAGCCCGCTGATCGCCGCGTTGAGCGATATCGGCGAGGCGCCGTGATCGACCAGATGCAGTTGGTAATTCCGGAGGTCCTCGACAGTAGCAGTATCGGGTGAACGCCCGAGAAACTTGGCAAACTGGCGTACGGCACGCAGATACCCGGACTGGGTCTTGGGTGCGAACTTGCGCATGCGCATGTCATCAACCATGCGCCGGCGCAACGGGCTGACGCCCGGATCGGAGGAGGTCATGATGGGGCTCCTGCTGGAGAACGAGGCGGATTGCCTCAGTCACCAACATAACCACCGGCGCCACTGACCTGTCATTCCCTGCCAGAGACGGGACGGAGCCCCATACCGCGCGAGCGGTTTAGTCCCCTCGGCCTTAGCCGACATTTGAGGCGGTGCGCTGCTACGTCGGAAATGTGGCGAGCGGCAGACGTTGGCCGCCTCGAGTTACCGGACCGATTCGACGATGGCAAAGTCACAGACTCGTCTCAATCAGCCGGCAAACGCACGCAGCAGGCGCTCGGGTTGGTTTTCTTAGGACTCTATCGTGTCGAAGCACTCGCCTCAGAAACGCCGCCAAACGGAAAGTCGGTTGTCAGCCACACGTTGCAGTTACGACAAAACAAATGTTTCTCTGCTCAAGGCAGACGCACGCGCCTGGGCACCCCGTCATGTGTTGCTAGTCGACTGCGTCATTGATTTGGCACCGGCGGATCCGGCGTGAAGGATCGTCATACTTCCATTTGATCGGCTTTGGATTTTTGTTGTGCTCACGGATGTAGTGCATGAGTTTGCGATCCAGGTCTTTTACCGAAGTGAAGATGCCGCGGGCGATCACATCACGCTGGATGCGCGAGAACCAATTTTCCACTTGGTTGAGCCACGACGAGTAGGTCGGCGTGAAGTGCAGACGTACGTTGCGATGAGCGTTGAGGAAGTCGGCGACCCGCTCCGTCTTATGGCTGCTGACGTTGTCACAGATGACGTGGATTTCCCTGCGTTTGGGCTGACTGGCGACGACATCGGTCAAAAAAGCTACGAACTGTTCGCTTGTGTGGCGCGGCGCCGTCTTGCCAAACACTTCGCCGGTAGCAGTATTGAACGCCGCGAACAAGCTGAGCGTGCCGTTGCGCTTGTACTCGAAGCCGTGACTCTCGGCGCGCCCTGGCGACAGCGGCAGCATCCGGTCCTTGCGGTCGAGTGCCTGAATCGCAGTCTTCTCGTCCACACAGAACACCGCTGCGTGCGCCGGCGGGTTCAGGTAAAGCCCGATCACGTCGGCCGCCTTGGCCTCGAAGTCCGGGTCGTTGGAGATCATGTGCCGCTCTAACTGTTGCGGCTTGATGCCGTGCTTGCGCCAGATCCGCTGCACGGCCGAGACCGACACGTCGCCGAGCTCTGCCGCGAGCTTGTAGCTACTCCAGTGTGTCGAGCCGTCGGCGGGTTTGTGCTTGAGAGTGTGGTTGAGCACCCGCGCCTCAAGTCGCGCCGGCGGCTGCTTGGGAGCGCGCCCGGGGTGCCGGGCGTACATACCGGAGAGTCGCTCGCTAAGAAAGCGCCCCGACCAGCGTGCGATGAAGCGCGAGTCGCAACCCAGGGTGCGCATGATACTGTCGCGCGATTCGCCGTCCTCGAGCATCAGGATCAACTTCGCGCGTCGTACGTCCGCCGCACGCACCGTTCGGCTGCGCGCCGCTGACAGCAGTTGCTCGCGTTCGGTCTCGGTCAGATTCATTTTGCCCATGACCCATATCTAAACATAGACCGGGTGCTAATTCAACGACGCACCGCACTAGGTGTGAGGCAACGACGCGGCGGTCGAGCAGATGCATCAGGTCGCGAAGGGTATTGAAGGGCTGTGTGCGCCGAGTCTTCTGGCGGCCTTAGATCCAGGCTAGTGCGTCGCTTGCAATGGCTGAAAGGGATGCGCCGATGCATGCCGCCCGTGCATGATGACATCATTCATGCACCAACGACCAGTCTTAACACCACGGCAAGCAAATGCGTTTCCCACCAATGCTGCCAAGCGTGGCTGGCGGCGGAGCCAACTGCCCTGGATTATTGAAGACAGAATTGTTGCCGCCCCAAACCTGGCTCGGATTCCGAACAAAGGAGTTATTTCCACCCCAAATCTGTGATGGATTTCTGACGAAAGAATTGTCGCCTCCCCAGATTTGACTCGGATTACGCGCAAAGGAATTCGACCCGCCAAGCAAACCGTTCAATGTCTTGGCGGTCCAGCCGTTTTTTCCGACAATATCGTTGTTGTCGCCAAAGCAACCGTCCGCGCCGCCAAAACCATTCGTCACGCATTTGACCAGTTCGCGAGCCGTGAGACGAGTCGCCATGCATCCCGCGGCCGCATACGGCTGCCCTCCCGTCGAAACGACGCACTGGACAGCAATCTGCTGCTCGGGATTGAGTTGTAGGTTGAACATGTTGGCACCGGCGCAGGTGGCAAAGCCCGTTGCATCGCCTTGCGACTGTGCAGCGCATTTCAGAGCGACCTTCTGCTCCGGAGTAGCGTGATTGCCGAGCAGCCCAACAGCCGAGCATGATGCGAATTCCGACGTGTCGCTTGCTTCAGTGGCGCAATGGAGCACGGCCTTCTGATCAGGATCCAAATTGCGGTTCAGCCATTGGGAACCCGCGCAACTCAGGAAGTCGCCTCCGTCTCCGCTGGATGACATCGCGCAAGCCGCGAGCGTGCGTTCATTAGCGTTGAGGTTTGTTCCATCCACAGCGCAGGTTGCCATGGCCGCCCGATCTCCCTTTGTTTCCGCCAGACATTTCAGCGCCTCCATCTGTCGCTCGCCGACGTTTTGGCCAAGCAAGTAACGGGCGGAACAATCCGCGAAGGCCGAGGCATCGTCCGAAGACTTTGTGGCGCAATGGAGCACGGCAGTCTGATCATGGCTCAATCCCTTGCTTGCAAGAAAGGACCCCGCGCATGAGACGAACTTATCGCGGTCGCCGTTCGAACTGTGGGCACAGTCGATGACTACGCGTTGATCCTTCGACAAAGTAATGCCCAGCGGACCCGCCGAACAGTTGGCGAACTTCTGGGCGGAATCTGTCGACATCGCACATTCGAGTACTTCCAGCTCGTTTTCAGGCAGGATGATTTGTTGTCCCGTGCAACCCACGAAAGTCGTCACGTCGAGTTGCGCCCGCCGTGCGCATTCGATGGCGCGTTGCTGTGTATCGAGACCCGCCGGCAGATCGAAAGACTGAGCGGGAGGCGGCGTGCGCCGATTCTGGTCGAGCACCTGTTGCTGCACGATGCTGCAAGGCGCCGGGCCGAACGGGCCGTTGCATAAAGGCCCTCCGGCCCGATTCGGATCGATTACCTGAATCGGCTGACCGGAGCTGATGGACCCGTTCTGAGGTTCGCGCGATTGCAGGCTCCTCAGATATTGCTGAATCTCCGCGCAAGGCCCCGGGCCAAGCGGCCCAGCGCAGATAGGACCGACGCCCGGCTGGTTGCCGATGACTTGCAGGGGCGCTGGAATCGGGCCAGAAGGAGGAGCGGGTATCGGCCCCGGAACGGGTTGACCGAGGCGCTGCCGACTCAGATATTGAGCCACTTGCGCGCAAGGTCCCGGCCCTAACGGTCCTTCACAAATAGGCCCCAAGTTCGGATCGTTCCGAATGACTTGCAGTCCTCCCTGAGACTGTCCGTACGACCATGCTGCAATAAAAAAGATGGCGGCGCAGCAGATACCAAACCGAAACATGATCTTCACGATTCATCTCCAGGAGAAAAGTCCTGCAAGTCGCTGCCAACCATCATGTTAGGTCCGCGCCGCCAGATGGTTGTTACGGTTTGGATATCAAAGTATTCTCGTTGCGTTTCGCTCAGCCTTGCGTCTAAGCATAAAATACAAAATGTGAAGTTCAAGTCAAAGGGAGTGGTCTTACTATGGTATGGCGCCGGGAGACAGCCAATTGCGGAAGATTGCTGATGTTCGTTGCGGCTCGTAGCGTCGAGCGCGGTGATCCAAAAAAGGGGGTTTCACAATTGGAGGTCTAACGCTGCTGCGCTACGGGATTTTATTGAAGTCGTACTGCTTAGGAGAAAGCCGTGGTCGGCTGCCTGACTTGCGATAGGTGAGCATGAGTATCTTTGGTAACGAGTAAGCCATGCCACTTGGCTTCGATGATCGCATCCTTGCGGATAAGCGTCATATAGGAGGGTTGCGGTCCGCGTCAAAATATCTCCGGTTAGATCTGGCTGAAATCCAAGAAACTGAAGAACATCCGCGGTGTTTTCGCAATCGATTGTGGCCTTCTCTTCGCTCGGTGCGAATTTAACAATCCTCGCAATCGATTGGCCGCCGGCGCCGCGTTCTTTCCAGGTAACTCGATTGACATCCTCAGATTCAAGGGCGAGCCGAGAGTCCGCGTCACTACTAACCCAAGTTTCCTTCCAATAGTACGTGCTAAGACCTACTACGAAATCGAATGGACGTGCTACCGTCGATCTTGGCGGAGTGCGAAGACCTACGATCTTTGCCACAGCAAACATCATGTCTCCGCAGTTCGATACGAAAAGGTTATAGTTCGCACCGCTCCATTTTGATATTTCCGCATACACCGCTTTTCGCCCATCCTCACTAATCTTATGCTTCAGGAAACAGTAATTTTCGAGAAGCGATCCGGTGTCTTTGCACTAGAAAGTTCACTCTCTACCGTGCCCGGACCATTGAACGTATCCAGAATCTCTTTCGGATAAAACCCAAAGCAGGCCTCGTTTGTTCCACTGTTTAACAACATTTCTAGGCAAACAAACGCGTGCCCCGGAAATGGAGAAAAATCAGCGGGCGTTGAGAGAAAACTGATGAAAATGTCCTCCGAAATCGGAACGAAATCCGAACGGAAAGCTAGAAAGGAGAAGGGCCGCTGGCTTTGCTATCAATTGATTCATATCAAGCCTCATCGTTGGGGCAGCGGGATGCTATCAACTGTTATAGTGCATCGGCCGGCACGAAGACAGGCAGCGATCGGCCTTACGGACAAGCTTGTGCCCCGCAGCAATTCATCAAGCAGCGCCGCTGCGACTCGAGGCGCTTCTAGTTGTCTGTGTGAGCACGTGGTGGATCAACGCCTGCCCATCCGCAACCGACCATCTCCCCTGAATTCGGCGACCAGCAAGCCGACGCCTAGGCCGGCCCGAGAGAGCTCACATGATCCTTAAAATGTTTCGAGGGTGACTCGGGCCAGTTTACATATGAATTTTCGCTGGACCGAAAGAGAGCAAACGGCGTCTATGCGCAAACCAACATTTTTCAGCCAAAAATCTCTGGATATATTTGTCGCGGCCACTAGACTTTCCTGACGGATGCCACCGGTTCCCGAGCAGCGAACTGCGCGATGACTGAAGGAGCGAAGATGCATTGATTGTGCGTAGCGCTCGGCGCGCAATCGCCGGGTTTCATAGCCGGAAGAATATGTGGGGTAGATCCGTGAAAGCGACACCGATTACCAGCGGCGCACTGACATTGATCTTCGGGGTGTCCTTGATCTTGTCTTTGTTCGCTCGCGCGGATGAGCGCGCACAAGAGGCTGATGCAACAACGCAAAAGAGTGCTTCCGTTTGCGACCAGAACGATGATGGTGCGAAATACGGCGCCTGCATGCTCGGGAGACTCAAGGACCTCAGCGACGAAGCAATTCTTCTGACCGCGAAGCGCGACGAATATCGCAGAGCTGCAGCCGCCACCTTGGTGGCGATCAATTCGACTAGGGGTGTGCCTGCCTCGTTGACCCAGGAGGCGCAGTTCGCGGCCGCCTGGGCTAATGACCCGGATAACGTTGCGTCAAGCGCCACCCCGACGCAAGTCGCGCTGACCCAGCAATACGAGCAGGTGTGTTTGGTGGAATTGAGCGAGTCGGCCAGGTCTGGCATAACAACGTTGAGGTGTGCCGTCGCACGCATTCGACTTTCGGCGCTCGACCCGCAAAGGCATCCGCCCGCGAACACCATTAAGGACATCGACGTCATTGTTGCGGTGAGTCGATCCATTCACGAACGGCAGCCTCTTGATAATATCGAGCCGCAAAGAATTTCCGAAGCGAGACGACTGGCCGTCATCGGCCTCGGATTCGCAGCTGCGGCGCGTGCGGAGACGGAACTCGGCCTCGCAACAAATTTGGCCGGTGTTGCAATCTCCTTAGCCGGCGACAGAGACAGCCCACTCGGTACCGATTACGGAAGCGTCGGCTTCGCCGCCTTAATCTGCGAAACCGTCGGAGTTTCCGTTCCGATTGGTGATGACATGCCGCCACGAGTTCTCGGCTTGCTGCGGCTCAATCACAAAGTCGTCGCTATGGCATTTCCTGAAGAACACGAGATTACTGTGGACGCGGCCGAAGCATTGGCTGCCGCGGACGCAGGCGTGGTCAGAAGCGGCACCTACAATGCATCGAGTCGGAGTATTTCCGAGAAGGAGGCTGCCAATTTAGGACACAAGCTTTACGCGTTTGCCCTTCGAGAGCGAGAACCTTCGGTTCAGGACGCGCGATTGTTGAAAGTGCAGGAGATCTTTGCGCAATTGGGCCAAAAGGATCTGGTTTTCGAGATAGTCAGTCGTCGTTATACGCTGGCGCTTCAGAGCACCACTGATCGTCCGCGCGCGCTTCAAGCAGCGGCGTCTATTGCGTCCCAGTTGGCCGAGGACCAGCGATACGTTAAGCAAGTGGATGCTTGGGCCTTGAAGCTGCTGCCCGAGATACAGGCTCTACCGGATTCCAGCGAGGGCATCGCGGCGACGCTCTATCACGAAGTGGACTCGCTTCGGCCGGCATTATCCAGTCTGCCATACTGCGATCGTATGGCTCGCATCGCTGTTCTGCGGACGCTCAACAGCAGAGGAAAGGCGCTTGCGGAAAAAGACGCGATTCATGCCGGTATGCTCTCGCCTCCCTTCGTTTCTCAGGCTATGTTGTTGGACATGGATGCCAAAGCCATGCCTGGGGATGGCGCAGAGCATGGCGGGACTTGTAGCGTCACTGAGAGGGCGAATACGACCGCCATGAAGGTCGCAGGACCTGAGAAGGTGGCCGTGCAGGACGACGAGTTGTCTCGCGAGGTCCGCGAGCGCCTCGCGGCATCGGCTAAGTCCGGCGATCCCGATCAACTTGAGCGTCTGAACGATCTCTTCGCACGCGTCGAAGATAGAGCGACGGAGGCGACAGAAAGCACGTCGTTCTTCTCACCGGAGCATGCGCGTCTGGATCGGTTAGCGCAAAGGTTGTTTGAAGCAGGGAAAGGCGTGGCAAACAGGGGGCGGCTGAGCAAAAGCGATGAATGGACCGACTTCATTGAATCGAATGCGATACGCCTATACGGCAACGGCGATGTCAACGGCGCATCGTCGTTGCTCGTTGAGCAAGAAAAGTATCTAACTAAGGCGCCAGTCACATCCCCCGGGACCTTGGCGAACCTTCTTCAATCGTATCCGAGGGTGCTTCGCAAGGAGGCGACGCCGCGTCAGTGGGACTCGATTGTTTACACGAATCTCATCAAAGCCAAAGCACGTTTGGGAGACACCTTGGGCGCGCGCGGGCTTTTGGTTTATTTGAATCAGGAGAACGTTGGCTTCAGCACTGGCGACATCCTCGAGGCTATGAGCCAGCGCGAGCCGACCAAGGAGGAGCGAGCCTGGTTAAGGACGCTTCCGAAAGAGCGAGTGGATCTCTGGCAGGCTGTGCGATGGGAGGCTGAATTAGATGCCACGCCGGTCGATGCCGTCGAGGCTTGGGTTGCGTCAGAGTCGCCACAGGAAAGCCGCCGCCAAATCATGGCTGTTGCGAAACTGACGGAGGCCAAGCAATTTTCGCGTGCCGAAGCGATCGCTCGGGAAAGTGCGGAAGTTCGCGTGAGATCGCAAGGCGCGATCCTCCTTGCTGAAGCCGGTGCGGTGGAATGGGCGGAAAAACTACAGGCTCGAGGCATATCTCCGTTTGCTGACGCGACAGTTGATATAGCGGCCGCCCGTGCCCGGCCCGCGGAACAGGCGTCGTACCTTCGGCGCGCCGCTGTTCAGATTCCGGATATTAAAACGGTCAAAACACGGCTGGAGGTGGCAAGCGATCTTCTACGAGCAGCGGAAACGCAGGAAGCGAGATTGTTCGCGAAGAGCGTTGCGCAGGACTACGTCAACATCATCTCTACGGAGAGCACCTTGCGGTACGCCGATGAGGAGCGCAGCGAAATCGGCTACCGTCTCGTCAGGCTGGGAATGTATGAAGACGGAATGGCCTTGTTCGAGCAGATCAGCGACAAGCGCGTCGAGTTAGCGGCGCTCCAAAAAACTGCGCTTTGGTACTCCAGAGATAAAGGCGACAGTGCACGCGCGAAATCCATATTGGCGAAGGCGCGCGCTACGTACGAAAGTCTGACACCTTTCTCGCAGACGATGGCTGCGGCCGACCTTTATGAGACCACGGCTCGCATAGTTGGCTTAGACCACGCCTACGATCTCGCGAAGCAACTTATCCATCCAGCGGCGCCCGATCATAGTTCGGCTACGTACCGCGAGCACGAAACGTTCGAGGGCGCACTCAGTGGTCTAGCATCGGCTGCGGTCGAACTCGAAGGCCCTCGGGTAGCCGCGGACATGCTGTCAAATGCGCGACCAATTGGGGGCGACGCCGCAACGGAACGCGCCGCCATGGCCGCGCTGAGACGCGTCGCGTCGCTCCGCCGAGAAGGTAAGCACATGGATGCTACCCCACTGATCACACTGATAGATGAATTTGAGCCGGGCACTACGGCGGGCAGCGACATGGCATCCTATTCGCGCATCCTAGCCGACGCCGGGTATTTCGACGAGGCGGTTAGCCGGATTGCGCGTCTTGCAAAAGCGGACGAACGGGCTTCCGCTTATGCAGACCTTGCTGAAAGGGCGGTGCAGTCTTCAGCTGATCGGCATAAAGCGGTTTCGCTGGCGGAATTGGCGCTGCGAGACGCTCGCAAGATTCCCTGGCGCGCCCGACGAGTTTACGAGCTATCACGCGTGGCGTCCGAGACGGCCGAGATACACGGATCAACTGTGGCAGGACGAGCCATCGACGAGTTGGCCACCGAAATGAGCGGGCCTACCCCAGCCGATCGACGCATCGCAGATGCGTTCGTCAAGCTCAAGTCGATCGTTAACGTCGATGCGACGAAATCTGATGCAAGGCGGTTCGTTTCCGCTCTGCAAAGGTTCGGGGAATTCTTCGAGGAACAAGGCTATACGTCGAAAACGGCTGAAGTCATTTCCCTGCTGAAGCCGTTCGAAGCCAACGATTCGGTCGCTAAGAGGGCCCAGAAGGCGATCGTTAGACTCGGCCCTGGCACAAGCACCGAGAAATACGTTGCGCCGATGGTCGCTGACTGGAAACAGCGTGCCACGCACGAGCCGGGTTTGGTGCTAGCCGAAATCGAAGATGACAATGGCGACTACCGTGATGAAAGCCTACCGCTTGGCATCGAGGCCTTTCGGCTCGGTTTGGCTTTGAGTCTTGATCAGCTTTCTAAGACAGACAAGCAGGCCACACTATCCGTTTTGGCCGCACCGAACGGCGCCCCCGTTGCGAGTCAGGTCATCGCGGACAAGCTTCTCGCGCTGCTTTCCAGACAGCAGAAGGCATCGGGAGGGCCACAGGACGAGATAGCCCGCCAGGCATTCGAAGTGATGGCCGTCGCGCAGCGAAGCGCCGCAGCAACTGCGTTGTTACGAGCAATGTCGCGTCAGGCTATGGGCAAGGAAGGCGGGGCCGCGCAACTTGCAGATGTAGCCGCGCAAAACTGGCAACGCTCGCGCGAACAACTGATCACGTCTATCACCTCGACACAGGACGTTACGCAAATCTCGACGCCGCTCAATGACACGGCCGAATCGCGCGTGCAATTCGACATGAAAGAGAAAGTCGCGCTTGATAGAACGAAGATCTACCTATCCGCCATCCGTGATTCGACTGCGAAGCTCGCGCAAGTCAGCAAAATTTTACGACCCGATGAAGCAGTGCTGCTCTATCGTTTCTCCCGTAACTCGATTTTTCTGAGCGTTGTCACGCGGGACAAGAGTCAGTTTTTCGATCTCGCTTCTTCACGCGTCGACCCGCCGCGCGTGCAGCAATGGGTTAAGAGCATTCTGCAGGAAATTTCCGGATCGAACGAGGATCCCGGCGCACCCTACGAATCAGCGTTCCATTTATACAAGGCGATGCTCGAGCCAGCAGAGCCGTTGCTCGCCGGGGTCAGGCATCTGATAGTCATCCCTGATGGTCCGCTAGCAGCCTTGCCTTTCCAGGTCATGCTGACGACTCCGTTTCGGGGTAGCCGGACGATCACGGTTGACCTTCAGTCTGCGGACTGGCTGGTGAAGAAGTACTCTCTCACTGTGGCGCCGTCTGTCGTGTCGATGCTGCTGGCCGCGCCTGTGACGACGCCGCCCGCCAAGGGTCTAATTGGCTTCGGAGATCCCGCGATCGGCGACTGGGAACCACACGGTTGCTCCGGCTCCCGGGCGCTGGGTCCGGGCGGCAGTGCTGCGCGGCAGGCACTGGGTGCGAACGAACAAGCATCTGGTGCGACGGCGGGCGAAGCATCGCGCCTCTCGTTCAAAGGCCAAGCTATTCCCGACACCGGATGCCTCCTAGCAGAGATGGCCCGCACTTTGTCCGCGGACCCGGGCGATATTTTTCTTGGGCTGGAAGCTACTGAGACACGGCTGAAGCAGCTTTCAGAGGGTGGAACGTTGGCGGATCATCGGATCATCGCTTTTGCGACGCACGGGGAGATGGCTGGCGAAGAAGGATTCAGCGAGGCGGGCTTAGTCCTAAGTCCGCCGCGCCAAGAATCTAAGTTCGATGACGGTTACCTATCCGCTAGCGAGATCGCAACGCTATCGCTGAACGCCGACCTCATAGTTCTGTCCGCGTGCAACACAGCAGCCGGCGCTGGAAATAAGGGCGACGGCGAAGCCTTTGGCGGACTAGCCAGTGCATTTCTCTTCGCAGGGGCGCGCCATCTGTATGTTTCGCATTGGGAGGTCGACGCGTCGGCCGCGTCCGCGATGTTCGACGCCATATTCAAGAATATGAAGTCTGCCTCATCTACGGGACGCGACTATGCTGATGCGCTTCAGCGCACAGAGTTGGAAATCCTACGTCATGCGCCGTCTCCGACAGAGGCAAATCCCTCGTTCTGGGCTCCGTTCTCCGCTGTGGGATCGTGAAAGAGACGCGACGGATAGGATCAACTCTCCCCACGCAGCAAGAGGTAAGGCGCAGTGTGAAATCGGGTGCGTCACGAAACAACAAAGGAGGTGACATGCAGCGCCGAAATTGGTTGAAGGGAATGGCAGCGGGCGTCTTAGCGCACGCCGTGCTGACGAGGGAGTCGGGCGCGGTTCCAGAGCAAATCGGTTCGACGCAACCCACGGAATTTCCCGAAGGCAAGCGCGTCCCTACCGTTCAAGAAATATTGGATTCTATGCCTCGGTTTCAGGGGACAAAGCCTGCATACATGGAAGAGGTCGAGAAGGGAAAGGCGATTGTCGCAGGCTGCGTGAGCGGCGTGTCACCGCTCGAGGTGGCACAATACTTCGAGCAGCTTCGCACAGGTGCCTTCGACGATCAATTCGGTGCCGACTCCAGCCTGTACGCGCAGGAATGGCCGATTAGGGCCAACCCGGTGATCGTGGGCTTTTTCGATGCCACAACCTACCGCACACCCGCGGGAGATCAGACCGCCTGGTGCGCCGCGTTCGTAAACTGGTGCGTTTCTCAAGCGAACAAAAGCAACCGCGCAACGGCGAGTGCCGCATCCTCTTCCTTCCGCAACTGGGGAACGGAGACCGACACGCCGGTTGCAGGAGACATTGTCGTGTTCAAACACAAACGGGAGTCTGACAAAGGCCACGTCGCATTCTTCGTCGGCAAGGCGGCGAACGGTGTGGTCGTGCTCGGAGGAAATCAAATGCCGCTGACACGCCGGCTTCCCGGTGGCACGTATGAGGTGAGGAACACAGGCGAAGTGAACACCAAAGTATTTCCCTTGGTCGGAAAAGATCTCGACTTTCATTCATTCAGGACACACCCCGTTCTGCATGGATGATCCATTGCAGATGGGATGGGCACCACCCACCCGAACGGCATTGGTGTGCCAAAGTTGAGGTCTGACGTTCGACTGAAGAGTGGAGGCACCCAAAATGGAAATTACCGCTGTTGGTGTGGATCTCGCCAAGCACGTCTTTCAGGTGCACGCCGTGGACGCCCGTGGGCATACCGTATGCCGTAAGCGTCTCAGCCGAACACAAATGGCGCCGTTCTTCGCCCGTCTATCGCCCTGCCTAATCGGCATGGAGGCCTGCGGCAGCGCACATTATTGGGCACGCAGGCTGGCTGCGATGGGACGTACTCGCAAATACCCTTGGACCGCACTTATAAGACACGACATCATGCAAGACATTTTTGAACCCCGCCACGAACCTGCTCGTAGCATCTACCACGCGTTCCAGGCTGAAGCGACCAAACGCAAAGCACGCAGCATCGACCAGTGGCAGGCTGCAGAATGCGATGCCGGCTTTCGCGAAGCAACGCACCAAGCGCAGAAGCTCGGCCTGCGTGTTCCAACAATGGATGAAGTCGTCAGTGCGGAACGCTACGCGGCTGGGTCGATAGACTACGGCGCGAAGTGGTCGTATTGCATTGTGGAGGAAATGCGTAAGGCTTTCCGAACTCGGCTTATGAGGCTGAGAAGCGTCGTAAAGGTTGCTCTGAGCGAACGTCTCGAATAGGTCGTATGTGTGAGCTCGCTGGTGCAGGCGGTTGCCGTCCTGCCGCGTGACGCCGCTAAGGTCAGCAATCCGCCTGACTGCTGACGTTGAACAGAACCTGCCGTGATGTCCGCAACATGCCCTGAGCCGGTCCGTCAAGTGATTTGAGCTAGACACCCGAGGGTTTCATTAGACGCCGCGTGCAGGAGCAGCGGGGAGCCACGCTTCCTCAACGCGTTCAGATAGACACTCTCATCATAGACTCGGCCAGTTTGCCAGCATCGATAAAGGACGCGTATCCATTTGAATGCCAGTGCCCTCACCGCAGCCTGGTGCGAAGCTCCCTTGGCGCGCTGCTGGCGATAATAAGCGCCGGCCCAAAACGATTTGTTGACTGTCTGGTCGGCCCATTCGACAAACGTCTGGCGCAGGAATCTCGGACATTGCCAGCGCCAATGCACCCAGCTTTTCTTGCCACTGCGCTCGGTGACGGGTGCGATGCCCGCATACTGCTGCAACTCATGCGCGCTGTGAAAGCGTTCGCGTTGCTCCCCGAACGCAACGAGCAGGCGCGGCGTCAGATGCGGCCCCGCGCCTGGAAGCGACTCAAACAATGCGAAGTCCGGTAGTGTCGGAGCAAGCGCTGCGATCTCTTTATCGAACATGTCGATGGCTGCGAGTGTGGTTCGCAACTGTGCGACCAATGCTAGCGAGTGCAGCCTATAGGGCGTGATGATGCCGGTGTCATTGGTAAGTGCCGCCGCACTGCGAATCGACTTGATACGTTGCTCAATCAACAGGGCCCGACGGCAGTTGTGCGAATGGAAGAACGCTTCAAGCGTTTTGCTGTGCGCACGCTTGACCGTCAATAACGTTGGCCATTGAGACAAGAAGTCACAGAACAGCATCGTGTCGATTTGCTCGAACCAGTCGAGCGTCTGGGGAAAATATTGCTTCAGCGCACTGCGCAAGCGATTGGTAAAGCGGACCTTATCGCTGACCAACAAACGGCGCTGCTCGATTAGACTCGCTAACGATCGCATGCTGGCGCTCTGCGGTGTTAGCGGTGTGAACCGCTCGGGATGACGCCGCAGCAGGTCCAGGGCGAGTTCTGCATCGGAAGGATCGTCCTTTGCGCGACTCGGCTTGAACGCCTGCCGATACTTCGCTAGCGTCGTCGGATTGATCGGAAACAAAGTGAAGAAATCATACTTCTGCAACGCGGCGACGATCGGGCCTTTAGCCAATTCGAGCGCGACGGCGATCGGGCCGCCGAAGCGTTGATGCAACGCTCTTGCCCAGTCGTCGATGCACTCCACCCGATGCGGAATGCAACCGAATTCCACGTTATCTTCGCCGCATATCTGCAGGCAGAAGTCATGCTTCGTGTCTCCCCAGTCGATGCCGACGGAGGCAACGAAGTGCCGAGTCGATTGCGTTGCCATCTGCGCCTCCACAAGTGGTAGATTGGTGACAGGGGCATGCAGGCTTGAGCTCAGCGAAGTCATTATAGTGAGCCGGTGCGACGGCGAACCCTGAGAATTCGTTATCGAGCGCAAGCGCATCTGCGGGCTCGAAGATATTGCGGTAATCGTCCAGGCGATTGGCCGACTTATTCGTAGCTTACAGATGCATGCCCCGCCACTGTCGGACAGGCAGCAAGCTGCCTGTCCGACAGTATCTATCGATCAAGGGCGGGACACAGACTACCTATAATGGCCGATTAGCGAGCAGCGCGGCCCTCCTCTTTGCCCCGACTTCGTTGACGGGCCGGGAATCGCCGCACAAGCGGCAAGCAATGTGCCTTGTGATGGTTGCCGCGCCGCGCTTCAAGGCCGCCCGTCATCGCGGATCTGGTCTTTGGAGACAAACGCCGACAGCAGATGTCACCGTCTTTGCCGATCCGGCTGCTTGCCTTATCAATGCCAACATCGCGCACGGAGTGCGCGAACGCTTTCCGTTAAGCCTTGCAAGGTGCAGGTTCGCGGGCGATCGCGGAGCCGGTGCACTTCTACAACCGTATCGTCCAACTTCTCCTGAGCGGTCTGCTTTTCAAAAACAATCGACACCGGCCTCCTGCGCCGTTGTCTGCCACCAGTCCTTTGCAGCAGACGGTGCTGACCCCGCTTGATAATAGTTATTAAGGGTTATACTGTGGGGGTGACTTCCTGGAGGGCAGAACCATGATCAGTGCAGACCTTGGACAACAGCTCGAGGGATACATTACGAAGCTGGTCGAAACCGGACGGTACGGCTCGAAGAGTGAAGTGCTGCGCGAAGGCGTGCGATTGATTCAGGATCGCGAGACGCAGCTTGCCGCGTTGGATGCCGTGATCGAGCGAGGCATCGCCGATTCAGAGGCTGGCCGAGGACAACCCGGCCAAGAAGTGTTCGACCGGCTTGAAGTTAAATATCAGGCGATGATGAACGGCAAGGCATGATCGTTCGCATTTTACCGGCCGCCGAGGCCGAGCTTGAGGCCATCGGCGACTACATCGCCCGCGACAATCCGCGCCGCGCCTTGAGCTTCGTTCTTGAGATGCGTGACAAGTGCATGAGCCTTGCAGACATGCCCCTCGCCTACCCGCTCGTGCCTCGATACGAAGATCGCGGCGTGCGGCATCGGGTTCACGGCAGCTACCAGATTTTCTACCGCGTCACGGGTCAACCCGAGCGCATCGACGTCATTCACGTCCTGCATAGCGCCAGAGACATCGCCGCTATCCTTTTCCCCTAGACACACCCACGAAAAGAGCCCACAACGAGTTAAGTGCTGGGCAAGCCATCGGCTACGCCGGTGGCGGAGGTGCAATTAAGCAAACTGGCCGTCTGCGGTGCCACCACAGCGGCCAGTTCTCTTGTTTTTAAGTCGGAGCCTCGTGGCTCTGTCGATCGATTAGTGACCGAAATAGACAGGCGCGATGCTATTGCCGGTGTGAGCCGGGCCGCCCGAAGCCGACGCAGTGTCAGCCACGCCGCCGTAGCTCGTTTGCCCGTTCTGCGCCGCGACCTTCGCTTCGGCAGCTTGGATCTCGGCCGGATACGTCACGCGATCCGTGCTCGGGTTATATCCAGCGCGTTCGAGCTGGACCAGTTCTGCCTTTACTTGCGCGCGGCTCAGCGGCTGGCTTTGAGCGCAAGAAGAAACCGCCGGAATAGCGAGTGCAGCGGCGACGACGATAGTTGCGAGTTTCATGATGCTTACCTCCGAGTCTTGTTTTTCGCAAACAGCCCTGCTTGCGTTTCAGTGACTCAAGTCTAGGTAAGTACCCGCTTAAGATTAATGAGCGTTTGAACAACAAATTCTTGTTGTATTCGGGATAACCCTAGGTCGGTGCTCAACCGGTCACGGTCTCGCGGATTTCCGGTGCGACCTCGTCGCGTCCGTTGAGCTCGTTGAGCACGCGCGATACCGAACCCGCGGACACCTTCGCGAGGCGCGCGGCGTCCTGAACGGTCCGTGAGCCAATGCCTATGCCGAAAGTCCAACCGCCAGAGTCCGCTTCGCCTTCCACGCGCAGCCGAAAGTCCGGAGCGAGATTTCCGAGTCAGTGATTCGGTTTTCGATCGGGACGCGGTGGTCCGAGGCTCGGTAGCATAGGCAGCTCATCGGTGCTGCACGTTCCGCGTTGCCATGTATAGGTCAAACAGGCCCGCATGCAGACGGCGGATGTCCTGACGAAGGGCAATTAGTCCGCGCTGTTCGCCTTCACGTTCCCGACGCAGAATCTCTCCCAGCAGGGCAGTCGCACGCGATGCCGGCAGGTCGCGCTGCACGCGCGCCTGGCCGAGCCTGCCTGCAACTGCTGGTTTGCTGATCAACAGCCACGCGGGGAACCACGCGTAATCTTCAATCTCGCCAGTGCCTGGGAACTCTGCATCAAAGCGTCGACGCAGCGCGTCGAGTGAAGCGTCCCTCAGGGTGTCGAAGAGCGCGGCGACCTTGGCCGGCGCCAACCACGCCAATTCCGCAAATAGCGGCCACGCGGCGTCGATTCCGGCGGCACGATAGCGCGCCTCGGTCATCCAGGCAAGCGGCGACGGAATGCGCCACCAGGATACAATCGTTTCGACCGCTTCGCTAGCCGCGGCCCAGTCGCTTGCTCGAAGCCACAGCGGTGCCGCGTGACTGTCAGGGTCGACGCCACTGTACGGCAACGCTGCGGCACGCTGCGCAAGTTCACGCCAGCATGTTGCCATCCACGATTGAGCGTACTGCCCGGGCAGTACTTGTTGAGCAGCGTGCGACACCTCATGCTCGAAGTGACGGCAGATCACAGCCAACTCAGTGTGGTCCGTCACGGCGAGCGTTGATGCGTTCTCGAGTTCGTGGACAAGCACCGTCATTGCAGGCAGAGCACTGTCGCGCGCGTAGTCGGCCGCGAGCACTGTCAGCGCCGCTCTCGCTGCGGCGGCGTCGCGAAGCTGCAACTGCTCGACCACATCATTGCGCATTGCTACGTCCCGGCTGTCGGCAAATATGTCGAGTTGCTGCATCGTCGTTGCGCTCAAGAAGGTCCAGGAAGAGCGTACAGGCTAAGCGATTTCGCCGCGTCAAAAAAGCTGCGATGCGTCATTGCACGCAACGCTGTGTTGATCCGTCGACTGTCAAGGAAAGCGACGCATTATTGAGATGCCTCCAAGTTCGCCGACTCACATATGGTTGGCCCATCCCGCGCGTGAACGAGGCATGCGACACAATAGCGCGCCTCTTAGCCAGTTATCATTTTGCCGCACGCATCTAGCAGACACCTTTAAGTCCTTCTTTGCCGATGTCATCTCGCCGCCCTTCCTCGCAATCTGCTCGGTCGCTGTGGCGCAAACCGCTCAGCAAAGAGATGCTGCTGCCCCTCCCGTCTTCAGCAGCGCAGACTGTCGCCTTGTCGAATCACTTGACGTTTGCCGCCTGTCGGGCCGGTGCTGGATCGGCGTATCTTTTTAACGAGCTTATTCAACTCGTCTACGTCACGTTCTTTGTGCAAGATGCGGGGTATGGGGACGCGGATGTAAATATTTATGCACGCGCTGAAGCGGCTCTGGAGCGCTGTTTGCAGCGCGCCGAAGTCGAGCGGCGATGGGCGTTCGAGGCGGCGGACCTGCCGTTGTTCGAAGCGGTGTTGCAACAGGCGGACCGACAACTATCGAGTGCGCCAAGATATGTTCACGTTGCTGCACGAGACAGGCTCAAACGGTTCGCCGCTAGCGGGCGCGCCTCGCCGCTCAGTTCCACTGCGGCGCGCCACTAATCGCGATCGGTACCCGCCGCGCGAACGCGCCCTCCAGCACCACACACGACGCGTGCGTGGCGATAGTCGCTCAGATCGAACGACGGCCGATATAATGGAACGCGGAAATTTCACGCATTGCACCGGAGTTCTCCTATGAGTCAAACCCGCGGACCGAATGCGGGATATCGGGGCAAGCCAAACAGTCGGCGCCAACCTCATCACCTGACGAATCCGAAGCGCCCACCGCGAGGCCAACCTCCTATAAAGGCGAGTGATGGTGGAATCACGCCGGCGTCGATTATTAAGACTCGCTCGTTGAAATTACTCGTCGATGCGGTCGGCGCGGAGAATATTGCGTTGGGACTTGACTCCAGCATGACCCGAATCGCCGAACTAATGCGCGGAGAGCGATTTACGCCCGAAACCGCCTTCCACATGGAAACGACGCTCGGGCTACCGTCCGGCTTTTTCGACCAACATCATCCGGCCCTCTCGCCGGAGACGATTGCGCGCCTGAAGGCGCCGCTCGAGTTCGTCCATAGGGAAGAGATTGTCGATGAAGGTGACATCGACGCAGCACCCCTTCTTCCAAGTGCGCAGAAGCCATCGCTGCTTGCGAGCAGCTTGTCCAAGGATACGACCATGCCGTCTAAGAGTTCGAAGGAAGCGTCGGGCGCGCCCAAGACCCGTGCCCAAAAGGCTTCTGCGCAGACAAGCGGTCAAGCTGCAAGAGCAGGAGATACGTCCAAACCGCACGGGTCGCATCAAGCGGCCGGGCGCAAGCAGGCCTTGCCAAACGGCGGTGCGACCGTAGAGCGCATCAGGCAGGCCAATCTTCACGTTCTCACCGCACGTAACGGTTCGAAGGTCAAGCTCGGCGCGGTGTTGGGTCTTAGCGGTTCGAATATGGCGCACCGACTACACGGTAAGAAGCGCATGGATGATGCTGAAGCCGAGCGTTTCACCGCGGGGCTTGGCTTGCCTGCAGGGTGGCTCGACACGCCCCGCATTGAAGCCGACATTCCCGAGTCAGTCGCGCAGTTGCTCGCGCCCGCATCACGCGTGCGCGCGCCTGGCCAAGCACCGGCGCCAACCGCTGCGGCGGCGTATGAGGATACACAGGTCGCAGCCGCTCCGACCAGCGAGATGGATGGAGCGCTGCCTAGCACTTCTAGTAACCCGTACACCGAGCCATTGCCAGCTGATGCGGCGGGCCACGGCAACAGCATTGGGAGTCCTCAGCACGAGAAGGTCAGCGGTGCCGTTGCAACCCGCGCCGGCAGCCCCCTGGAGCGCATCGAAAGCCACGCCCCCGCCCCCATCTCTGCGCCCGGGGAGTCGCTGCCCCCGTTGTCAACGTCGGAATCTACAGCAACGCCGCCCTCCGCCGCTTTGGGAACCAACCTAGACGGTCTTGACGGGATCCCACCGATCGCCGAGGCACTCTTGAAGACGCTCGCCGGCAAGGCGCGCACCGGTCGCTTGGACGAGTTGAAAGCCTTGGAGCTATTGCAACAAGCCGTTCTGCTATGACAGCGACGTCCGGAAAGCTCTATGAGTGCGGGTCTCACGGACGGACTCGCCAAGGCGCCGCCCGTTGTCGAGAGGCAGCAATCGAGCACTGAAGCATCTTCGAGGACGCCGCTACGCCACGCGGCGTTCATCGCTCGGCCCTACCTCCACCTGTTTCTGTGCGATCTCCTCGACGTCAAGCTCAAGCACAGACAGCCGGGCAAGTTGGGCGGGCAGCAACGCGTAGGCGACGCGTAGCTCATGCAGACGTGCCCTCCAGTACCGAACGCTTATCGGCAACGGAGCTGATGTTGCACGCACTGCCGTCACCAGTTTCCGTATATGAGCGAGTTCGCGATCAGCTTCCAGGGAGGTCCGCTTGAGCAAGCCGGGCGACGTACCGCGGACGTGATGTTTTCGGTCGACTGCGGTTGTCTTCATACGCTGTGCATCTCCTGATCGGTTGAGACCAGCGTATTGAGATTCTCGGGATGTCAAGGAAGCATGCGGGCGCGCAACCGGCCGGCCTTGGGGCCCTGGCTGCGAACGATCGGACCGTGCCGGATTCACGCACAGAAGTGCGCGACGCCCAAGGGCTGCATCAGCCGATACCCTTCTCTTTTCTTCTTTTCTAGCGCCGGGCGGCTTCCATGCGTGTGTGCAACGCTCGCCCCACCAGCGAATTCGCATTGCTAATCAGGCTTCGCACACAGTCGTCCACCGCGGCCATCGGCACGCGACCGGCGAGCGCCGCGGCAACGAGGGCATCTAGGCATTGACGACGTCAATTACCGGGATTTCGTAGCCGTAGCCGGCTTCCATCAATGCAGCGCGGACAGGGCACACTCCATCGCAAACTGCGCCTGCTCGCCTCGTAATCTCGCGCCGCGCGAATGAGCGTTTTCGGATTGGTGGGACTCTGCCTGGACAGCGCGACCGCCTGATCGAAGAGGCCGGCGTCTTTTGCAGCGGCGAACCACTTGCCTTCCGAGCCGGGCTCACTCCGAATCAGGTCGGACAAGATCGTTTCTTGCGGTCTTTCAGGATATTTTTTGGCAATGCCCCGGAACGTTGCGAGGTACGTGCCTGCACGATTCGCGGAAATGGCGTAGCGCTCGTAGGCTTCGTTTCTCATCCCGCACCCGAGAAGAATCGTCTCGCACGCTCGCACGCTCGCGCGATCGCGTGCTCGGGCGCGTTCAGCCCTCGACTCGCTTCAGCCAGACGAAGCGCATCGCCCGGACGTCCGAGCGAAACCAGCGCGTCAACGGCCCAGCGTCGATACCACCAGGACTTCAGCCGATCACGCTGGGCGAGCTCAACAAGCTCCTCGAAGCGGCCGGCAGTGAAAAGCGCACTCAAGCACGGCACCGTACCGACGAAGTAGTTGAAGCCTTCGGCCTGAAGCACGTGCGTGACAAGCGGCAACAGCCGATCCGCCCATTCCGACGCCAACTCGGGCGTGACGCACAACGTGCCCGAGTGTTCGCTCAGATGCTCGATGTAGGGCATCTGGTCTTCTTGCAAGGCCTCGAATAGCCTGTCCAGCCAGCGGCGGCGTACAGCAAGCGTCACGTCGGCCGCTACGATCACCGCCACAAGCGTGTCGATCGCGCGATTGACTGCACTGCCCAGTGCGCCCGAGGAACTATCGACCTGCTCCAGTGCAGGTGATAACTTTTCGAGGAGGAGAACGGCCCCTTCGGCAGCGATCGCGCGATCCGTACGCGCGACCAAACGAATCTCAGAGACCGCCTCCTTCAGGCGTTGGATCGGTAGCAACGATCGCCACCCGAACGAATTGCGTCGGAAGCGTGAAGCGAATGTCCATTTCGGTGAGGGCATGACAGTTACGTTTCATCAGCAGGGTGCACTATCGGAGCCGTCGCGGTCGAGTCTGGGCGATAGTTGAGGTGGTAGTTGAGACGCGATAGTCCGTGGCGCGTGCGCATCATTTCATCGGCGGTCTCAGGACATCGCGAGCATTGTCCCTCGACAGGCGCCTGACCCGCAGCGACACGCATAAAGGGGTAATCGTCCTTTTCGTGCATGTATGGACCCGACGCTTTTTGCAAGCTTCTTGTTCGTGATGTCGAAACGGTCTGCATGCATGTATCCGGCTTGCCAGATGGGCAGTTGCCGAAGCACGCCCGCAGCCTCGATGAGATCCGCGCACCCCGTCCTTAGCAAAATCGCGGCTCGCCAAAATTGGCAGCCGGCACGAAAAACAGGCTTCAGGATGCTGGTTCAACCTATTTCGTCATCGCTTTGAGAAGCTTCGCAAACCTGGGTGGGTGTCGCCTCCTTGCAAGCGGTTTTAGGCCGTTAGGCTGCGGCGCTTCGCGGCATATAGGTCCCATCGCTGCTGAGCAGTGCCTGAATGATCCGCCCATTCCGGTTGGCCAATGCGACCGCCGCGCAGTTATGTCCGCGTCGCCCCATCAACTCTTGAAGCCAGATACTTTGCGGATCACTTTTTGTCGATGCATAGCGCAAAATAGCTCGAGCGCCATGAATGAGTAAGGTCCGCAAGTATGTGTCGCCGCGTCGGCTGATGCCGTGCAGGTGGGGTTTGCCGCCAGACGAATACTGTCGAGGCACGAGACCCAGCCAGGCGGACAGATGCCGGCCGTTGCGAAACTGCCTAGCGTCGCCGACCGCTGCAACAACAGCCGTGGCGGTAATCGGACCGATACCAGGAATCTCGGCGATCTTCCTGCAGAGCGCCGACGTCTTCATGAACGACTGGATAGATGCCTCAATGAGATGAACACGCTCCTCTATGGCGCGCAGGTGCTGCAGCAGTTCGGTGAGGAGCGTCTGGCAAAACGAGGTCAGTTCATCTGCGCTCGTGCGCAGCAATTCCGGCATCGCGCGCTTGAAGGCTTCCGGTGAGCGCGAAATGGCCAGCCCGCGCTCGCCGAGCAGGCCACGTATCTGGTTATCAGCGCGGTACGGTGACGTAGCAGAATGGGGCGCATGCGGTGTGCCGCCAGGATGTCCTGTTGCTCAACCGATTTGATCGTGACGAAGCGCATCGTGGGTCGGCTGGCGGCGTCGACAATCGCCTCCGCATCGTTGCGGTCGTTCTTGTTCGTCTTGAGGAACGGTGCGACATATTGCGGACTGATCAGCCGGACTTCGATACCGATCGACTGGAAACACCTCGCCCAGTGGTGGGCGGTGCTGCATGCTTCCATGACGACCACTTTGGGATTCAATGTCCGCACGGATTCGAAGAAGGAGCTCCGCGAGACCTTCGATCGATGCACGACACGGCCGCGACGATCAGCGCCGTGGAGGTGGAAGATCTGCTTCGCGAGATCGATGCCGAGAACGTCGATTTCCATGATGAACCCGTCCCTTCGCGCTCACCGAAAATGATGTCGCCGCGATCAACGCGCGCTTTCGACGCGACCGACGCGCGGGTGCCGCGATTCAGTTGGTCTTTCTGCGGGCGAGCGGTCATACCCTTGACCATGTTGGCACCTTGCCGCGCCAGTTGCTGCGGTACGTCGGTGAGCGCCTCGACCTACCCACCCCGACAATTGCCTCGCTTCGTACGCTCTACCAACGCTACAGGACGCAGTACGAGCATCAGATCTGGGCTTGCGAATATCTCGGACTGAGGGGTCAATCGAGACGGGCCATTGGCCGGAACTCGAAGCATGGATGCGACGAGATGCCACCGCATCTATTACGCTCGACGTGCTGTTCCAGCATGCCCATTACTGGCTATATATGAGCAGCGGATCCTGATGCCCGCCGAGCGGACCCTGCGACATCTGGGCCGTTTCATTTGCTCGGACATCGAGCGCGACGTGCTCGCCATGATCGACGTGACTGTCACGGAAACGCAGCTGATACGTGCCGATGCGTCCTCGCTACCCAAGAGGGAACCTCCGGCCTGAGCGTTCTCGAATGGCTAAAAATACCCCTGCCCGTCACAGTCCTTCGACCCTCACCGAGACCCTCGCGAAGGGTCCGTTTCCTCAAGGAGCTCGGTGCACATGAATGGGCGTTTGATTCCGTGCCAATCGAAAAGCAGCGTGCGGCCTTCTTGATGTCATCGAGACGATCTGCATGCGCGGCAGTCGATGCGGCCGCGAGTAACGCCATCAGCAGCGCGGGAAGCACCGCGCCCCAAGGGTCTATTTTTCCATTCCTTCGTTCGTTGCATCGATGCGCCGTCGCAAAGCAAGAGCGCGGTGGCGAGGCTCGCACTCTAACGGCGCGACTCGCGCAAGGGAACGGACTTTTGGACAGGTCTAAAGGCGTGCGCGCGATATGGCGCCGTCGCGTGCTTCCTCACGCGCTTGCTCGCGCGCGGGAAGAGCATATGAACTCCGCTGCCATACCGATATCGCGATTGCTCGCCTGGCTCGTATTGGCGCGCGCTTTAACATATGCCGCTTCCATGAAGCTTCCAGCGCCCGACCATTTTCCGCAGCGCCTTGTTCGAACCCAAAAGCCCGCTAATTGTCGCGCGTTTCATCGATCGCGTGTTCCGCGTCGAGCTCGCCCGTTGCCGACGCGTGCCAGTGAGCATCCAGCGCCTGACCGATTGCTTCCCTTGGCATCGATTGCCTCCCCATGCGGTTCGGGATGCAACATCATCTGCGTGGCGGAATGAATCCCGGGCTGCCGGTCTTCACCACCTCGTTATATCGCTGCCTCGTCTGAATGTGATTGATGGTGTCGAAAGCGTCGACGGGAAGCGCGCTGATCTCGAAATTCTCGCGCGCACGGGCCGCCGTCTTGGGCGTGGTCAGCAGCGCCCCGTCGCGCTGCACGGCCCACGCAAGAAGCACTTGCGCGGGCGTCCTGCCGGTTCGCCCGGCAATGGCCGCGACGACAGGATCTTCGAGCGGCCCCGGCCTGATGCCATGACCTAGCGGTGCAAAGGCCAGAAATACGATGCCCTTCTCCTTGCAGAAGTCCAGCAACTCCGTTTCCGGCAGATAGGGATGCGCTTCGATCTGCACCGCCGCCGGCTTGATGCGTGCCGCTTCGTACAGCGGCCGCAATTCGTCCAGGCCGATGTCCGACAGCCCGATTGCGCGACATTGGCCATCGCCGACGAGATCTTCCATCGCTCTCCACGTATCGAGCAAGGTGACGCCATCATCGTAGATCACATTGCCCTTTTCATCGCGGGGGTCCTGCTCTTCGCCCGGTTGAAACGCGAAGGGCGTGTGTATGAGGTATAGATCGAGATAGTCGATTCCGAGTCTTTCGAGGCTCGCATCGAAAGCACGTTTGACGCGCTCCGGCCGATGATTGGTGTTCCACAGCTTGGTGGTCACGAAGACATCATTGCGCGAGACCCCTTCCGCAAGCCCGCTTCGCAACGCTTCTCCGACTTCGCGCTCGTTCTGGTAGCGCTCGGCACAATCGAAATGGCGAAAGCCGATTTTCAGCGCGTCGCGGGTCGCGCTGATGGTCGTCGCGCGGTCGGGTATCAGCGTGCCGAACCCGAGCACGGGCATGCGGCCGCCGCCATGATCAAGCGCGATGGTGCGGGTCCGAAAATCCGGAGACTCAATCATGGCGATACCTCCTCGGCATCTCGTGGCAAGCGACGAAGACCGGCGCGTGCGCGCACGATTGCATCGTCAGGTTTCGCGTCCATCCTGTTATCGAAGCGACTGAAAGCTCGCGCGAACTTCCTGCGTGAAAGCTTGCGGCTGTTCCCACGCGGCGAAGTGGCCGCCTTTGGGCAGGCGGTTGTAATGGATCAGCTTCGGATAAGCCTTCTCGGTCCAGCTTTGCGGCGCAGCGTAGATTTCATCGGGAAAGACACTGACCGCGACCGGGAGCGTCACGTGTTTAGGTGCGAAGAAATTGAGTTTGTTCTCCCAATAGAGCCTCGCCGACGAAACGCCCGTGTTCGTCAACCAGTAAAGCGTGACGTTGTCGAGAATGTCGTCGCGCGTCAGCCCCTCGGACTCTCCCGCGAAGACACGTGCAATCAACGCCTGGCTCGCGGCGTCGTGATCGAGCATCCACGCAGCGGCGCCGACGGGCGAATCCTCGATGCCGTAAAGCGTCTGCGGACGATTCGCCATCTCGAGCGCATAGCCGAGACCGTGCTTGTAGAAGTAGTCGAGTTGCTCGAACGCGTGCTGTTCATCGGGTGAAAGACCTGCCGGTGCGGGCTGGCCATACTTGAGCGCCTTGTCGATGTCATCAGGCACCGTCGCCGGCATGTTGGTGTGTATGCCGAGCAATCCCGGCGGCGTCAGCAGCGCCATCTGCTCGGTGACGGCATTGCCCCAGTCGCCGCCCTGCGCCACGTAGCGCGTATAGCCGAGACGCTGCATCAGCACCACCCACGCGCGTGCTGTGCGGCCCGGGTCCCAGCCGGCCGCGGTTGGCTTGCCCGAAAATCCGTAGCCGGGCAGCGACGGGATCACGACGTCGAAGGCATCGGCGGCAGTGCCACCATGTGCGATCGGATTGGTCAGCGGATCGATGATCTTCATTTGCTCGATGATCGAGCCTGGCCATCCATGCGTGACGATCATCGGCAGCGCGTTCGGCTGTTTCGAGCGCACATGGATGAAGTGGATGTCGAGGCCGTCGATCTCGGTGACGAACTGAGGCAACGCGTTGAGTCTCGCCTCGACCTTGCGCCAGTCGTAGTTCGTCGTCCAGTAACGCGCGAGGCTTTGCATCGTGACGAGCTGCACGCCCTGCGATGCATCGGCGACGGTTTCGCGCTCGGGCCACTTCGTCGCCTTGACACGCCGTTTCAGGTCGGCGAGCTGCGCTTCCGGCACGTGCACACGCAAGGCGCGAATCGCGGTCTTGTCGCCGCCCTTGGGCTGTGCGATATCGGTGACGAATGTATCGGCGAAAGCGAAGCGGCTCAATGAACCCGCGGCCACGGCCGCAGCGGCCATACCGATGAAGCGCCGGCGCGACGCGGTCCCGTAAAGCATATCGTTTGACATACACACTCCTGCTTGAAGCGTGGGGCTCGCTGCAACTGCAATCAACGCCGGACGCAATCGATGTCGCCACAGCGGCTGCGCGGCCGTCGCACTACGAACCGCGTCCACGATCCGATGGTGACTCGACGCTCGCCGGCTTCGATCTTGCCCGAGAGGCGTGCAGCGGACGGTGGTTCATCGCATCTCCCGCAAAGCCGTATGCGGACGGTTTCGTTGCCGCTCAGTTGCCCGCTTCTCCGACCGTGAGCCGGTTATCCACGCTGCTCACGCCCGACACCTTCCTCGTGGCCCCCGCTGCGGAGTCGATCTGCGACGGATCGGGCACGGTGCCTTCCAGCGTGATGCTGCCTCCACGCGCGAGCACGTTGATATGCGATGAATCGAGCCCTTTGACGTGCGTGAGCGACTGACGCACCGAATGACTCAGCGCACGGTTGTTCGCCCGTTCCTCTTTCTTGCTGACGGCATCGGTGCCGGCTGACGATGAATCGGCCGCCGATGCGTGCGGAACGACACCGAGCGAAGTGGCGACGAGTGCCGCCGCGGCTGTGATGGCAAGAATCAATGGTCGGATCTGCATGCCTCTCTCCTGATGATGTGAAGCCACGACAATCGTCGTTAACCTTGCGCGGCAGTCTTCATTAGAGGAGTTCGTGCGCAACGCTTCAATCATCCGCAGGTATGCTCGCCCATACATCGGTATATCTTTCAGGCGGCGCGCGCCGCTTACGAAGCCTCTGCCAGCGGCAACGTGAAGAAGAAGCGTGCACCGCCATGGGGCGACGCGTTATCCGCCGCGATCTGCCCGCCGTGCGCCTCGATGATCGAGCGGCAGATCGCGAGTCCCATGCCCATGCCGTTGTCCTTCGTCGTGAAGAAGCTCTGAAATACGCGATTCATGTCCTGCGGGTCGATGCCTGGCCCGCCGTCCTCCACAGAACACATGACCGAAGACGCGTCGGGCATCGTCGTTCGTATCGTGATCTCGCCGCGCGGGTGCGCCTTCGACTCCATCGCCTGCATCGCGTTGACGAGCAGATTCACGATGACCTGCTGCAACTGCACGCGGTCCGCCGTCACCACCGGCGCACCCGCCGCACTTCTTCGCACGATGTTCACGCCGTGCGCATGCACTTCGTGCTGCAGAAACACGAGCGCTTCGTCGATGAGCGCATCGAGCGGCGCCGCGACGCGCTTTGCATCGCGCCGCACCGCCATTGCACGGATGCGATCGACGATATCGACCGCACGTTGCGCATCGATGGCAATGCGCTGTCCGATGAGCCGCGCTTCGGCGACATCCGGCACCGGACGATCGAGCCAGCGCGTGCCGAGCGCACTGTTCATCGTGATCGCCGCGAGCGGCTGCTTCAGTTCGTGCGCGATCGACGCGCTCAGTTCACCGAGCATGGAGATGCGCGCCGCATGGGCGAAATCCGCCTGAAGGCGCTGCAACATTTCTTGCGCGCGAATGCGTTCAGTCAGGTCGACGAGACTGATCAACGCAATGCCCAGTTCCTCTGTCGCGCCCGGCCGTGCCACCGTCAGCAACACGTCGATCATGCGGCCGTCGAGCGTCGGGAGCCTGGTGGTTTCCTGAAACAGCGCCGCGCCGCTATAGCGGCTCTCCAGCGCCCGCCGGAAGGTGCCGGGGCTGTCGCGCCAGACCCACGACAGCGGACCGAGCAGCACGCTCCTGTCGCGCGCGCCGAACATCTGCGCGGCATGATGGTTGACTTCCTCGACGACGAGCAGGTCCATCGCCCGATCGAGCCATCCAGGATGATTGTCGATGTAGTCGGAGAGATCTTCCACGCCTTGCGCGCGCAGTTCCGACAACAACGTGATGAGCGGTTGCGCATCGATCTGCCACAGCCCGACGGGCATGTCGAAGAACAGACTGCGATAGCGATGCTCGCTGCGCACGAGCGCCGCATGCGCCTGCTTGCGCGTGGTGATGTCCTTGAGCGCGCCGAGCACGCGCATGCCCGCATCCATGTCCGCGATCACGTGCCCCACCAGTTGCAGGTGCCTGACGGAACCGTCCGGCATCATCAGACGGTGCTCGACATCGAAAGGCTGCCGGTCGTGCGTTGCGCGATCGAGCATGAGGCGCACGAACGTGACGTCGTCGGGGTGCACGCGCGCCAGCATCAGATCGAGCGTCGGCACGGTCGCGGGATCGTAGTCGAAGATGCAAAAGCTTTCCTTCGACCAGAACAGCTCGCCGCGCGCCACGTGCCAGTCGAAGCTGCCGGTGCTGCTCAACTGCTGCGCGTCCGCGAGCAAAGCTTCCGCATGTTGAAGATCCGCATAGAGGCGCGCGGTTTCGAGCGACATGGCCGCCTGCGACGCCAGCAGGCGAAGCACCGCCGTGCGAGCAGGCGTGAACACGTTCGAGGCCAGACTGTTTTCGAGGTAGAGCACGCCAATCAACCTGGTCTGCTTCACGAGCGGCAGACAGAGGATCGAGCGGCAATCGTTGCGGCGGATGTACTCGTCCGACGAGTACGGATTCACCGATGATGCGTCATCGAGCAACAGGCTGTCGCCGGTGCGCATCACGTAGCGCAGCACCGATTCGGGCAGATCGGCATCTTCCGCGCGCTGCTTCGTCAGACGCACTTCGACGACTTCCGCGCGGGTCGTCGCTTCGGCTTCCACGCGCAGTTCCTTGCGCCGTTTGAGGATCAGCACGCCGCGATTCGCGCCGGCATGTTCGAGCGACAGCCTCATCAACGTGTCGATCAACTCCTTCAGATCGACGCCACTGAAGATGGCGCGCGACACGTTGACGACAGTCGCGAGATCGAGCTGTTCATTGGACGTCGCGATCGTATTGTCGAACTTGGACGTCACGTGACGCAATTGCGCATGGCTGCGTACCATCTGGCTCACCTTGCCCCTTGCGCCCCAGCGGTCGTAGCATGAGCGCGCATTGAGAAGATAGCTGTCCGCGATCGTTTCCAGGCCGCGCTCCGCATGAAAGCGCGCGGCAAGCTCATGCGCGAGCGCCTGGTTCTGGATGAACCCGTGCTCGCGCGCCGATCGCACCGCCTCCTCGTAGAAGTGCATGGCTTCCGGGTCGCGGCCCTCCACGCGTGCCAGTTCCGCTGAAACCAATGCGTGCCGATGACGGAAGTTCTCGGGACAATGTTTCGTCCACAAAGCGAATTTCTCACAAGTCGCATGAATCGCATCGCGCCACTCGCGTTGCTGCCCGGCATTTGCCGACGCGTGAAGCGCGGCGAGCGTCAGCGCATGAAAGAAGTGGAAGGTGGCCTCGATGGGTAGCGCCATGGCCGCATCGAGTATCGAGCGCGCCTGGTGGGCGGCCTCGAGTGCATCGCCATAGCGCGCGTCGAGGTACGCGAGCATCAGGCGCATGATGTGATGGAACGCGATCCCGCAGCCGAAATTGGCCCGCGCCACCACCGCGAAAGATGCCTCGGCATTGAATTGCGGCACGCCGCCCGCGAGTCCTTGCAGCGTCGCGACGAAATGCTGCTCGAGGCGGATCGTTTCATAGACCGCGTCGTTGCGGCTCTGCCGCGCAAACGAAGCGTGGCGCTCCGACAGGCTCAACACGTCGGCGAGCGGCGTGCCTTTTTCTATCGTCTGCCAGACCGTCGTGAAGGCGAGATATCCCGCGAAGGCCAGATCTCCCACGTCCAGGCACGCGGCACTCGCCCGTTCGAGGATCGGCAGATCGGTCATGATATGGCGCCGCCAGAAGTTGATGTGATTGCCATGCAGATGCAGCAGCTTGCCCTGAAAGCGCCGGTTGCCGAACTTCTCATTGAGCTTGAGCGACATCTCGGAGTACTGCACGGCCGAAGCGATATCGCCGAGGCTCGACACCAGCATCAGCGAGTAGTTGCCGTAGGCGAAGCTCGACTTGTCGGTATTGCCCGCGCGCAGCGAGAGATTCACCGCCTTCAGCGTGATGAGCGGATAAAACGCGGGCCGTGCGACGAACGCGCATGGCATCGATTCCACCAACAAGTCGACGATGGCCCAGATGGCCGGATCGGACGCCACCGGCGCATCGACAAGCGTGCCGATGGCGCGGCCCGCGAGATTGAGAGTCGCGTCGCGCAACTCGGCTTCGACTTCGGCATTCACGGCGGCATCGTCGAGCGGCAGCAGCACGTCGAAATCGCGCAACGCGAGGCGCGCCACTTCGAAGCTTTCGTCGAAGCGTCCCGCGACCTGGTACAGCTCCATGCGCAAACCGAAGACCTTCGCACGGTCGAGCGTGGAGCGCGCACGTTCGAGCAGCATGTCGAACAACGCGTCTGCCCGCGTGAAATCGCCCGCCAGATACTCGCATTCGGAGAGCGCCAGATACAGCTCGAAAGTGCGCTCGTAATGGCACGTCCACGCATCATGTGCGAGCAGCGCGGCACCGTGTGCGAGATAGGTCCGCGCGGATGAGAACGCAGCCGAATTCATCGCGCGCTGTCCCGCCGCATAATTCAGCGCAACTGTACGCCGGCGCTCGGCTTCGTCGGTCATGAGCGACGCGGCACGGTTGAGGTGACTGACGCTCTCGAAGAGCAACTCATCGAGCGTGTCCGGCGATGCCGCCGATACCAGCGCCCGGCCAATGCGCAAGTGAGCCGCCGCGCGCTCGTCGGCGGGAATCAGCGCATAGGCCGCTTCCTGCACGCGGTCGTGCGCGAAAACGTAGGCGTCGTCAACCCGGCGCACGAGGCCCGCGCTCATGGCGCCCCACAGCTTCCTGTCGATCGATGCGGCGGACTGGCCATCGATCAATGCAAGCGCCGCGATCTTCGCGACATTGCCGAGGATCGCGAGTTGGCCGAGCGCATCACGCGTGGCTTCCGGCAGGCGGCTGAGCTTCGTCGCCATCAGCTCGGCGACGTTATCGGTCATGCCCTTGCCGTGGATGCGCGGCAAGTCCCAGGCCCAGTTGCCAGCATGATGATCGAATGCGATCAGCGTTTCATCGACGAGCGCCGTGAGGAACTGGATCACGAAGAACGGATTGCCACCTGTCTTCTCATGCACGAGTTGCGCGAGCGGCCCTGCCGCCGCAATCGAACAGCGCAGCGAGTCGGCCACGAACTCCGTCACGTTTGCAGGCGTAAGCGGCGTGAGATCGATACGCTCCATCGTCACGCCTGTATCGCCGATATCGTTCAGCATGCGCGCGAGCCGGTGGCCGGCGTCGACTTCGTTATCGCGATACGCACCGACCAGCAACAGATGCTTCACCTCCGCATGCGTGGCGAGATGTTCGAGCAGGTCGAGCGTGGCGGCATCGAGCCATTGCAGATCGTCGATGAAGAGCGCGAGGGGATGCTCGGGCCGCGCGAACACGCTCACGAAGCGGCGAAACACGATACGAAAGCGATTGTGCGCGTCCTGTGGCGGCAGCCCCGGCACCGCCGGCTGCTCACCGATGATCAGCGCGAGTTCGGGAATCAGGTTGACGATCAACTGGCCGTTGGGCGCTAGCGCATCGGTCAGTGCACGCCGCCAGTGCTCGACTTCGGCATCGGTCTTGTTGAGCAGATCGCGTACGAGCGATTGAAATGCCTGCGCAAGGGGCACATACGGAATGTCGCGCTTGTACTGATCGAATTTTCCCGACGCGAACAGCCCGCGTGTCGGCACCAGCACCTTGTGCAGCTCGTTGACTACCGAGGACTTGCCGATGCCCGCATAGCCCGAAATCAGCACACGTTCGGTGCCCCGCCGCGTCACGACGCGATTGAATGCCGCGATGAGTTCGCCGATCTGCGCATCGCGTCCATAAAGCTTTTCGGGTATTCGCAAGCGATCGGACGCGTCGCGCGTGCCGAGCGCGAATGGTGCGATTGCATGACGCGCTTCCCACTCGGACAGGCACGTGAGCAGATCCGTCCGCACGCCTGATGCGGTCTGATAACGCTGTTCCGCGGTCTTGGCAAGCAGCCGCTCGACGATCTGCCCGACCGGCGCCGGAATGCCTTCCACACGCTGGCCGGGCGGAACCGGCTTGCGCGCGATATGGCAATGAATCCATTCGATCGCATCCGTGGCACTGAATGGCGGCGCGCCGGTAAGCATCTCGTATAGCGTCACGCCGAACGAATAGAGGTCGCTGCGCGCGTCGATCGAACGGTTCATGCGGCCTGTCTGTTCGGGCGCCATGTAGGCCAGCGTTCCCGCGATGATTTCCGGCGGCGCCGGCGGCTGATGTTCATGCGGCAACAGCGACGCAATGCCGAAGCCAGTGAGGCGCACGTGATCTTCGGCACCGACCAGCACGTTGGCAGGCTTGATGTCCTTGTGCACGATGCCGCACGCATGCGCCTCGCCGATAGCCTGCGCGAGATTCGCCGCGATACGCAAACAGCGCGTGAGTTCGAGCGGACGTCCGAGCATGCCGATCAGCGGATCGCCGCCGCTGTCGTCGAGGATCAGTACCGGCGGCACGCGCCCCAGATCGAGCGCGAGCGGTTGCGCCGCCCATTCCGGATCGAGCAGCGTGGCGAGGCTGTACTCGTGTTCGAGGCGCATGATGCTCTGCGATGCGGGCTGCGTGGCGATCAGCGCAAGCACCGAGACGGGCGAACTCGGACGCCGCGCGCGGCACAGCGATAGCTCGCCGTCGTCGTGCAGCGGCTCGAGCGAAAAGCCGGTGAGATCCATCAAGATGCTCCTTGTCTCGCTGCTCTCATCCGAGGAAAGCGAAACGTCGGACTGCACGGATCGCTCGCCGAATCGAAAAGTAGCCTAGCACGCGAGGAGCGGGATGCACCTCCGATGGATCAGTTCATGTGGACGCTAGCGCCAGAGCGTACCCGTGTAATAGCCGAGTCGCGCCTCGACATCGTGATTCTTCTGCAGGCCGAGTTCCATCAGTTGGGCAATCTTCTCCTGCGCCGCCGGACGGCCGACAGACGCGATGAAGGCATCCCATTCGGGGGCGACAGCCGAATCCGGCGGCAAGGTTTGTGTGTTGACCTGCTGCTTGATCGCGGCGAGCGATTGCTTGTCGAAGGAAGCGATGCGCGTGGCAAGCGCATCGACGAAGTCGTCGAGTTCGGCATCGGGAAAGGAGCGGTTCACGTAGCCATAGCGTTCGGCCAGCGGGCCGTCGATATCGTTTCCGCTGACGAGCACTTCGAGCGCACGGCCCCGGCCGATCAGACGCGATAGCCGCGTCATCGGTCCGCCGCCGGGAACCAGCGCCGCGCCGATCTCCCATTGCGACAGCAGCGTGCCTTCGCTGCTTGCAAAGCGCATGTCGCTCGCGAGTGCGAGTTCACTGCCGACGCCGGTTGCGCGTCCGCGTATCTTTGCAATCGAAATGACCGAAGTCCTGCCGAGACGCACCAGCATGTCGGGCAACGGCGGCAAGCCCGTCGGTCCTGGCGGCATGCTCGTGGTAGCTTCGAGCGGCGGCACGAAATCGTAGTGCGTGAGAAAGAAGCCGGGCACCGCGCTTTCGAAGACGACCACCTTGACATGCGGGTCGGTTTCGAGCGCGGTCACGGCCGCGTTGAGTTGCGGCATTGTGTCCGGCCCGAAAATGTTGAAGGGCGGATTGTCGAAGATGATCCGCCAGTAAAACGGATTGCGAGGTTCGATTCTGATCTGCGCGTGCGCGCTATCGTAGGCCATCTCTTTCTCCATGGAAGCAATGTGGGACTATCCGCGCAGCACCTTGAGCAGGTCCCGCGCCGCCGATTTCGACGACGCGGGGTTCTGCCCCGTGATCAGACGGCCGTCGATGATCGACAGCACCTGCCAGTCATCCACTTTCTCGAAGAGGCCTCCGAGCCGCTTGAGTTCGTCTTCGACGAGGAACGGCACGACCTTCGTGAGCTGAACGGCCTCTTCTTCCGAGTTGGTGAAACCGGATACCCGCTTTCCCTTGACGAGCGGTTCGCCGTTCACCTTGACGTGACGCAGCACGCCCGGCGCATGACATACGAAGGCGACTGGCTTGCCCAGGTTGTAGAAGCGTTCAATCAACGCAATCGAGACCGGATCTTCCGCCAGATCCCACATCGGCCCATGACCGCCGGGATAGAACACGGCGTCGTAGTCTTCGGCTTTCATGTCGGCGAGCCTGGCCGTGTTCGAGAGCACGCGTTGCGCTGCTGCATCTGCCTTGAAACGCTCGGTCAGTTCCGTCTTGCCCTCCGGTGTATCGCTCATGGGATCGACAGGCGGCTGGCCTCCCTTCGGCGAGCACACGACGATATCGACGCCCGCATCCAAAAACGTGAAATACGGCGCCGCGAATTCCTCTAGCCAGAAACCGGTCTTTTTGCCCGTGTTGCCGAGCTGGTCATGCGAAGTCATCACCATCAATATCTTCATGGTCCGCACCCATATCAAAAGGACTCTCGTTCATCCACGCAAGGTCGTGGTGAAAGCACTATAGGCGCTGAACGGTCATGCGTACCGGCGCGCGCATACCAAGGTATAGGGTTCTATACGACGGGCCGATCGACTCGACCGGGCAACCGCGGTTTCATTTCATCACTATGTGCTTAGTGATTCGAAAGGACGCTGACATCACTTCGTTCGTGAACGCAGTCTCACGACGTGGCGATTTTTCTGCTTAACGCCGATTCTTCAGCGCAGTCGGTACCTCACGGGGCGACAACCGGGAAGTTCTCCCTGCGAATATCTGCTAAAGTTGGCACTTCCAAAAAAAGCGAAAAAGTTCCGTTTGCGGTCCGAAGCGGTTCAACGGTCATCCGGCCTGTCGGCGCGCTTTCAATATGGCTACAAGTCTTCCGTCCGTGCCGTCCGCGTTACCGCCTCAACCGATCCCGGTCATGTGTTCGGATCGCGTTTGCTTTTCGGCGCGTCTCCGATACCGTCTGAATCGTCTGATCTCTGCGAAGCTCGCTCTTCAAGCGAAGGCATTCGACTGATCATTGATCATGCGTTACCAGCCTAGTTGGAGGAATCATGGTCCCCGGATTGCGTTCGACGCCGAACAGAACGAAGACCGAAAACACGACGCCCGTGGTGTACGTCATCGACGATGACGAATCGATCCGCTTCACACTCCAAAGTCTTGCGCGGTCCGTCGGCCTGCGGGTCGAAACTTTCGATTCGCCGGGCGCATTTCTCGCGTTCCCGAAGCACGACGCGCCGAGTTGCCTGATCCTCGACGTCAGGCTGCGTGGCGAGAGCGGCCTCACGTTTCAGGCCGACGCGGCCCGCTCAGGTCTGCGCATGCCCATTCTCTTCATCACCGCGTATGGCGACATCGAAATGACGGTCAAAGCGATGAAAGCGGGCGCGCTCGACTTCTTCGAGAAGCCGTTTCGCGAGCAGGACATGCTCGACGCCATCACGCATGCACTGAAGCGCGATGCCCGACGCCGAGCTTTCGAAGAGGCGCTTGCGGGCGTCTTCGCCGCGTACGAATCGCTCACGGTTCGCGAGAAGGAAGTGATGAAGCACGTGGTTGCGGGCCTGCTCAACAAGCAGATCGCCTACGAGATGAATTTGAGCGAGATCACCGTGAAGATCTATCGCGGCCAGGTCATGAAGAAGATGGCCTCGCGCAGTCTTCCCGATCTCGTGAGAAAGGCCGAGGCGCTCGGCATCGAATCGACCTCCGCCGCCGCCCCGTTGAACGTCGCGGCCCTGTCACGCAACGCCGCCGACGATGATGCGTCCACGTCGCCCGTCGTGGTCAATGTGATGCCCTCGTCGAACGCTCGCCGGGCATCCTGAGTCTTTTTAGGCAAGCGCGATCTTCAGACCGGCGCTTCGCTTTCGAGCACCGACGCGAGAATCATCGAATGGCCATTGCACACCGATGAGCGGCTGCTCGGTCGATAGACGAAATCACCGGGCGCGATCCGCTTGCCGCTCATCGCACATACGCCGGCCGCACGCGCGCGCGACGTTCGCCATGTCTGGTGCCCATAACAACCACAGGTGGCGTCGCGCCAGTAGATCGTAGCGGTTGTCGATGTCGGCCGTTCGACGACATCGACCATCGGCGCGCGATCGAATGCGCTTGCGACCATCGCGGCGCGTTCGCGCGGAACCTGTCGCGGTGTGCTTGCGATGCAGGCATTCGCTCGTCCGTTCAACATGACGATGATCTGCGACCATGGGTCCGAAAACTTGAGCGTGCGTTGCATGATGAGGCTCCCTGATCATAGATGTGCGGCTTGCTGAACGGCTTGCGCGAAAGCATCGGGCGCTTCCTGAGGCAAGTTATGGCCGATACCGCCGCCGATGGTCCGGTGCAGGTATTTGCCACTGAATTTCATCGCATAGGCGGCAGGCTCGGGATGCGGCGCGCCGTTGGCGTCACCTTCGAGCGTGATGGTCGGCACGGAAATCGCGGGCGCGGCGGCAAGACGCTCTTCGAGCGCATCGTATTGCGCTTCGCCTTGCGCGAGACCAAGACGCCAGCGGTAGTTGTGGATCACGATGGCCACGTGATCCGGGCTGCGGAACGCTGCGGCGGAGCGCCGGTACGTGGCATCGTCGAACTTCCATTTGGGCGACGCGAGCTGCCAGATCAGCTTGTTGAAGGCGTCCAGGTTTGCTGCATAGCCGAGCGCACCGCGTTCCGTCGCGAAGTAGTACTGGTACCACCACTGCAGTTCGGCCGATGGCGGCAACGGCTTTGTGTTCGCCGCCTGGCTGCCGATCAGATAGCCGCTGACCGACACCAGCGCCTTCACGCGTTCGGGCCATAACGCGGCGATGATGTCCGCCGTGCGTGCACCCCAGTCATAGCCGCCGAGCACGGCCTGATCGATCTTGAGCGCGTCCATCAATGCGAGGATGTCGAGCGCGGCCACGACCTGTTGTCCGTTGCGCGGCGTCGCGGCCGACAGAAACCGGGTGGACCCGTAGCCGCGCAAATACGGCACGATCACGCGATAACCCGCCGATACGAGCAGCGGCGCCACGGCGGCATAGCTGTGGATGTCGTAGGGCCAGCCGTGCAGCAGTATCACGGCGGGGCCGTCGGGCGAGCCGCTCTGCGCGTAGCCCACATCAAGCACACCCGCCTCGATCTGCCGGACCGGTCCGAGGCTCGCGCTGCCCTCCGTCTGTGCGCAGGCATTGCCGCTCATGCCTGACTCGGCGAGGCCGATCATCGCAAGGGTCGCACCGACGATGCGGCGGCGTTTCAGATCGACCGAATCGTCCATGTCCCGTTCTCCAGTTCGGTGCTGTGAGTGGCACGAAGGCTCGCGCTCCGTGCGTCACCGCTCGCGTCTACGGGAAAGTTTATGAAGTCGGAAGGCCGGGCGCAGTCGTACCATCGTATGCGCGCGATATCGATTGATTTGCTCAATCTACCTAAAGGTATGCTTCACAGGCTGGCATGCATGTGCGTGACGAACGACCGTATGACTGGCTCGTTACGTGACAGAAGCACGAACGGCCCCACGCGTGTCGATACCAGCAGCCCGGCTTCGACCAGCATTGCGAGATGCGCCGACACGGTCGATTGAGAAAGCCCGCTCTGTGCCTGAATCGCATTCGACGGAACGCCCTGGCCGAATTCGATTCGCTCTCGCGCGAAGGCTTCGGCGGGCGTTTTCAGCCGGGCGAGGATGTCGCGCCGCACGGGGCTGGCAAATGACTTGTGAATGAGGTTCGCGTCCATGATGCCGCCTGGCAAACGTCAGAACATATCGGGGGCGATTCGCGTCGTTGCGTCCAGCCCGTCGGCCTGCGGCGCCGAACGGGACGGTATGAACGGCCCCGTGATCATGTTCGAATAGCTTTGGCCGGGACCAACCATTGGAAACACGTCGGCATTGCGGTCGATCATCACTTCGAGAAACGCGGGTCCCTTGAATTCCAGAAATGCCCTGAGCTTCTCTTCGAGTTCGCGCGAGGTCTCGACGCGGCAGGCAAACGTGAAGCCATCGGCCTGTGCCGCGAGCACGAAGTCTTTTCGATGCAGCGCCTTGTCGCTCACGACCATGCGTCCGTCGTAAAACAGACGCTGCCATTGGCGGATCATGCCGTCCCCGCCATTGTTGAGCAGCAGGACCTTGACCGGCACGTCATACGTCGTCGCCGTTTCGAGTTCGCCGATATTCATGCGGATGCTGCCGTCGCCATCGATATCGATCACGAGCGCATCCGGCCTCGCCAGTTGCGCACCGATGGCCGCGGGCAGACCGAAACCCATCGTGCCCATGCTGCCCGACGTGAGCAGGCTGCGCTGCTCGACGAAGTCGAAGAACTGCGCGGCCCACATCTGATGCTGGCCCACGCCGGTGCTGATGATGGCCTGTCCGCCGGTAATCTCGCTGAGCTTTTCGATGACCCACTGCGGCTGAATGGCCGGATTGTCGCGGTCGTAGTTCATGCCGTATTCGCGCTTGAGCCCGGCCACACGCTCGGTCCAGCGCGTCGCCGGCGAGGCGTCGGGACCCAGCGCCATCAGCGAACGCAAGGCTTCCTTCGCATCGCCCACGTGACTCCACTGCACGCGTTTGACCTTGTTGATCTCCGCTTCGTCGATATCGATATGCGCCACGTATCGCGCGTTCGGAGCGAACGCTTCAGGACGGCCGCCCGCGACGCGATCGTCGAATCGCGCGCCCACGGCGATCAGGAAGTCGCAATCTTCGACCGCATAATTCGCGCACGCGGCGCCGTGCATGCCGAGCATTCCAAGCGACAGTTCGTGCTTCGGAGACAATGCGCCGAGCCCCATCAGCGTCGACACGACCGGAATCCGGTAACGCTCGCTGAAGCTGCGCAACTCCGTCGCCGCTCCCGATGCAATCACGCCGCCGCCCACGTACAGCAGCGGCCGCTTGCTGTGTGCAAGAAGGTCGAAGAACCCGGCGCACTTGCTTTCCTCCAGACGAGCACCCTTCGCAACGAGACGAAGACGATCCGAGTAGCCGCGAAAATGCAGCATGCCATGACCGCGATACGGGCCCTTCCAGTTCTGGATGTCCTTGGGCACGTCCACGACAACCGGGCCTGGACGACCCGTGCGCGCGATCTCGAATGCGCTGCGTAGCGTCTGTTCGAGCTTGTCCGGATCGGTCACGAGGAACACCTGCTTCGCGCATGCGGACATGATGTCGTGAACTGCGCACGGCCAACGAGATCCTGCGTAAGGCCTCCGCATATTTCGCGCAGGCGGAGCTCGACCGCCGATCGAAGCCATGATCGCGTTCATCGACGAGCATCGCGACGTCTACGGTATCGAGCCGATCTGCCGCCTGCTGCCGATCGCGCCGTCGACGTAATACCGGCACGCCGGGCGGCGCAGCGATCCGGAGCAATGGTCAGCACGAGCGCATCGCGATATAGAACTGAAGCCCGCCATCCGGGCGGTTTGGGACGAGAACTTTGGCGTGTATGGTGTGCGCAAGGTCTGGCGCCAGTTGCTGCGCGATGGCGTGAAGGTCGCGCGCTGCACGGTTGCGCGCCTGATGAAGGTGATGGGCCTCGAAGGTGTGCGGCGTGGGCGCCGGACCAAGACGACGCAGCGCGACGATGCGGTGCCGTGCCCGCTGGACCGGGTTAAACGTCAGTTCCGGGCCGAGCGACCTAACGCGCTGTGGGTCGCGGATTTTACCTATTGTTGGACATGGTCGGGCTTTGTCTACGTGGCCTTCGTGACCGATGTGTTTGCGCGCCGTATCGTCGGTTGGCGCGTGTCGGCATCGATGAGAACGGACTTCGTGCTGGATGCGCTGAACCAGGCGTTACACGATCGCCAGCCACCGCCCGGGCTCATACATCACAGCGATCACGGGTCGCAATATCTCAGCATTCGGTATACCGAACGTTTGGTGGACGTTGGCGTTGAGCCGTCAGTCGGAACTGTCGGTGACTCCTATGACAACGCTCTGGCCGAAACGATCAACGGATTGTTCAAGGCCGAAGTTGTGCATCGGCGTTCATGGCATACGCGCCAAGATGTCGAGCTCGCCACACTCGAATGGGGTCACTGGTATAACCACCATCGGTTGCTCGGACCGCTCGGGTACGTATCGCCTGCGGAAGCAGAGGAAGTCTACAATCGGAATCTGGTGCGCTCCGCTCGCGCGGCGTAGCGCCAAACTCGGCGGTCTCCGAAAAAGCCGGGGCGGTTCACTGGTCTGCATTTTGTCGTCTTCGCCATGCTCATGCTGGTTCACGCAGTGCCAATAGTGCAAAGTTCCTAACACGCTACAAGGGCTCCCCGTTGAGTACAAGCTCAAACGAAGTTCGCTGTTGGTACATGCTGCATGCCGTGCTGGCGTCTGTGAGAAGGTGAAGGACTGCAGTTCTACAAACGGTCATGTTGGGCCAATGGCCCGGACCCTGATGAAAGACGCGCGCAGGGGCCTCATTCTCTAGCCGGGAATGGATATCCCCGCCGTGTTAGCCAGGTACGCCCCGCGCGGGTCCAACCCGCTTCACATCACCGCTGGCAGTGCAAAGTGATCGTTTCTATGTGCTCATGATGTCCGTGCTCGCGTCCAGTTGCCGGTTGATAGGCAGGGTCGAATCGAACTCAGTCTGCCATTGGTTCGAGCTTGAAGTCATGACCATATTTCAGCATGGCCCACGCCAATCTCGCGTTCTTTGCCGCGATTGCGACAGCCGCGCGCCAGTAGCCCCGGCGCTCGACCAGGGTTCGGGCCCACCGGCTGAAGCGATCCTGTTTCTCGCCGAGATTGGCAATAACGGCGCGCGCGCCGTTGACCAACAGGCCGCGTAGATAGGCGTCGCCTGCCTTCGTAATGCTGCCCAGTCGCGCTTTACCGCCACTGCTGTACTGACCGGGCGTCAAACCGATCCAGGCTGCCACCTGTCGACCGTTTCTGAAGTCGTGCCCGGCACCGATACTGGCGAGCAACGCACTTGCCGTGGTTGGGCCGATGCCACGCAATTGCATCAGCTTCTTGCTGCGCGCATCCTCACGCGCGATCTCGGCGATAGCACGATCGTATTCGAACAGGCGCTCTTCAAGATTGCCGGCATGCTCGAGCAGATCGCTGATACTGCGCTTCGCCCAGCCAGGCAATGTGTCCAGATGTTCCGTGATGTGCCGGCGCAGCTTCTCCGGGCTCTGTGGCAGCACCACGCCGAATTCCGAGAGCAGGCCTCGTAACCGGTTGTAGGTCGCGGTCCTCTCCTCGACGAAACCTTGTCGTGTCCGATGCAGGCAAAGCGTTGCCTGCTGATGTTCGTCCTTCAGCGGCACGAAACGCATGCTCGGTCGCGTCACTGCTTCGCAGATCGCAGCAGCATCGGCCGCGTCGTTCTTGCCGCGCTTGCCCGACATGCGATAAGGCGCGACAAGATTGGGCGCCATGAGTTTGACCGTATGGCCGTGCTGCTGGAACACGCGGGCCCAGTGATGGGCGCCGGAACACGCTTCTATCCCGATGAGGCACGCCGGCAACTGCGCGATCAGGGTCGCCAGTTGATCGCGCGGCACACGCGGCTTGATCAGCATCGCTTTGCCGGTCTCGTCCACACCGTGAACGGCGAATACATTCTTGGCAAGATCGATTCCGATAGTGACAATAGGCATGGACTTCCCCTCTCGCTGGTGTCGATGAACGTTAGCAACTTCATCTTGGCACATTGATGCCGACTCGCGGCTTCCGCCGCAGCCCCGGGACGGGGAAGTCCCTTTCATTCTCTAGCACGCGCCGTGTCCGTGAGCCGACGGACCTTCTCTCGCATGTTTGCAAAGTATGCGAAGGTGACGCCATCGGCGTTCGTCGAGCAGGTTCGCGTCGATACGGCAAGAAAGCTGCTCGAAGATAGCGACGCGCCGCTCAAGACCGTCGCGTTCAAGTGCGGCTTTCACAGTGCGACGCACATGCGTACGACTTTTTCGCGGCGCCTGAACGTCACGCCCAAGCAGTATCGTCAGCGGTTTCGCGTGGCCCCTGGCCCGCAGGCCGTCACGGACATCGAGATCGATGAACATATCGAGCAGGCAGAGCTTGCTGAAATCGATTAACGACCTGCCGGCCCCGCAATCCCTGCCGGATATTCTCTGGCCACATCTGTCGGTGATCTTTTGCGGCATCAATCCCGGCATGCTCGCGGCATCGACAGGCCACCATTTCGCGGGCCGGAATAACCGCTTCTGGCGCGTCGTGCATCTGGCCGGTTTCACTTCAACGCTGCTTGGTCCAGAACACGATCGAAGCTTCCTTCGCTACGGATGCGGACCCACGACGGCAGTACCGCGCCCGACCGCACGCGCGGATCAGTTGACATCATTCGAAATCAAGGCGGCGGCGGCGGCATTCGAACAAAAGATCCGACAACACGCTCCGCAATACATCGCTTCCTCGGAAAGATGGCGCTGTCCGCCATCACCGGAAAGCGGAATATCGAATGGGGTGCGCAAGCAGAGCCGTTTGGCGGCGCACGTGCATGGGTGTTGCCTAACCCAAGCGGTCTGAATCGTTCATTCAGCCTCGATGCACTCGTGAGTGCCTATCGCGAACTTCGAATCACGGTGGCTTCGCCTGACGGGCGCTGATCGTTTCACGTGCCCGATGCCCTGCTCTTGCGGCGGGCGGGCGCGCTATCCGTACCCTGCAGATGCGTGTTCTCGCGCAAGGACACACTGGCCAATTGCGAACGCGCCCGCAGTTTATTTCATCGCCCCGTCCGATGGGCGTTGGCGCCCTTGGCCGAAGCGCCGCACTCATTGGCCCGATTCCCGCGCTGGCCGAGCTTCAACAAAGCTGTCGCGTGCCCGAGAATGAATTGAAGCGGCGCGTGGCGCATCGTGGTGAACAAGCGCTAGACCACAACACGCGATTTTTCAATAGCACATCGTATAGCGCACTAAACCAAAGAGTCTCCCATGTTCTCTGCAATGCTCGAAGTCAATCCCGTTCCCGATCAGTTCGATGCCTATCTCGGCATGGCAAAGATGCTGCGTCCCGAGCTTGAAAAGATCGACGGATTCATCGACAACACCCGCTATGCAAGCCTGACCCGCGCGGGATGGCTGCTCTCCCTGTCGAGCTGGCGCGACGAGAAGTCACTGGTGCGCTGGCGTACCACGACGAAGCATCACAAGATCCAACAGGCGGCACGCGATCGCGTCTTCTCCGACTACCGGCTGCGCATCGGGCAGATTGTCGCCGATACCCGTGTGCCCGAAGGACATGCGCTGTCCGAACAACGTCTGGATGCCACCGAAACCGGCGTGGGGAAAGCGGTCACCCTGCTCGAAGCGAAACGCTCGCCAGACTGGCTGAAGGAAGCCGGTGCGCAGGGCGTCGCGAAATCGCTCGGTCTCGACACTGATGCATACAGCCTCCTCGCATGGGACGCATTCGATGCGCTACTGGAGCCGGGAAACGTCATTATCGTGGCGACCTGGCCCGATCAGGCAGCGGCCGATGCGTTCGAACACAACGCAAACCTTCCGGACGATGTGCGCGTGCGCAATATTCGCGTGATCCGGGAATACGGCATGTTCGACCGGCGCGAAGCGCCGCAATACTTCGAAGAGGTGCAGCGCACCGCGTAATGGAGTAACGGAGTAACGGAGTAACGGCGTCTTGACCGAACTCCGTTGGCCGCTCATCCAAAGCGGCAAGCGGGCCAACTGCAAGTTGGATGGGCCGCGACTATACTCCGAAGCATTCCAGAATAACGATGCTCCCTTTACCATCGGAAACATGCTTATCTTTTGGCGATGCCATGTCCTTAAAGCGTCGTCTGGCAAATTTCGCCCAGGAAATGGCCTGAAAAGTCGCTCATTCCGGCTGCATCGCGTGTCGCTCGCTTCTAGAATTCTCTAAGCCATTAAGTGCTTGCGATGCGGCCATCGGTCGAACGCAAAGATCAAATAAAAAGCCGGACTCAATTCCTTGAAGCGCGCGCGGCCTCGAACGGCAAAGGCCACATGTGATGTCCGATTGAACACGAGCAGCTAGCGAACCCTTATGACCACCGCCCAACCCACGACCACCGATCAGCAAGCCGCGACGAAAGAACAGGCGCCGACGCCCGCCGCCCCGCAGCAAGCCGCGCTTTCGCTCGGGCTCGCGATGGGACTGATCGGCATGCTGCTCGCCTCGTTGCTTGCCATCCTGAACGAACAGGTCACCGCACTGGCGATGGCGGATATTCAGGGCGCGCTGTCGATCGGACATGACGACGGCACTTGGCTCACGACATTATTCGAAGCGGCCAACGTGGCGACCATGGTGTTCGCGCCGTGGTTCGGCATCACCTTCACGCTCAAGCGCTTCACGATTGGCGCCGTGATCGCGACGATGCTCTTCGGCACCCTGTGCCCGTTCGCGCCGAATCTTCCGGCGTTGTACACATTGCGTGTTCTGCAAGGCATCGCGGGCGGCTGTCTTCCGCCGATGCTGATCATCGTCGCACTGCGATATCTGCCGCCGAAGGTCAAGCTGTACGGCCTCGCCGGCTATGCCATGACGGCCACCTTCGGGCCGGCGCTCGGCACGCCGCTCGCGGCGCTCTGGACCGAGTACGTCAGCTGGAAAATGGCGTTCTGGCAGATCGTGCCGCTCGGTCTGCTAAGTTGCATCGCAATTCAGGTTGGCCTGCCGACCGATCCGCTCAAGCTCGAACGCCTTCGTTCCTTCAACTGGACCGGCTTTCTTACCGGATGTCCCGCGGTCGCGATGCTCGTGATCGGTCTCTTGCAAGGCGATCGTCTCGACTGGCTGAACTCGGAACTGATCCGCGTGATGTTCATCGGTGGAACTGTGCTGCTCGTGGCGTTTCTCGTCAACGAATGGTTTCATCCGCTACCGTTCTTCAAGCTCCAGTTGCTCGAGCGGAGAAACTTCGCGCACGGACTGACAACGCTCGTCGGCGCGGTGATCCTGCTTGTCGGCGTCGCCGCGATACCGGGCCAGTATCTCGCGAGGATTCACACGTATCGCGCGCTGCAGACCACGCCGTTGTCGCTGCTCGTTGCAATTCCACTGTTGCTCACGCTGCCTCTGACCGCCGCGGTGCTGAACCTCAAGCGTGTCGATTTCCGCTGGATCCTTGCAACCGGACTGTGCCTCATGATCGCGACATGCGTGATGGGAAGCTACATCACATCCGATTGGGTTCGCGAGAATTTCTACTTGCTTCAGTCCCTGCAGATCGCCGCGCAACCAATGGTCATCCTCAGCATCCTGATGGGCGTCACGACAGGTCTGCCTCCCACTGAGGGCCCGTTCGCGTCCGCCATGTTCAACTCGATCAAGACGTTCTCCGCCGCCATCGCAACCGCGCTCATCGAAGGAATCGGCACCGCGCGCGAACGCTTCCACTCGAACATGCTCGTCGATCAGTTGGGCAATCGTGCGCTCGTGACGAATCAAAGCATCGACTCGGGGCATGGTGTCGGCGAACTCGCGCATCGCGTGCACGAGCAGGCGCTGGTGCTGACGTCCGCGGATCTCTATCGCGTGATGGCGTGCGTCGCCATTGCCCTTCTTCTCCTTGTTCCGGTGCTTCCTGTGCGCATTTATCCGCCGTGGACCGTTACGCCGCCCCCTTCCCATTAAGGGACGATATCCATGTCAACCTTCATCCGTTCCAATCTCAAGCTCATTCGCATCGCGGCGCTGGTCCTCGTGCTCGTCATCGTCGCGTGGGCCTGCATCAGACTGCTCTCCGACTCATCGACGCAAACCACCAACGATGCCTACGTCCAGGCCGATTTCACGCTGGTCGCGCCGCGCATCGCCGGTCAGATTTCCGATGTGCTGGTCGAGGACAATCAGGCGGTCAAGGCGGGACAGTTGCTGGTGCGCATCGACGATCGCGACTTTCGCGCCGCGTTGCAGAGCGCGCAGGCCGACGTGACCGCCGCGCACGCGTCCGTCGCGAACTTCGACGCTGAAATCGCACGGCAGCCCTCGCTGGTCGAACAGGCCCGCGCGACGTTGCGCTCCGACGATGCCGCCATTGAGTTCGCCGGCGCGAACGCATCGCGCTATCAGAATCTTTCGGAGACCGGTGCGGGCACCACGCAGGAGCATCAACGCGCGTCGAGCACGCTTGCTCAGCAACTCGCGCAGCAGGCACACGACCGCGCCGCATTGAAGACCACCGAGCAGAACCTCGATGTGCTGCGTGCCCAGCGTGACCGCTCCGCCGGAGCGCTCGCGCGCGCCGAAGCAGCACTGGAGCAGGCCAGGCTCAATCTCTCGTACACGGAGATTCATGCACCTGTCGACGGGAAGGTCGGGCGGCGTTCCGCACGAGTCGGCGCATTCGTGACGCCCGGCGCACCGGTGCTCGCTATCGTTCCGTTGTCGAACGCGTATGTCGTCGCAAACTTTCAGGAGAACCAGATCACCAACATGCGTCCGGGCGAAAGCGTGCGCATCAAGGTCGACAGCTTTCCAGGCGTCGTGATTAAAGGCCGCGTCGACAGTCTCGCGCCTGCCACAGGCGTGAGCTTCGCGCCCATTGCGCCCGACAATGCAACCGGCAACTTCACCAAGGTCGTGCAGCGCGTGCCGGTCAAGATCACGATCGATCCCGGTCAGGAGGCCGCATCCGCGCTGAGCGTAGGGCTTTCCGTCGAAGCGGAAGTGGCAGTCCGCCGCCACGGCGAGAAGCTTGCGCAAGGAGCCGATGCAAAATGAACGCGAGCGATACTTCCCTGAGTGCTTTGGCGCTCGCGATACTGGCGAGCTTTGCGATGACGGGCTGCATGCTCGGACCGGACTTCGAGCATCCGAAGGCGGCTGTGCCCGATGCCTTCGAGCAGACCCGCACCGCCGCGGCCGCGAGCAAAGCCGTGCAGGCGGAGTTCAACCCCGAGTGGTGGACTTTGTTCAACGATCCCGTGCTGAACGCACTGGAGCAACGGCTGGCGAGCGCCAACCTCGATGTCGCCGCGGCCTCCGCCCGTCTGCGCCAGAGCCGGGCCACGCAACGCGTCGCCGGTGCGCCTGAGCTGCCGACGCTCGATGCCGCCGCGTCGTACAACCGCGAGCGCGGCAGCGAGAACGGCATTCTGTCGCTGCTCGGCGTCACGCCGTCCCAGAGTCAGCCGCAATCGGCGGCGGGCAACGCCCCGCTCGGCGTCTCGGCAATCCCAGGCTCGAAGGGATCGCCTGCCTATAACCTGTATCAGTTCGGCTTCGATGCGTCGTGGGAGCTCGACATCTGGGGCCGCGCACGACGCGGCGTCGAAGCGGCGACCGCGTTGACGGAAGCGTCCTACGAAGACCGCAACGCGGTTCTGCTCTCGGCCCGGGCCGAACTGGCGCGCGATTACATCGAGTTACGCGATACGCAGTCGCTGCTCGACATCGCGAAGCAAAATCTCCACATCGGCCGCGATGCGTTGAGGCTTACGCAAATTCGCGTACGCGAAGGCGTCACGACGGACCTCGATGTCGCCAATGCCGCCGCGCAAGTGGAGACGATCGAGAGCCTGATTCCCACGCTCGAATCGCGCAGTAGCACGACGATCAACGCGATCGGCGTACTGCTCGGCGAACAGCCCGGCGCGCTGCAGTCGATGCTCGCCGAGGCGGCCGACGTTCCGAAGTTGCCGCAACAGGTGCCCATCGGCTTTCCTTCGGAACTCTTGCAGCGGCGTCCCGACATCAAGAAGTCCGAGGCGCAACTGCATGCGGCTACCGCTTCGATTGGCATGGCGAAGGCGGATTTCTATCCGCGCATTTCGCTCAACGGCAGCGCCGGGTTTCAGAGCCTTCAGCTTTCCAATCTCGCCGACTGGGCGTCGGGGCAGTTCGTCGTCGGACCTTCAATTACGCTGCCCATCTTCGAAGGCGGGCGTCTCAAGGGCACCCTGCAACTGCGCGAGGCGCAACAAGAGGAAGCCGCGATCGTCTACAAGCACACCGTGCTCGATGCATGGCGTGAGGTCGACGACGCACTCGTCGCGTACGACGCCGAACAGCGGCGGCGCGACCGTCTCGTCGCTGTGGTCGCCTTCAATCAGCGGGCGCTCGGCATTGCACGGCAACGCTACACGGCAGGCGCGCTCGATTATCTCGACGTGCTCAACGTCCAAAGGCAGTTGCTGGAAGCGCAGAGCAATCTCGAACAGAGCAAGGCGACGGCCGCCGCGAATCTCATCTCGCTGTGCAAGGCCCTCGGCGGCGGATGGGAAACGACCTTCGACGGCCATACCGCCGGCCGCTGACGTGCGCGATGGTGCCGCGCTTCACGCGGGCGCGATGATCCAGCACTGACGCCAGGATCATCGCGCCCGCGTTGGAGGGGACGGGCCGCAGATTCGGCCAATAGACCACATCGCCGGGGCTGATCGCGCAGCCGCTCATGGCGCACACGTCCGCGGTACGCGCGCGCATCGCTCGCCATGTCTGATCGCCGTAGCAGCAGCGCAGCCGCGCAGCGGCCTTTGATGATGCACGCAACGAGAGGGAAGCATATCTTTACGCAAGCTTACGTTTTTAAGATTGCGCACACGCTAAAGTGAAACATGATCTGTTGAGAATAGAAAAACACGCTCACGGAAGCCGGATCTTAATGAGCGTATCTTTCCTCAAGGGTAGCTAGTACTACTGTGCCATAAAATCCATGGCATTATAGGAGCTTCTTCATCCTTTGCATGAGGAAGCGATGAACTTGGAAGCATCGTTCGACGAGTACCTGGAACACCTATTCGAGACAATTGGACACAGTGATCGTCGTGCCGGTCTGGTGGGGCTATTGTCAGGGGCTGATGCTGCCGATTGCGCGTAAAAGTGTTGAGCCGCTGGCGGCCCATCTCGAGCCGCATCGCGTAAGTGCGCGGCACCAGTCCCTGCATCACTTCGTTTCAAAGTCCGAATGGTCTGACGCCGCATTAGTTGAACAGGTTCGTCGCTGGGTATTGCCGCACATGAATCCCTCAAAACGGGCTGTATTGGATCATTGACGATACCGGTTTTCCGAAGAAGGGAAAGCATTCGGTGGGCGTGGCGCGGCAATATTGCGGGCAGTTGGGTAAGCAGGACAATTGCCAGGTAGCCGTGAGCCTGTCGGTAGCCACCACGGAGGCGAGCCTGCCCGTCGCTTATCAGCTTTACCTCCCGAAGGAATGGGCGGACGATCCGGCGAGACGGCGGTTGGCAGGGGTTCCCGAGGAAATCGAGTTTGCGACCAAGCCGCAGATCGCCATCAAACAGCTGCGCGAAGCTCGGCAAAGCGGTGCCCCGAACGAGTCGTGCTGGCAGATGCGGGTTATGGGAACGACACGGCGTTTCGTGACGGCGTTAGTGAAATGGGACTGCAATACGCCGTGGGTATCCAGTCGAGCACCCGCGTATGGCCACCGGGACTTGCTCCACTGCCTGCTAAATCTTCAAAAGGTCAGGCTGGCCGACCAAGAAGCCTTCAGCGACGGGTACCGGACATAGTCCCGTCGCAGTGAAAGACCTTGCGCTAGCGCTCGAACCATCGCGCTATCAGACCGTTTCGTGGCGCGAAGGTACGCGTAGCGCCCTGAGTTCCCGCTTTGCGGCGTTGCGCCTGCGGACCTCCCACCGCGATTATTGGCGGGCTGCGTCGCGCGATGATGAATGGCTGCTTATCGAGTGGCCCATTGGCGAGCTCGAACCCACCAAATACTGGCTTTGCACATTGCCAGAAGAGACGGCGGTCGAACATCTCGTTCACGTTGCCAAGATGCGCTGGCGCATTGAGCGTGACTACCAGAACCTCAAGCAGGAGTTCGGCCTTGGACACTTCGAGGGACGTGGGTGGCGCGGATTTCATCATCACGCATCGCTATGCATCGCCGCTTATGGGTTTCTCGTCGCACAGCGCCTCAATGAAGGCGGTAAAAAAACTCCGAAATCCGCAGTGCACCTGCCTTACCCACGGACTACATCCCACGCGGCTCCCCAGCGAATGCAGCGACAGGTGCCTGACTCGATCGCAACACCGCGCTGGCGGATTGCTGCACACATCTCCCGGCGATTAAAGAGATGTCCGTATTGCTCCGTTACCTCGTAATGTTTGTGACACAGTAGTACTAGGAACAGCCGGGGCACCTGCCGAACACTGCAGGCGGCCCTTCCACCATCTCGTAGTTAGATGGCTCCGACAGACTTCCAGGTCGCGGCTCCGTCTTCGCCACCGCACGGACTATTTCAACCTACCCCCCGTGGTAGTCCGATTTCCCCAGTAGGCCACCGGTCACACCCGTACATGCTGGAGGTCACCTCCGGAACTCTTCGGTCGGAAGAAGCTGCGTTAACGTCGGCCGGCTCGGTGCTCGCTCGACACGTGACTATGGATGTGTAACACCGGAATTGCTTAATCGACAATCGACGCTGGGGCCAAGATTCGCTCTCGCATTTCATTCCAACAAAAATTCCCTCATTCGAAGAGAGTTTATTCAAAACACTTTTGGATGAAGAATTTTGTAACAATACGAATTCCCGTTGGAGTCGCCTTCGCGCTTATCTCCCGCGGAGCACCTAAGGGGACTGGACTCGCGCGACCTGCCGCCATTCAGGTTGCCTTGCGTAAGACCGTCAGCTCGCGAGCACGCCTCGGCACGCTCACCTAGACACAGAAGAAAGGCTCGACCGCTTCACCCTCACCCGCGCCAATACGCGCAACCGCTGTTCGATGACGGGGTCGATGCGCACCGCCACGTCTCTTAACTTATTCTCTGCCGATCTTCTCACTTGTTCGCTCCTTCGGACCGACGGCGCCACTCGGGGCAGCAACCGGCTCATGGATTGCGCCGCACACTCGCGTCACGCGGTCATTATCTACGTTCGAGCTTTCGCCCTCACCGTTTTGCCAACGGCTGCCTTTCGGGCAGCTCGCCTGACGGGCGGACTGGATTCTGCCGTGGCCACGCGCCGCCCCGGGGGGCGCGTCGTTTCACGCAGCGACTTCAGCTGCTCTTGAAGTGACTTGTGGGCCGCTTCGAGCGCGGCGAGCTTGCCTTGCAGCACCCCGGTTTGATGGCGCGCATCGCCCTGTTGCTCCTGCAGCGCCTCAACGGTGCGACGATGCTCGGCGTCTCGCTTGTCGGCGCGTTTGGTCGCTTCGACCAGTTCTTTTTGAGCCTTGGCCACCGCGCTGCGTTCGCGATCGATCTCCAGCAGTGCGCGCTTTTCCGATGCGCGTAAGCGCTCCTCGGCACGGCCGGCGGTCTCACGGAGCTTATCCAAATCACGCGAGAAGGTGTGGCGCACCGTCTCGAGTTCTCGCTCGCGCACGAGCGCCTCTTCGCCGAGACGCTTGATCTGCGCCTCAAGCGCTTTACGCGTGGCTGCCTCCTCGGCCTGCCGCCGCTCCAGCTCCCGGATCTCGACCTGGGCCGCCAGCAGTGCTGCCGTACGCTGCTCCAGCGCCGTCTCGGTCCGACCCAACTCCTCGCGCGCCGCGACCACTTTCTGTTCCGCCTCGGCACGCTGCGCTTCAACTTCATCGCGCAGGGACATCAGTTCGGCCTGTGCAGACGTCGTCGCCCGTGTCCACAGCGTCCCGATCAGCTCGCCTGCGGCGTCGCTCAGATCCGTCGGCAGATCCGGATGCTCGATGCGCACCCGGCTTTTCTCGCGCAGCTCCGCCCAGAATTCGCTTAGCACCGACGCCGGCGTGCTCATGGTGCCGCGGCGCACGAGGTTGTAGAGGCGATTGGCGGTGGGCGCGACGCCAAAGCGAAAGAACAGCAACGCGCACACCTCGCGATAGAGCTCGCGCGTCTTCGGGAATTCGACTTTGAGGCGCTCGATATCGGCGGCTAGGCGGGTTTCGTCGGAGAGAACGTCGGGCATGGCCGCGAAAGGATAAGCAGTGCGCTCATATTACAACGTAATCCACTATAGATCCAATCCAATGCGACTATCTATTTGACATTAATCCTATAATGTCGATTACAATAATCCAAAAGCCGCTTTTCAAATCGCCCGATCTTGAAGCCCACCCTCCCTTCGCCGCCCTCCCTCGCGCTTCAGCCTGCGCCGCTGGAGCTGCTCGTCATTCCGTCCGAGTTGGACGGCAGCACGGGTTTCAATCGCGCCGTCACGGGTCGCGCACAGATCGCCGCGAACAATGACCTCGATGCGATCCGCGCATGGCTGTCGCGCTTCACGGACACCAAGACCACCTTTGAGAACTACCGCAAGGAAGCCGAGCGACTCCTGCTCTGGTCCGTCGTCGTGCTCAACAAACCGCTCTCCTCGCTCACGCACGAGGACTGCCTGCGCTATCAACACTTCCTGGCCGATCCGCAACCGGCGGCCACCTGGGTTGCGGGTGGCGGGCGTAAGCATGCCCGCAGCGACGCGCGCTGGCGCCCGTTCTACGGGCCGCTCTCGCCTGCGAGTCAGCGCCAGGCGACCGTGATTCTGAATGCGCTGTTTTCGTGGCTGGTTCAAGCGGGCTACCTGGCGGGCAATCCGCTCTCGCTGTCCCGACAGCGTGCCCGACACGCGGCGCCGCGCATTACCCGCTATCTGGAGCCGAGCATCTGGCAAGAGGTCAAGGACACCATCGCGGCCATGCCAAGCGATACGCCACGCCAGATCGCTCATGCCTCTCGTGTGCGGTGGCTCTTCACGCTGCTCTATCTGGGCGGCCTGCGGATTGCTGAGGTCGGTGGCAATACGATGGGGCAGTTTTTTGTTCGGCGCGATGCCGACGGCGTGATGCGATGGTGGCTCACCGTGCACGGCAAAGGCGGCAAGGAACGGCTCGTGCCTGCGACGCGTGAAATGATGACGGAGCTCTCGCGATACCGGCAGCATCTCGGGCTGAGTGCACTCCCCGCGCCCAATGAAGACACGCCGCTGGTCTTGCCAATCGGCGCGACGGCAGCGAACGGTGGCACGCAGACGTGCGCGCCTTTGACGCGCGCCGCACTGCATGCGATCGTCAAAGAAGTGTTCGCGCAGGCCGCCGCCCGACTCCGCGAGCGCGACGAGACGTCTGCCGCACGGGCCGACCTGTTGACAAAAGCCTCGGCGCATTGGTTGAGGCACAGCGCGGGCTCGCACATGGCGGACCAGCGAGTCGACTTGCGCCTCGTGCGCGACAACCTCGGACATGCATCGCTGACGACGACGAGCCTCTACCTGCACATCGATGACGACCGACGCCATCAAGAGACCGACGAAAAGCACCGGATAGACTGGTGACGCTCGCGCGCAACCTTTGACTACAACGCAACCCCGACGCAAGCAAGACCGCCATGAAAGCGCCCCCACCGGAACCACTCATCTCGGCGGATAAACGCAGCTTCACCTTCGTCATGCACTGGCGCGAGGAACCCGTGACCTGCGTCGTTTCACGCGCCGCCCTCGAAGCGTATTTTTGGCTCGCGCCGAGTGCGGACGATGCTCGGACATTGAGGGTCTTCCGCGATGGATTTGGGCGCATTCATGCCATCGCCGAGCGAAAGCTCCTGGCGCATCCTTCGAAGCATCTTGAGCTGTCGGCGACCGACTTGGCTAAAGACTGATCGCTTATGTTGACGCCTTGCGTTGGCTGCGCGCCGGGCGCCGGGCGGAACGTTACTGGGATCAGCGCGGCAGACGATTAGTTGCATTTCGTCACTGGGACTGCTCCAAGCGGCGGCTCCTCACGCGCGGGCACTTCAAGTGCGGAGAATGGACGTCGCGCTGCAGCCACGTGACTGGGTCCGCAAGCGTCACTCGCTGCGAACGCGTACGACGCGCGATCAACCTGGAGGCACCGAAGATTTCGCGCCTCGGCGTGTTCGCCGTGAGCCGCTCGCGCTTCTGAAGCGCCATGCTGCTTTCGACCCGCGCGGTCGGCGGCACCGAACGGCTCACATCATTTGCGGGCTGCTCAATGTCGTTCCGTCGCTGAAGCGGGCGAGCCTGAACGGTGCGATGTTGAACTGCGGCGCGTCGTCCATCACCAGACGGCTCACGAGCATGCCGGCGCCCGGGCCCAGCCCGAAGCCGTGGCCGCTGAACCCCGACGCGATCACGAGCCCGGGTTTCGCATCGACCTTCGAGATGACGGGAACGAGGTCCGGCGTCGTGTCGATCGCGCCCGCCCATGCATGAGCGATCCGCAAGCCGGACAACTCGGGAAACACGCGCGCGACGTTTTGCAGCGCGCACTGAAGCCATTCCGTATCCGGCCTGGGATCGAGCACGCGGGTCTTTTCGAACGGAGAGATGTCCCCCTCGCGCCACGCGGCGTTCGCCTCCGGCCCGTGGAAGAAACTGGATCCAATGCGAATCTTCAGCTTCTTCTGCAACTTGCTGCGGAACATGGTGCGAAACCTGACCGAATGCCGCAGGTTTTGCGGCGCGAGCTCCACGCGCCCATAGCCGGGAACCGCAATCGTGTAGCCGCCGTCCAGCCGGCGTCGCAGCGCGAAGTTCGGGCCCGCGAAGCAGCCTTCTATGACGCCCGGCGCTTCCGCGGTCCGCAAGGCCGTTCCCATCACATTGATGGCCGGAAGATCGATGCCGTGACGCTGACAGAACAAGGCGCTCCATGCGCCGCCCGCGAGCACGACGGTATCGGCCGCGAGCCGTCCGCGCTCGGTCCAGATGCCACCCACGCGGCCTGCGCTCGTGTCGAGGCCGCGCACCGCGCAGTTCTGGTACACCTTCGCGCCGAGTCTTTGCGCGCCGCGCGCGATCGCCGGCGCGGCCTTGGACGGCTCCGCGCGGCCATCGGTGACCGACCACACGCCGCCCGCCCACTTCGCCCGTCCGAACGGAATTCGCGACGCCAGCTCGCGCGCGCTGAGAATCTCGCTGCTAAAACCGACTTCGCGCGCGCGGGCGAGCCACGCTTCCCATTGCGCGACGTCGGACTGATGCTCCGTTCCGTACAGAATGCCGGCCCGGCGAAAGCCGATGTCCTCGCCCAGTTCCTCGCTGAGTTCCCTCCAGCGCCCGAGGCTCTGCATTGCTAGCGGCAATTCGTGCAGATCGCGATTCTGCTGACGCACCCAGCCCCAGTTGCGCCCCGATTGTTCGCCGCCGATGACGCCCTTTTCGAGCAGCACCACCGACACGCCGCGCCGCGCGAGCTCATACGCCGTGGCGACGCCGACGATGCCGCCGCCGATCACCGCGACGTCGCATCGTTCGGAAAAACCTTCGCTGTTTGTGACTTCGTCGATCCTTAGCATCGTTCCCTGCCGCCGGTTATTACAGACTCTTGCAGACGAGACCATCGGAACGCAGCAAAAGCGCGAGGGCGCGTTCCGCACGAGTGTGTTCGATTGTCCGGCCTTCGACCGTCTCGCGGATAGGACGATCCTGCTGTTTCCGCCGCGAATCGGCGCTCAGCCGATGCGCACGTTCTGCACAACGATCCACGCGGACCACTCAATCAACACGGCGCCAAGCGGCTTGCCGATCGCCTTGCCCCAGCGAACGTGTTTCTCGGCCGCAATGATCGCGCCCAGCGCCAGCATCCAGCCGCTTCCCGTGCCGACCGCGAACATCAGCAGCATCAGCGCCCAGCAGCAGCCGATGCAGAACAAGCCGTGATTCACGCCGAGCAAAAAGCTCAGTCTGTCGCCGAGAAAGGCGTCAGGAGTGCTTCGTATGACTGCGCCGAGCGGCTTCCGACAATCCGTCGTGTTGCCGATGCTGCCGCGTTTGCTGGAAGCGAATCCCGAGTTGCGCATCGATCTCGATCTTTCCGATCGTCAGGTGGATATCATCGGGCAGGGTCTCGACCTCGCCTTGCGCGTGGCGCCGTTGGAAGACTTCGAACTGGTGGCGAGAATTATCCGACCGAACCCTCGCCTCGTCTGTGCAGCGCCAGCGTATCTGGAGAAGCACGGACGTCCTTCGACGGTCGCCGATCTGGACGATCACGCCTGTATCCGGTTGAGCGCGGTGAGACGATGGCCGGTTGTCGTCGATGGAGCGTTGATTCGAAAGCGCGTGGATGGCTTTGTCACGACGACGAGTGTTGAGGCGGCGCGGACCGCTGCGGTGCAAGGTCTTGGCCTTGCGCAACTGACCTATTGGGACGTGTTTCGCCATCTGGCCGATGAGTCGCTGGTGCAGATTGATCTGCGGGATGCGGCGATGGAGGATTTGTCGGTGTGGGCCGTGATGCCAAGCAGGCGTAATGCGCCAAACAGAGTTAGTGTCTCTCTCGATGCTCTACACAGGCAGATTACCGACTTGAGTCAAGAAAATCGGTTCTGGCTTCGCGCAGATTCAGAGCCGTGTTGGCCCGCGCCGGTGGCCGGCCATTGATTGGTCCGCGTCGGGCAGAGGTCGACCCGAAGCAGACCTCCAAAGCGGCGAGTCGCCAGCGGCGGATGCCCGATGCATAGCAGCCCTTCAACTCCCAGTTGCGCCCCGATTGTTCGCCGCCGATGACGCCCTTTTCGAGCAGCACCACCGACACGCCGCGCCGCGCGAGCTCATACGCCGTGGC